>NZ_CP012712.1:2815000-3130000 GCF_001295365.1 Parageobacillus thermoglucosidasius | reverse complement strand
CCCGATCCTACACTGCCAAGAAAAGCCTCTAGCGAGGTGAGAGGTGCCCGTACCGCAAACCGACACAGGTAGGCGAGGAGAGAATCCTAAGGTGCGCGGGAGAACTCTCGTTAAGGAACTCGGCAAAATGACCCCGTAACTTCGGGAGAAGGGGTGCTCTCTTGGGTCACAAGCCTGAGGGAGCCGCAGTGAAAAGGCCCAAGCGACTGTTTATCAAAAACACAGGTCTCTGCGAAGCCGAAAGGCGAAGTATAGGGGCTGACACCTGCCCGGTGCTGGAAGGTTAAGGGGAGCGCTTAGCGGAAGCGAAGGTGCGAACCGAAGCCCCAGTAAACGGCGGCCGTAACTATAACGGTCCTAAGGTAGCGAAATTCCTTGTCGGGTAAGTTCCGACCCGCACGAAAGGTGTAACGACTTGGGCACTGTCTCAACGAGAGACCCGGTGAAATCATACTACCTGTGAAGATGCAGGTTACCCGCGACAGGACGGAAAGACCCCGTGGAGCTTTACTGCAGCCTGATATGGAATTTTGGTATCGCTTGTACAGGATAGGTGGGAGCCTGGGAAGCCGGAGCGCCAGCTTCGGTGGAGGCGGCGGTGGGATACCACCCTGGCGGTATTGAAATTCTAACCCGCACCCCTTAGCGGGGTGGGAGACAGTGTCAGGTGGGCAGTTTGACTGGGGCGGTCGCCTCCCAAAAGGTAACGGAGGCGCCCAAAGGTTCCCTCAGAATGGTTGGAAATCATTCGGAGAGTGCAAAGGCAGAAGGGAGCTTGACTGCGAGACAGACAGGTCGAGCAGGGACGAAAGTCGGGCTTAGTGATCCGGTGGTTCCGCATGGAAGGGCCATCGCTCAACGGATAAAAGCTACCCCGGGGATAACAGGCTGATCTCCCCCAAGAGTCCACATCGACGGGGAGGTTTGGCACCTCGATGTCGGCTCATCGCATCCTGGGGCTGTAGTCGGTCCCAAGGGTTGGGCTGTTCGCCCATTAAAGCGGTACGCGAGCTGGGTTCAGAACGTCGTGAGACAGTTCGGTCCCTATCCGTCGCGGGCGCAGGAAATTTGAGAGGAGCTGTCCTTAGTACGAGAGGACCGGGATGGACGCACCGCTGGTGTACCAGTTGTCCCGCCAGGGGCACCGCTGGGTAGCTATGTGCGGAAGGGATAAGCGCTGAAAGCATCTAAGCGTGAAGCCCCCCTCAAGATGAGATTTCCCATCGCGTCAAGCGAGTAAGATCCCTCGAAGATGACGAGGTCGATAGGTCCGAGGTGGAAGCGTGGCGACACGTGGAGCTGACGGATACTAATCGATCGAGGGCTTAACCACGAACAACGGAGAATGCCGCCTGGCCAAATGGCTTCTTCGAGACGGACGGTTATCTAGTTTTGAAGGAATGAATATATCATGCGCAATAATTTTGCGAAGGTATGGACTGTTTGAAGAGCATGTGCGCTCGTAGCTCAACTGGATAGAGCATCTGACTACGGATCAGAAGGTTAGGGGTTCGAGTCCTCTCGAGCGCGCCATTTCAGCAGGAAAAATCTTTTGCTTCTTAAACCACCAGTTGGATTTCGTACATATGTAACTTTTCATTTGTGTGTATACATATACGTTTATGTTTGAACGGTGAAAGGTATTGTTTCCGAAACACTTATGTTTGACTGAATGTAATGAATAAGAAATCCATTTCCTTTTCGGTTAGGCGGGCTTATGCCATTCTCTCCGATATATGGATGCAGGGGCATAATTTATGTAAAACAGTGGTTCCCAAAACTCTCGATTTTTTAACGCCCTTGTTGTTCGAAAAATGGCGTTAAAGCATATCATTGGGCTATAGCCAAGTGGTAAGGCAACGGACTTTGACTCCGTGATGCGCTGGTTCGAATCCAGCTAGCCCAGCCAATTGCGGAAGTAGTTCAGTGGTAGAACACCACCTTGCCAAGGTGGGGGTCGCGGGTTCGAGTCCCGTCTTCCGCTTTTGTGGCGGCATAGCCAAGTGGTAAGGCAGAGGTCTGCAAAACCTTCATCCCCGGTTCGAATCCGGGTGCCGCCTTCTTGTTTCGTCCGTGCGGGTGTAGTTTAGTGGTAAAACTTCAGCTTCCCAAGCTGACGTCGTGGGTTCGATTCCCATCACCCGCTTTTTTAATGGGCCTATAGCTCAGCCGGTTAGAGCGCACGCCTGATAAGCGTGAGGTCGGTGGTTCAAGTCCACTTAGGCCCACTTTCCGCCTATTACTGATGAGTTCTTTAAGTCGTTCCGACATATTAACTTTTTTGAGTCATTTGGCAGTGAAAGCAAGTCAAATAAATATTTCAGCAGTTCAAGCTAGTTAGAGACACGAATAATGCGTTTGCATTATTGAATCAGCTGCGAGTTGTCTCGACGCATCCTGCTTCTTAGAGCCAGCTGCCAGAGGAAGAGACAGCCAATTAAAAAATGGAGTGTAATTAATACCATGTCCCAGTAGCTCAGCTGGATAGAGCAGCGGCCTTCTAAGCCGTCGGTCGGGAGTTCGAATCTCTCCTGGGACGCTATACAACCAGCCATTTTGGCTGGTTTTTGTATTGTATTGCGATGGAATCCGCGTGCTATTCACATGATATTGCTGGCCGGACAAAAAGTCAGTCCTTTGTTAAAGGTGATGCTCCGAAAAGCAGTTTAGTGAAAAGGGGTTCGACTAATAGATGGTATTTTACCAGAAGATTGGAAGGTTATCTTTCTGCATGATTGCTGATTAGTTCTGAAAGAAAGTTTTTGGCAAATCATTCACTTCATATGCGACACGTATTCCGGATTCGATTGCACCTTGGATCCAACCGTGGGTAGTGGAGGCATGTTCGCCAGCGAAATGAACTCTTCCTTCGGGTGAAGAAATATGGGGAGATAACTCAGTTGCCTGCTCTGGTTTAAACATCGTGAAAGCTCCACCAGAGTAGGGATACCGGACCCAGCTGTGGCTCACTCCTGTTTCAAATTCACGATATATTTGTTTACCATGGAGAGTGGCCAAGTTTTTTAAGGCGTATTCCAAACGATTTTCAGCGCTTAAACTATCCCATGGTATAGCATTATCTTCCCATGTATAACTAGCTAAAACAACCCCAGGTCCTGATGTG
Source organism: Parageobacillus thermoglucosidasius (assembly GCF_001295365.1). Lineage (GTDB taxonomy): Bacteria > Bacillota > Bacilli > Bacillales > Anoxybacillaceae > Parageobacillus > Parageobacillus thermoglucosidasius. The sequence continues at coordinate 3,126,876 of NZ_CP012712.1, read as the reverse complement.
CCAAGGTCATGGCTCGGGTATTGAGTATATGTAACAGGAAGATCAGAAACGGTTTTTCCGCCATACATGCCTTCCTTCTCCCAAAACCTGTTTTTAAACTGGATGCCTGTCTTTGTTGATCCCACATAGTGAAGTTCCCGAATCGCCTTCCATTTGTTATAAGAAAAAGAGTCGCGCGGTTCGATTTCAACAAATTGTAAGACAGAAAAAGGAATGGTCACAATTGCAAGATCACCGGTAATTTGAAATGGCTCCAAAATTTTTGTATGGACCGAATGAATGGTTACTTGGTTGTTGTGCTGGACAATTTTCCTTACTTTTTGTCCGAACATGATATTCTCTTTCAATTGTGGGACAAATGCTTTAGGAAGTTGGTCATTGCCACCCGTGATTTCATAGAAGGAGATATTAGGAGTAAACAAAATCATTAGTTCGCGCAACGCTTCTAGGAAAGAAAGCTCCGGAAATCCTTCTAATGAAAGAAGTACTTTAACCATATCGATGGCACCCGGAGATAACTTAGTTCCAAACGGGTTATATCGCAAATAAGCATCCATCGAGTATTTATCTAATTCTTTTACGACCAAAGGCCAATTGTTTCGCGGGTTTTTGCTGATAAAATCGATTACGGGCTTTATTGCGGATTGAAGCAACTCCGTAGCGGTTTTCCCTCTTTCATGCGGAGCTACCGGAAAGCCCAAAATGTCAGGATTCTTTTCGTATATCTTTAAACGAGTTTTTATTCCTCTAACATAAATAATGTCGTTAGGAGACTCATTGATAAACCGATTAACCGGAAGGCGGAACTTTTGTATATATTCCAAAGTTAAAAAATGAATGTGAGGAATACGCATCGCACCTGCTTCCAGGTACTGATCATACATAAAATCAGATCGCAACGTATAGACACGGCCCCCTACCCTGTCCGAAGCTTCAAGAATAGTAATATCATGCCCAGCTTGCTTAAGCAAAGAGGCTGCCACTAATCCTGCCATGCCTGCGCCAATAATGATAATTTTCTTAGGAATTTTGGTTTTTGGAAGCCCATTTCTGATGGTGGAAATCATTTGATCTGCGGATAACTCAGGATATATGTAATTTGACATACTTTTCCTCCTTGCCAGACTGTGAGTTGACAAAAAACTGTTTTACTGCCATCTTATTCAGCAGGAGAGGATAGTTATGCAAAAAAGAAGCAACATACAGCTGCTCCATTAGGGGCTCGTGACAAAAAAGTCTATAGTGGGATGGAAGATGAAAAATCCATTCAATAAAATCATTAATCAAGCTGATATGATTTTGTTATGATAAGATGCTTTATAGTACAATCTGGTTTTTTAACATTATGGAATAATGGGGGAACAAAGCTTAGCCATACCACTATTTAACTAGCAAAGGGATAGGTAAAGCTTGTGGCAACATTTTTCATATAGCCGGAATGACAGTCTCTCCTATCAGCAAAACAACATCATCTGTCTGTTCAGAAGCTGATGAAATTTTTTGTATTCTTTTTGGGATTCCGTTATGGATTACTTTCCACTCATTTGGTTATAGTAAATTTATTATCATAAAGGATGAGGGAGCATGATATCTAAAAAGTCAAAGCAGCCAAAGAAATCAAAGCGCTTAGCAAGTTTTTCGCTTGCGGTTATGGGAGCTGGTTTTGTTGCAACCATTCCTTTCCAAGGATCGCATCTTGGAAACTTACTGCAAGGAGGCTTTGAAGCGGGGCTTGTGGGCGGATTGGCTGACTGGTTTGCTGTTACTGCCTTATTCCGCCATCCATTGGGGGTGCCTATTCCCCATACGGCGCTTTTGCCTAAAAACCGGCAAAGAATAACGAAAGCGCTTGTCTCAACGCTTGAAAATGACTGGCTTTCCAAAGAAAGTATAAGAAGTAAAATCAAACAAATCCATTTAACAGAAAAATTGTTGTCTGTCCTTGAGAAAGAGATTTATTCAGATTCTGTGAAAAGGGGCGCTGTGTCACTCATCGCACAAATGATCGGCCATATTCCTGTTGAAAAAGTTGCTCCTTTTGTGGAAAAAGAAATAAAGTCTTCTGTTCGTTCCATTGAAATAAATGCTGTCCTTCCGTTTGCCATCGATCAAGTGCTTATTCGTGAATATGACGAAAAGTCGTTCGATTACCTTCTTGACAAAGCAGAAGAGTGGATAAAGGAAAGGGACACAAAGAATCAGCTTGGCAATCTAGCAATACGGGTACTTGACAATATAGAGTTAGACGGTTTTTTGCGGTTTGCATTAAAGTCTTTCCAAAATCTTTTGAATGAAGAAAAACTCGGCAGCATACTGCAAAACCTTCTCCTTAGTGTTGTTAGCAATTTGCGCCAAAAAGACGATCCGAACAGGAAAGCTTTACTTTTACATGTTCGTAAGGAATTGCAAAATATAAAAGACAATAAAGAGTTGTTGGGAGAAATTGAAAATTGGAAGGACCATCTTATTGACAGATGGGAGCCTGCTGAAAAAATAACCGAAATCTTGCAGAGAGCTCAGCAGAAAGCGTTGGCCTTTGTGCAAGACGGCAAATTTACGGACACGTATCTTCTTCCCTTTTTAACACGCTTACTGAATGATCTACAAAAAAATCCAGAAAAACTCCATATCATAGAAAACTGGATACAAAAGCAAATCATTCATCTTGTTGAAGAGAATCATTCCAAAATCGGCCAACTTGTACAGGAGAATCTGGATAAGCTGGATAATGAAACGCTTATTCATATGATGGAAAACAAGATTGGAACAGACTTGCAGTGGATTCGGGTGAATGGAGCGGTTTGTGGTTTTATTATCGGAATTTTGTTAACAGAAATCAAAGCCTTGATTTAATGATTTTGGCGCCAAACCCTTAAACACAATAAAAATATAGCCACGTTCTTTCACATATGCAAAAAAAAACGTGGATGGCATGAGATTACTTCTTTGAAACATTATTCCATGCTTGCGAAATGTATCACTAATTTGTTTCTATTCAAACACCAATTTCTGCCGCAAAAAATCAGTCTGCGTTTGCTTGCTTGAGTGACACTGTCCATCGAATTCACGGTTAACGCATCAGGCACGAATCGGAGCTGCACTATCTTTTTGAGGATGGCGCAGCTTTTTTCCATTTCTACCTAATTAATAACATAATTTAGCTGAATTTTTACATGATGATATAAATCTGTATTATAAATGAAAACAATTTGAAACTTTATTGCAAAAGTAAGTCTGCTAGAATATGAAGACGGGAACAAGAAAGTTTTCATTAACTATGTCATGCGGTATGTAAAATATATTGATGAAATAGGCACATCGGGAGGTAAATATGACGTTAGAAAATCAACTGATAAAAAAAAGATTTTATGAAACGTTGATAGAAGCGAATGAAACAAATCCTGTCCGTGTCCTTGGAGAAGCTTTTCAAGCCGGGCATAAAGATGGGGAAGCTGATATTTCCACGATCCGTTTTGCCCAAGGAGAAGTATATTTTCATAACAAAGATTATGAAGCGGCGATTTTCAAATGGGAAAACGTCCATAATGACTTAGAACCGTGGGCGAAGAAAAATATAGCGGATTGTTATTATGAACTCGGACAATTATCCACCGCTGAAGAAATTTATCAATCCATTGATACGGAAAGCAGTGTCTTGCAATCAGAAATTGCGTTGCAATTATTTTCGCTTTACATAGACGAAGGCAGTCTTGAAAAAGCGGATCAAGTCATAAAAAAAGCGGTGTCCTTTAATCCAGACTATCCGAATGTGACGGACATTGCGCGTGCCTTTTTCGAAAAGCACAAGGATTGGAAAAGCGCCATTGAACTGGCTGCCGCTGAAGCGATCCGGACGGAATCTCCGCAATGGTTTGATATTTTAAAAACTTATGCCGAACAAGGATTAACCAACATCTTTGAACCTCATTATTTTTCGAAATGCTTAGTCGCCCTGCACCGGGTGGATCAGGCAAGGTTTGAACAGATGGTTCAGGCATTATGGAATGGTTACAAAAATGAGCATTCTTATTTTTCGTGGCTGCGGGAATTTAATCATCTTTTCTTCGATCTGGATACAAGCCGGAAACAGTCTTGGAAAGATCTATCAGCACTTTATCAGGAAGCTTATTTTGAATTGATCGATGGAAAGTATTTAATCAAAGAACTCGAGGAGATTATTCCGAGCCTCTTAACGAACTGGCTCAGAATAGCCGATAATTCTCATGTTTTATTTGCTTCCGCAGCGGTTTTGGCATGGAGCGAGAAATTTCCATCCAGCATAAGCCCTGGGGTGGTCGATGATGCCGAAAGTCTTATTTTCCGGTCCCGCAATGAGGTAGACGGTTTGGAATACAGCTTGACATTATTCGATTCCATTGTCAAATGGGCCGAAGCGCAGCATGTTAATCCAAGCCACCGCTTTAGATGGCTCATCCGAGAACTGGTTGATTTTGAAACACATCATTTATTGGTAGCTGGAACTTCCGGGAATGGAAAATCTGCTTTTATCAATTCAGTCCTCGGAGAAAATATCCAAACTGCTCCGACGTCTTCCGTCATTGTATTTAAGGGGGATGAGGAGACGGAGATTAGAAAAATATCCGATGAAGAATTAACCGCATTTTCCAGTTTCGATGAATTCCAGGAGGCAGCAGATAGACGGCTGAATAAGGCTTTTGATAATGCGATTATTGAGTTTTCTCTTCCAGCGCCAATGTTGCAGGAAAACAGGCTGGCTCTTGTGGATACGCCGGGGTTTAGCGACCGTAATGGCATGGAAGAAGTGCTGAAATATCTGCATTTTGCCGACAGTTTATTATTTGTGCTTGATGCGAACGATCCGTTTACCGAAAAAGAACAAGAGATTTTGATGCAGATTCGCGAATATGCGCCTCATCTTCCAATCCATTTTCTGCTCAATAAAATCGATGAAATTTATGATGAACATGAAGCCGCCAGCATTGTGGAAGACACTCGCTCACGAGTCCGGGCATATGTTCCTGGGGCACGGGTGTTTGCCTATTCATCCCGTTTAAGAAGCAGAAAACAGCAAAATGAGCTTGCCGAGTTTTTGAAAAATTTGAGCCAGCCAATAGCGGAAGATGAGCGAATGGAAAAAATATTAATCTTTATCCGCCAATTAATCAGCCATTTATTGGATAAACGGGCGGAAATGGAAAACAGCCTGGCCGAATCCATTAAATGGAATGAAGAGATGGCCACGAAACTAAGCGGTGCCATCCATCAAGTAACGGATTTGAAAGAAGAAAAAGCGCGAATTATCACGAGAACGTTCCATAAAGTCTTGGAGGAAATCAGAGCGGATCTATCGGAAAATATTCCGAAAATTTTGCGGGAAACTTCTGATGTGATTCAAGAAGACAGTGATTTCCGTAAAATTCATCTTGAATTAAATGATGAGATGAACCGGAGAGTGCATGCTTACGTCAATGATAAGGTCTTGCCGAAGCTTTATCATTCTCTTCAGGAATGGATTTTAACGGCAAATGATGAGCTGAATCACTGTCAATTTTTCCTTGATGAAATAAGCGATGGGTTTAATGCGATGTATGGGGAAGAGCGGCTTAAGCTGAATTGCGACTTTAAAGTGCTTGATGACTGGCGCCGGGATGCAGAACGAATGACGAGCGGCATGCAAGTGGAGAAGGTGAATATTGTTCTCCGTCGTACACCGTATCAAATTTTATTGAAAGGTGCCGGCAAGCTGTTAGGAGCCTTCCAGCAAAACAATGCGATGTTGTATAACAAATATAAGCAGTTTGTTGAAAATCAGGATTATTTGGAGGTTACCGAATCCATTGTGAGCAAGCTGCTTCTGCAATTCGAATTGTTTGCGAAATCATTGGAACGGGATATTTCGCTCTTTTTCCGCGACCCGTTTGCCGTATTGAATCAAACGGTGGAAGAAACGAAAAAAGAAATCGCTGAAAAAGAAGAAGAGCTGGAGAGAATGAGGGCGAATCCGGAAACGTACCGCGATCCATTGACATTGTTTGAAGTAAAACTTCGCCAATACGAGTGGATTGCCGTTTCCGCAAAAAAAGTTTTTCAAGCATAACGAGATGAAACGAAAAAATCGGTCTTAAGACCGATTTTTTCGTTTTTTCAATCATCCAAAAAAACGTGGCTAATCCGTCAGACAAATTGTTTCAATAAGAGCAGATCTTAGTTTGGCAACATGACTGCTAACAGCGAATAAACGTGAAAAAGCCCTGTTACTTCCATTCCAACGCCCAATTTCCGTTGCGGAAAATCGGCTCGCGCTTGCCGTCTTTCGTGACGCCGTCGATGTTTAATTCGGCAGAGCCGATCATAAAATCTTCATGAATGAGACTATCGTTGACGCCATGTTTGTCTAATTCTTCTTTGGACATGGCTGTTCCGTTTTGAATGTTAGTCGGGTATGCTTTTCCGAGCGCCAAATGGCATGCCGCGTTTTCATCGAATAATGTGTTATAGAAAATTAAGTTTGATGCCGAAATCGGGGATTGATGCGGGACGAGCGCGACTTCCCCTAATCGGCGCGCACCTTCGTCCGTATCCAATAAATGTTTTAATATTTCATATCCTTTTTCTGCAGTGAAATCAACGACTTTTCCATTTTTAAATGTAAGGGTAAATCCGTCGATAAGGTTGCCGTTATAATTAAGCGGTTTTGTATTGCGCACCGTTCCGTTAACACCGTCTTTATGCGGCATCGTATATACCTCTTCTGTCGGAATGTTTGGATTAAAACGAATTCCGCTTTGGCTGACAGCAGCCCCACCGTGCCAAACATGGTTTTCGACAAGTTCGATCGTTAAGTTCGTTCCCGGCGCTTCGTAGATGAGCTGTTTATATTGTTTATCGTTTAAATAATCAACGATTTTCGCAAGCTTGTCGTTATGCTGCTGCCATGCTTGAATCGGATCGTCCGTGTCGACGCGGGTGACGCGGAAAATCGCATCCCAAAGTTTGGAGATTGCTTCTTCTTCGCTTGCGTTTGGAAATATTTTTTGCGCCCATGCTAGCGTTGGGACGGAAATGAGCGACCAACAGTTTTTATCGGCCATTAAAGCGCTGCGATAATTGCTCAATGCTTTAGATGCGGTTTTATTGGCTGTTGCGACTCGTTTCGGATCGATATCTTTCAGTAAATCCGGATTTGGCGAATAAATCGATAAAAATGCTGCTCCTTCTTCGGCAAGCTGTTCCATTCCTTTCGCCCGCCACGTTGGATATTCCAAGAACGCTTCGTCTGGAGCATGTTTAAATTTGATGTATGTAAGATCTTCGTCATGCCATTCCACATATACATGCTTTGCGCCGGCTTCGTATGCTTTTCTGGCGATTTTCCGCACGAGCGGAGCAGCTTCCAGCGGAGCGTTGACAAAAAGCGTTTGCCCTTTTTGCACGTTGACCCCGACTTGGACAGCAAGTGCCGCGTATTTTTCCAAGTTTTGCTCCCAGTTATTCATATTTTCACTCCTTCGTTTTTGGCGTTATGTACGTTTCTTTATTATAATATGAAAAGTTTGGCATATTCAAACATTTACTAAGAAGACCGGTATATTGCGGGGAGCTGCTTAATATATCAACGCGCGTCGACAATGATGGCCCAGTATGGAATACTTGCAGTTGGATGGGGGCTATGGAATGTGGCATCATGCAACAGAAAAGAGCATATTTGGATTTGCGGCGCAAGAAGTAAAAAACGGGTGACGATGAAAAATTATATAATAAAAATATTATGTAAACTTATAACAACCGGCAATAATGAATATAAAATGGCAGGCAGATCCGTTTGCCGCTGGATGTTGGAGAAAAAGAAGCCAGAATTACATCTGGCTTTTTCGCGGCTCGCTATTTTTAACATCGACCCACGTTTGCGCCCACTGTTCAATTGATTCGATAACCGTTTGCAAAGCGCGCCCCTTTTCCGTCAGCGTGTATTCAATACGCACTGGCACTTCAGGGTACACGGTCCGGCATACAATTCCTTCTTCCTCTAATTCTTTTAACCGTTCGGAAAGCAGGCGCCCGCTGATAGGAATCGAAGCTTCAATCTCGGAAAAGCGCGTTTTTCCTTCTAATAGCTGGCTAATGATAAAACCGACCCACCGTTTGCTCAATAATTTCATTGCCGCTTCAAATTTAGGGCATAAACTTGCTGGAGGACAGGATGTTTGCATTTTTTTTCTCATATTTCCCACCTTTAAAAAAATAGGATACAACCACTATTTTGATAATTCTATTTTACGATATATTGAAAAAAACGCAAAGACGGAAAGCGTTATAATACGTTATAATAAAATATTTTCAATCGACTTATCCTCGCGTCTCGTTTCCAATGTTGTCACAACTTTGTTAAGATATTGTGAAATGATGTACAAAATGGTTTTCTTTCCAATAGAAAATAGTACGATATAAGTGTAAGGAATCCAAAAAATAGGAAGGGGATAAACCATGTTTGTCAAATGGCTGCGCGAACATGCAAGCTCTTCTGCACTACTCGTGTTGTTTCGCTTATATCTCGGATATGCTTGGATCACAGCGGGATGGCATAAAATAGTGGATGGATTTGATGCAACAGGGTTTTTAAAAGGTGCGCTTGCCAAAGCATCTGGAGAGCATCCAGCCGTACAAAGCTGGTGGGCTGCGTTTATTGAACATGTTGCATTGCCAAATGTCGGATTTTTCAATGTGCTGGTTCCTTGGGGGGAATTATTAGTAGGCATAGCACTTATTCTTGGTCTTTTTACAACGTTTGCCGCACTGATGGGGGCAGTCATGAACTTCGCATTTATGTTCTCGGGAACTACCAGTACTAATCCGCAAATGATTTTATTGACGATATTCATCCTTGTTGCTGGTGCAAATGCAGGCAGATACGGTCTCGATCGCTGGGTGATTCCTTACATTCATAAGTTTGTAAACAGAACGTCCCGGCCACATCTCCCGCATGCGTTTCATCGATAAATTTTGCTTGGCCAATGGACTTATCTAGTTTAAGAGCGAGATTTTCTCGCTCTTTTTTTCCTTTTATGGTACGATTAGGATGAGAAAGCAGTGTTCATTGATAGAAAAAGGCGGTCTTGCGATTGGAGGGGAGAGGATTGTGGAGATAGGAATGCAAGGATTTGTGTGTGACATTTGCCATAAGATTGGATCTTGTTTATTACGGACGGAAGGATGAGTATTGGAAAAATGATAAACACAATGGCAATCACAGGCATGGCGACCCAGCTGGCCATTTCATTTATTGCGCCGCTCGGCTTGCTCATTTACTTTCGCAAAAGGAAATGGCTTTCGTGGAAGCCGCTTGGCATCGGCATGCTTATTTTTATACTGTTTTCTCAAGTGCTTGAAAAAATGTTACATATGATCATGATTGATGCGGACGGTGCATCGTTAAAGTGGACGGATAGCAAGGCATTGTTCGTATTGTATGCGGTGCTGGCGGCGGGGATTTTTGAAGAAGTCGGCCGTTACATTGGGTTTAAATGGATGTTAAAAAATCATCGTGATTATAAAGACGGCTTGTCGTTCGGGCTGGGGCACGGCGGCATCGAAGCGGTGTTGATCGGCGCATTTGGCGCTATTAATGCCATCGTTCTTGCAAGCATGATTCAATCCGGTACGTTCGATAAAATGATCGCGCCGACGCTCCCAAAAGAACAAGCGGCATTAATAAAAGATATGGTGCTGCATACACCGTTTTCCATGTATGTGCTGGCGGGCCTTGAACGGGTGTTTGCGCTTGCGTTCCATATCGCGATGTCCCTGCTTGTATTGCTTGGCGTGCGCGAACAGAAATTTCGCTACATCATCTTTGCAATTTTGTTGCATGCGTTGATGGATGTCGCGCCTGCGCTATATCAAGCGCGAGTGATGACAAATATTTGGCTGGTCGAAGCGATAGCCTTTTTATTCGCTGTTGCGGCGTTTTTATTTACGCGCCGCGTGAAAGATGCATTGGAAGATGGGGGAGAAAGATGAAGATTCGCGTCAAACGAATCGATCATGTGCAAATTTGTATTCCTGTCGGCGCAGAAGATGAGGCGCGCGCGTTTTATACGGCTCTGCTCGGCTTTACGGAAATAGAAAAGCCGGACTCTCTAAAAGTGAACGGCGGACTTTGGTACAAAGTCGGAGATGCCAGACTGCATATCGGTGTTGAAGACCGTGATGGCTACAACAGCAAAAGCCATCCAGCGTTCGAAGTGGAAAACATTGCTGAAGTGCGTCGCTATTTGGAGGAACATGGCGTCATGACGCAAGACGAAAAACCGATTCCAGGCGTCGTACGCTTTTCGTTCCGCGCCCCGTTCCGCAACCGAATTGAGTTTTTGTCAAAAAGATAAATAACGATTGGTTTCTCTGAAAAACGATCACACTAAACAAAGTGATGTTGCCCAAATAAAATAACACGTCTTCATGAATCGAAATCTGTTTATGGATGAACATCTTTATGAAACATCATGAGGAAATTTCATAGGCGGATGATAGAAAATAATATTTGCGGTGATTCCGCCGGCTGTTTTTTTGCTTTGTTTATCCTCAGCTTTTGGATGATGTTGTTTTTTATCAAGAGAAAAATCACTTCCCTCCTGTTGATGAGCTTCATGACAGTGAGGGAAGTTGATTTACTGAAAGGTTAAGGAAAATGAATCGTTTTTACGTGTGTTAATTTCCAAAATACGGACTCTCCATTAGCAGTTACAAGTTCAATGATGTTGTTTTGGACTTGCTTAAGCAATCCGACTTTCAGCGGATGATTGCCTAAATCAAAGACAGTTAACTTTCCTTCGAATCTTTTCAACTGTTCTTCTAACGATCTTTGCAGAGGAATGTCCGTCGGTTTCACTGGCAGCACTTCATTGCTTAACGTATATGGAGTAATGTTTGTTTGATAGGGAGCCAGCCATTTCAAATGGTTTAGAGAAATAAACATCGTCTTATACACTGGTGAGTAGAAAGTGAAGTAGTCATTTAAAATGGCCGTAATATAGCCATGGATCGATTGATTTTCTGCCACATAAATTTCAACAAACCGGCCTTTTGCGTTGATTAATGTTTTCCGGTAGGAAATCATGTTATCTTCATCATATAAAGGCAATTCAGTGGTTGCATTCGCTAATTCCGTGCGCGGGTCGGCGCATAGTTTGATGTTATGAATGTGCAAATGAGGGATATATAAATACTTTTTTCCGTTATAAACCACAAGCATATCTGATCCCACGTCAACAAGTATTCCTTCCAATAACACGTTCCCGGAAACTTCTAATTCTACTTGCTTTCCGATTAAAGAATATAAATTATTCATTTTCTCCTTCCTTCCAACAGAGTGGCAGCTTGCAGATGTGCCGTTATGTGGCTTTGTTCTTGTTATTATACGTATCCTATGAATAAAAGTGATCTATCAATGGCCTAACTTTCTCTAAAATTCAACTTCAGCCTACTTATAGTAGAGAAGATAAGTTTCGCTTTAAGTAGGCGTTTCGTTTTTCAATGAATGTGCAGATCCGTTCCGGTTCTTTATCAAACTGCTCGATGCGGTCTTTGATGTACGGGTCGTGGAAGACGTTCGGCCGCAATTGGGCATAAAGCTTTTCTATTTTTGGCTTCATAAATTCGACCGTGAATGGATGATCCAGCGTCTGTTTCATGATGTGGTAATACATATTGCGGAAGCGGTCGATATCGAGCAACCGGGCGGATAACGTATTAAATCCCTCAATCCGTACATAATCGTAGTGCATTTCTTTTCCATTAATATCCCTTCCCCAAGTGGCGTCAAAATCCCATGGAATGATCTCAAATAAACCCGAATCTGGATTGCGATATAGCGCGTAATTATGGACAAATCCGTCGAAATTTTGCGTGCAAACGACTCCCGCGAGCCAACGCAAGTATTTATTTACGTCCAAAATTTGCGACATGACAGATTCGTACTCATGCCTCGTCGTTGTATTTAATTTATAAATAAATTCCTCAAGATAGCGATGGTCTTCTTTAGTCCCCAGTTTTCTTTCATATCCCGCATCTAAAACGGTTTTTGGTTTTTGATCAAACGAGCCGATTAGCGAAAAATTAGCATCATCATCGATTGCATAAAAAATAGGACCTGACGGCAAGTTCCGTTTTTTCAAGAAAAACTCATCGACTGATTCTAATTGAAGGTAAATTCCCTCATGCTTTCCATTCATCGATAAAAGAACATGTTGGGAGGAAGGGGAAAGTACGCCAAGATCCGTAAAAAAATCGAGGGAAAGTTTATTTCTCATGAGAGAAGGATCTTTATATTCCGCATTTAAATGAAGTTCATGAGCTCCATGAAAGAAATAAGGTTTATAAAATGAGATAAAATAAGATTTTTTTTTAAATTTTCGAATATGTGAACCGCGATAGCTTATATCGATATGAAATCTTTTGTTGTGAAACGTTAATGTGGCAGGAACGGGTTCGTCGTTCCAAATGTCGCGGCGCAGCTCCCGGAAATCGTTTGGGTGAATATAAATTGCGATCAGAGGCAACTGACTTGTTGACATCTATCATCACTTCCTTTCTGGTCGTGTTTCAATAAATCCTATGTGGATGGTAAGGCTCTTGTTACTCTAGGCGTTTATGTATTTTTCCAAAACACGGACAATCGTCTAAATCAAAATAAGTCACCCAACGTACATTATTATCAGGCAAAGATAGAAGCACATTCACTTCCCATTTTCTATCTTTCCAACCATGAACAGATATTGGGAGGTTAAAAAATGAGAACATATACTCATGATGACATTCAAAATGCTGTTATTGAAATGGAAAGTGAAGGGCTAAGCGGCTTTTTATATCAAGAACCGACAGGGAACAAAAGCAAGAAACATCGTTCGCACCATAAGAGACGTACCGGCTATACGTCTCATTCGCGTAGTACGAATCGTTCCCGCCAGACACAGCGCACGAGTCGAACATCTGGCGCGAGCCGTTCTGGCCGAACAGACCGCACAGGCCGGACATCCCGTTCATCTGGCACAAGTCGTTCCTATCGAACGCATCACACAAGCCATACGTCCCGCTCGCGTAGTACGAATCGTTCCCGCCAGACACAGCGCACGAGTCGAACATCTGGCGCGAGCCGTTCTGGCCGAACAGACCGCACAGGCCGGACATCCCGTTCATCTGGCACAAGTCGTTCCTATCGAACAGAACGCACAAGCCATACGTCCCGCTCGCGTAGCACGAATCGTTCCCGCCAGACACAGCGCACGGGCCGCACATCTGGCACGAGCCGTTCTGGCCGAACGGACCGCACAGGCCGGACATCCCGTTCATCTGGCACGAGTCGTTCCCATCGAACGCATCACACAAGCCATACGTCCCGCTCGCGTAGTACGAATCGTTCCCGCCAGACGCAGCGCACGAGTCGAACATCTGGCACGAGCCGTTCTGGCCGAACGGACCGCACAGGCCGAACCCGTTCATCTGGCACAAGTCGTTCCCATCGAACGCATCACACAAGCCATACGTCCCGCTCGCGTAGTACGAATCGTTCCCGCCAGACACAGCGCACGGGCCGCACATCTGGCGCGAGCCGTTCTGGACGAACAGACCGCACAGGCCGGACACCCCGTTCATCTGGTACAAGTCGTTCCCATCGAACGCATCACACAAGCCATGCGTCTCACTCGCATCGAACGCACCATTCCCGCCGAACAAAATATTTCAAAAGAAAAAAAAGATATTGGGACAACGGCAATATGATCATGTTATGGTTGGGCTGACTCCCGCCTTTTATCTGTACGACATGAGGAGATGGTGAAAAACCGTGCCTTATGTTGTCTTTTTATTTCAATAAAACATTGTTCTAAATAAACAATAAAAATTCATACATTCCAAGTTTCATTAAGGAAAAATTGTGCATATTGTCATTTTATTGTTATAATGTAAACAAAATTTTTTTATAAGTTAACAATTGGGGGATGAGGATGAAAAGACATATTCAATCCGTGCTTTATCAATTAGAACAAAAGATGCAAAAGCGCACCTTAAACGATGTATCGTTTTGTAACAGTTCATGGATCGTGATGAATGGACGGAAGCTGTTAAATTTAGCGTCAAATAATTATTTAGGACTAGCAGGCGACGAACGATTAATTGAAGCGGGGTGCCAAGCAATGCGTACATACGGAGCCGGCGCTACCGCTTCCCGCCTTATTGTCGGCAATTACGAACTTTATGCAAAAGCCGAAGCAGCGTTAAAAAACTGGAAAAAGAAAGAAGCCGCGCTCATTTTCAATAGCGGATATACGGCTAATCTTGGGATTATCACGTCTCTTATTGGCCGCGGCGACATAGTGTTTAGCGACTGGCTTAACCATGCGAGCATTATTGACGGCATCAGGTTAAGCGGGGCTGAACGGTATCGCTATTATCATAACGATCTCGATCATTTAGAATCATTATTGAAACAAGCCTCCCCGCGTCAACGAAAGTTAATCGTCACCGATTCCATTTTCAGCATGGATGGGGATATGGCGCAGTTAGAAGGATTAGTGACATTGAAGAAACGTTATAACGCCATCTTAATGGTGGATGAAGCGCATAGCAGCGGCCTTTATGGGGAAAGAGGCGAAGGGCTTATCCATCATTTTCGTTTGCAAGATGATGTGGACATTCAAATGGGCACTTTCAGCAAAGCGTTAGGCAGCTTTGGCGCTTATGTGGTCGGCGAGCAGTGGCTGATCGACTACTTGATAAACACGATGCGCGGCTTTATTTTTACTACTGCGTTGCCGCCTGCTGTCCTTGGCACCATAGAGAAAGCGATTGAGATTGTCCAAAAAGAAGAAGCGAAAAGACAAACACTGCAAGCTCATAGCTGTTATTTCCGCGATGAGCTGCAAAAGTTAGGATTTAATATCGGAAAAAGCATGACACATATTGTTCCAATCATTATCGGTTCGAACGAGCAAACGGTGCAAATGAGCGAGCGGCTTCAAGAATCCGGAATCGCCGCGGTAGCGATCCGGCCGCCAACCGTTCCTGAAGGCACGTCACGCATTCGTTTTTCGCTTACTGCCGCTTTGACGAAGGAAGAAATCGATTGGGCGTTGGAGCGAATCGCGAGAGTAGGAAGGGAAATGGGATTGATAGCTTAACGCGATTGTGCTGTTTTTGCCTGATACGGTTTTTCAAGGAATGGCTATAAACCCGTGTCCTTGGCTTTGATTTTGCTGAATCAAACAGCGGCGAGTAAGAAGAATATTTTCTGTCACTGATGCGATAAAAAATAGTGATGTATTCCATTTTTAGAGAAAAACCGCTGGTGTACAAGGACAGCGGTTTTTTACATATCTGCCATCTAGCTGGCTATACTAACAATAAGGTGATGACGGATGTGCACAAAATCCGAATTAGAACAATTTGTCAAACAGGCAAAACAATACGCGCGCTTCGGCAAAGTTGCCGATTACATTCCCGCTCTTGGCAAGGCGAATCCTAACGATTTGTCGATTGCCATTTACAAACCGGACGGCAATGTCATCGACGCGGGGGACACAACCGACAAAGTGACGCTACAAAGCATTTCGAAAATTATCACGCTTGCACTTGTTTTAATCGACCATGGGGAAAAAGAAGTGTTCCAAAAGGTCGGCATGGAGCCGACGGGAGATCCGTTTCACTCAATTGCGAAACTAGAAGAAGTGCAACCGGCTAAACCGCTTAATCCGATGATTAATGCCGGGGCGTTAGCAGTCACACACATGATTAACGGAGCTTCGGTCGAGGAGCGGTTTTGGCGCCTTTTGCAGTTTGTCCGAAAACTGGCGGGAAATCCGGAGATTTCGTATTCCAAGGAAGTCGCAACATCGGAATTTGAAACAGCGTTTTTAAATCGTTCCTTATGTTATTTTTTGAAACAACATGGTATTATCAATGAAGATGTCGAAGAGCTGATGGACCTTTACACGAAGCAATGCGCGATCGAAATGACGTGTGTCGATTTGGCGCGGATCGGCCTTGTGTTCGCGATGGACGGACGCGATCCGCTCACTGGCGAACAAATTATGCCGTCCGATGTCGCCCGCATTTGCAAAACGTTCATGGTAACATGCGGCATGTACAACGCGTCAGGTGAATTCGCAATCAAAATCGGCATTCCGGCGAAAAGCGGCGTTTCCGGCGGCATCCTCGCCGCTGTCCCGGGCCGGTTTGGCATCGGCATATTCGGTCCTGCGTTGGACGATAAAGGCAACAGCATCACCGGCATGAAGTTATTGAAGCTGCTGTCCAAAACTTATTCTTTAAGCATTTTTTAAAACTGAGGAGGAAACGTAGCATGAAATCATTTACCGTGCAATTTCACCGCGAAGACGAAATGGACACGATGACGATCCAAAAATTAAACGGTCAAGACTTTGAAAAAGTGACAGAAGGCGGGACAAGGCATTTATTCGATTTAGATACGAACATCGGCTTTTTCGTCTTTTTTGATGCCGAAGACGCAAACGGAAACCCATCGTATCTTGTCTTGCAATATGAAGAAGACAACGAAGACCCAAGCGCGTGCTATTCGTTCGAGTTGAAAGATTTTTACGAATTTGTCGCCCTCTACTTAAATGACTTGGAATTCGGCGAAGAAGAAAGTATGGGGGAGGAAGAGGAATACGGCCCGATTCACCATTTAGCGCATCTTCTTTATCATATTGTGGAAGAAGGAAACGCGGTCGAAGTATGATGAAACGCTCCCGGATCATGCGTGATCCGGGAGCGATATTGTTTCCCGCCGGTATTTTCCGCAGTTGGCTTTTGTCAGTTTCTTTTCCTGTCTACCACTCTAGCATCTGAAAAAAGAGGTTTTCAAGAGTGAAAAGAATGTTGTGCGGAAGAATATTTAGAGATAAATTATAAAGCTGTGTCATCCGCCATATTGGTGTTTATTCAAATTATAAAAGTCTTAGTAATACTTTTTAAAGATATACCTTATAAGCTATCCAAAATTCAAGGGATAGCTTTTTTTACATTCAATAACCTACAAATATGTCAGGAACTTAAAGTTAATGAACCATGTCCATTATGTAAACAAATGTTATCTTATGAATATTTATTGCCGTTTAAGAATAAAGCGCTTTTTTCAAAAAAGCAACTTTTATCAGATAGGGAAAGATGGGAACAAAAAGAGCGAATACTTCATCATAAATTGACAGAGCTTGAAATGGAAATAGAACGGCTGCAAATGGAGATTCAAAAGCAAAAAGCTCTAATGGAACAATATGAAAATAACCAAATTTTTGAAAAACAAGTACAGCAAAAGAAAAGCGAGATTATTGATATCATTAAAGGAAGAGAGATGCATATACAAACCATAAAATCAGAAATTAACTTAACCAAACATGAACTAGCTCAGGTTTTTGCAAACATACAAAATACGATTAACAGTCAACTGTCAGATGCCAAAATATTTCTATTTAAGCGTCTTAAAAATGGAGAACTACGCCCGGATTTCCAAATATTTTATAAAAACAGGCCATATCGAGTTTTATCCTATAGTGAAAAAATCAAGTGTATGATTGAGATTTCTTCAATTATACGTTATTTTTCCAATATATCCTATCCCATCTTTATTGATAATTTAGAGAGTGTGACTCACTTAAATCCGCCGAAAACCCAAATTTTTACAGCTAGCGTCCGAAAAGGAATGCCACTTCAATTATATGCAAAGTGAAGCAACCGTTTTACTGGAATTAAGCTTGTCAATAAAATCATGCGGCAATAATATGATACATTTGTCACTGAGCCGTTTTACCTCTCCTATTTAGGATTTTTTTCCTCTTTTCAGCTGCAAAACCCTAATTTTGTATTATAATAGTAAAAAAATCCTATTTCACATTGGAGCTGGTTTGGATGGCGTACACGATTCCGGAAACGATTCGTTCGAGTGCCACGGCAGGGGAGCGGTTGTTGTTTCGGACGCTGCAAACCTATTTGCCCGATGATTATATCGTATATTATGAGCCGGAAATCCGGGGGCGACGTCCTGATTTTGTGATCATTGGACCAGACTTAGGGATCGTCGTCTTGGAAGTAAAAGATTATACATTGTCTACGCTTCTTCAAATAAACAATGATGAGTGGACGATTATAAATCGAGCAGGAGAACAAGTGACGGTGAAAAGCCCGTTTAAGCAAGCGAGAGATAATGCGTTTCATATTGTGGACGTGTTGAAAAAAGATAAAAATTTAGTACATTTAGAAGGAAAGTATCAATTTCAATTGAAATTTCCGTATGGTTACGGGGTAGTATTTACACGGTTGACGCAAAAAGACTTAGTGAAAAAACAGTTGTATCCAGTTATTGATCCGAATCTTTGCTTAATGCGCGATGAAATTGATCCAGATAAAGAATCGTTTAGCGAGGAAGTGTTGTTTGAAAAAATATTAAATATGTTTGTCGTTCCGTATCGTTTGCGGAATCCTTTAACGAAAGAAGAAATTGATGCGATTCGCTATCATCTTTTTCCAGAAGTCCGAATTAGTGCAGAATTTCGTCCGTCGGTTCCGTATCAAGATCAAATTTTACTTTCTCTTCATGATATTAAGGCAATGGATTTGCATCAGGAAAATTTGGCAAAACAAATTGGAGATAAACATCGGCTTATTCGAGGAGTAGCGGGAAGTGGAAAGACACTGATTTTGGCTAGTCGTGCAAAATTGCTGGCAAAGGAACATCCAGATTGGAAAATCTTGATTTTATGTTACAATATCTCGTTGGCTCAAGGAATTCGGCAATTGATCAACCATATGTTAAGGGAACCGGATTCTCTCTTTGATTTTGATTTTACGAAACATGACGGATTGGCGGATACCGCATATGGGCAAATTATTGTGCGCAATTTCCATGAATGGCTTAAACATGATTTAAAAATTACTGAGCAACAAATTCCATATATTTTAGAGAAACTTGAAAAAGGTGAAGCGATTTTACCGACATATGACGCTATTTTAGTCGATGAGGGACAAGATTTTTCTTCGGACTGGCTGGCGCTTATTAGCAAACTGCTTAATCCGGAAACACAATCGCTCCTTCTTGTCGAGGATCGAGCACAAACGATTTATAGGCGAAAACGGTCTTATGCCCAAGATACGGGCTTAAATTTCCAAGGGCGTTCCAAAATATTGACGATCAATTATCGGAATACAGCACAAATTGTGAAGTTTGCTTGGGATTTTTACCGTACCCATTCGGTGTTAAAAAATAAAGTAGCTCACCGGGAGTTTGAAGGAGAAATTATTGCGCCGCAAAGCACAAAGAGAAAAGGGCCGGAGCCAGTAATATTAAAAGCGGATCATTTTGCGACTGAAATGAAAGAAGTTGCCAAACAAATTCAAATGTTACATAACGAGAAAAAGGTTCCGTATTCAGAAATACTTATTTTATACCGGGTTAAACGAACTCATCTGCAAGATATTATTGGTGTGATTAAACGGGCTCTCGAAAAAGAGCAAATTCCGTATTATTGGTTAACGGAAAATGAAACAGCTAAACGGACATTTTTGCGAGATGACGATAAAGTGAAAGTCAGCACGATCGAAAGTAGCAAAGGTCTTGATTTTCAAGCTGTTTTTATTGTGAATATTGATAATATGCCATTCTCTTTGGAAGAGGATAAAGAGAGAGAAGTGTCGCTACTATACATTGGCATGACAAGAGCAAAAGAATACCTATACCTTTCTTATTCAGGCGAATCAGAATTCACGAAATATTTGGAGACGATCCGAAAAGAACGTCAAAAAATGAATGCACAGCGGCAAAAACATGGGTAAATTCCGATTAACATTAAAAGTAGAGTGGATGTTTTGTTCCACTCTACTTTCTATTTTTCGCTTAGCCCTTACACGTTGCGACAAGCTTTTTGGCAATCATGTTGTTTTCAAATACCGTTTCAAGCAGAAGCACTGTTTCCAGCGTTGCTTTGCAGTCGAGCGTTTCAAGTTCGGTATGTTCATGATCGTAGCCGACGGATAAGTTAACAGACGGAATCCCGAATTCGGCAAAGGTTTTGGCATCGCTGAGACCGCCTGCGGTAATTTTCCAGTCTGGCATGCCGGCGAGTGCTCCGGCTGTTTCGAAAATGCGGCCGTATTCGTCAGGGCAAAACGGCACGATGCCAGCATAAGAAGTGACGATGTCGCGCGTTCCGCGGCGGTCCACAACAATCGCGGCGTCGATGTCTTGCAAAAACGCCGGGTCGATATGGCGCGAGCCGAGGCAGCCGATTTCTTCTTGGACGGTAAAGGCGATTTTCAATGTTCCTTGGAAGCGGGAGTGGCGGATGAAATCAATGATTTCCAAAATAACAGCGATTCCCGCACGGTCGTCGGCGCCTAAGATGCCGCTGGAACTTTTTAAAGTGGTTCCGTTTTCGATCACCGTTCGGTAAGGATGAAAGGATTTTACGGTATCCATATGGGCGGAAAGGGCGATAACTGGCCCTTCTCCGCAATGGATCGCCGCAAGCAAATTGCCGTATTCATCCGTTTTGAGCCAATCGACCCGTGATCGCAAATAGCGGTGCAGCCATTGGCGAATGACGTGTTCTCTCCCGCTTTCGCCTTGGATGCGGAGAAGTGGCATAAGCCGTTGTTTTAATTTTTCTAATCTGTATACTTTAAGCGATTCCGGGTTTCTCCACACATTGTTAATCCGTTCAGCGATAGTGAGAAGATCGGCGATTTGCCCTTTCTTGTAGAAAAATGTTGCCCTTCTTTTTTCAAGCTTAACGTGTACGCTTTTCGGTGTGCAGGCGCGAATAATCGAAGCTTGTGTCGCGGACAAGTCGTTTAAAAAATCAATTCTAGCTGGCCGGCGCCCTTCTCCGTCGCAGCTGTTAACAGTGTAAATATGCATCATATTCAGCCAGCGGACGATGCCGCGGACGTACGGGTCGATTTGTATGAGTGGAAGATCGTCTTTCCGCGGATCGACCAGCGTTTCTTTTCCCGGAATGTCACGATGGTAAAAAACCATCCGTTCAGCAGTTTGTTGGAGCGCCTCGATCCAGTCCGTTTCGGAAATGCCGTCAAGGTGCTGGCGCCGCTGGATGAGTGTTGCGAATGTTTGCATAAGCCACTGTGACGTAATTCCTGTTTCCGCATCTTTCGGATGCAATCCGTGCCGGATCATGAGTTTTGTTAATTTTTCCATACTATCCATCTCCTTTTCAAATTCGTTACAATACAACTGTACAAGTCAGTGTGTGACACCTTGTCACAAAGGAGAGAGCAGGGAGATGGAAGAATACAGGTTTTTTCCGCATCAAGAAGAACGCCGCTTGCTTGCAAAGTGGAAAGAAGAAAAAGACCGAAAGCGGCGGGAAGAAATCGAAAATGAATTAATTCATCTGTATGTTCGTTTTGGCGAGCATTTCAAAATGTCGAACGCTCCTGATCCGCAGCTGGCGAAAAAGTATTTGCAAAAAGCGTTAAAGCGCAAGCCAAGCCATCCGGTTGCGAATTATCGGTTGGCGCATATTTACTATAACGAAGGAAGATACGCCGAAGCGGCATACCATTTTCATCAGGCGCTTTCCGGAGAGAGGGGCGAATCTCTTAATGACACGCAGGCGATGCTAAGCCATATGTTTCTTGTCAATTGCGGCATTTTTCTTGCGTCGAATGCGCTAAAGCAAATGGAAAAGATGGAAGCAAGGCCGTATGATGAAGAAACGGTCGAGCGTTACCGCCAAGCGATTTTTCTCTATCGCATTGAAGATTTTCACCGTGCGCTTTATCGCATCATTACGCCAAACAGCGATGAAATTGTTACAGAGGAAATATACTTTTCTGAGCAGGAGCAGCTTTTGCCGCATGAGGTGATGCTTTGCATCAGCGAACAAGACGGCTTTGTCGTTCGTTTCGCAGGCGAGTGTGTGAAGTTGGAATACCAGCCGTTTTATGTGTTTGCAGCAATTTTGCATAGCGAGCGGCCGCTGACGGGGGAAGATGTCCGCGAAACGTTGTTTCAATCGTTTTTCGGCAGAAACGTTACTGATGCCGCCATTCGGAAAATGTTTGAGCGGCTGCGTGTGCGCATTCCGTTTTGGGATGATGTTATTGAGACGACAAGAATAGGGAATAAAGCGGCGCGGAGCCGCAAACAAGGCGTTTCGTACCGGATTTTTTGCCGCGCGAGCGATATGTTTCCTTGGGAATAGGGGATGGAAATGAACATACGAAAAAGATGGAAAAATAGAGGAATCATGATCGAAGAATGGCCGGGAAAAGGAGAAGAATTCCGCAAACGTTGGGAACAAGTGTTTGCGGATGCCATCAGTCCGCAGGAGAAACAGTCAATTTATTTCGACCAGTTTTTGTGGCATATATTTAGTTACGAGAAGCTGCCTTGTCTGGAAGGGAAAGAAGCGATGCGGGCGTTTCGTGAGATGAACCGAGTCATTTGTTATTTGTTTTATCAAGAAAGGGAAGAGACATATATGCTTATCAATGCCGAAAATTTGCGGGCGGAAGGTTTGCGGAACGAGCACGATGTATGTGTCGTCGACCCGCACTTTACGTGGACGCATGTGCAGACGCATGAAGACTATTGCGGGCCGTATTTTTACCGCAAAGAGTGACATTTGCGTGAAAAGAAGCTCCGCTGTGTTCACCGTTTCTTTTGTTATGTATTTAACAATGATATGAATAAATGGTAGAATGAAAAGAAGAACATTTCGTGATGATATGGAGGAAAAAATGTGATCTATCAACTGAAAGTACAGTTAAAAGATATTCGCCCGCCAGTGTGGCGGCGATTATTGGTGCCAAGCGGAATGACGTTCGCCGAGCTTCATGATGTGCTGCAAAAAGCGTTTGACTGGGAAGACCGGCATTTACATACGTTTTACATCACGAAAACGCGCGGAATGGCGAAGCAGCGCATCGAAATTGGCAATGATGGAAGTGATGGACGGGATGGTGCGGGCTATAAGGAACATAAAGAGCGGCTTTCCGACTGGCTCGTTGAGGAGGGAGATCGCTGCTTGTATATTTATGACTTCGGCGATTATTGGGAACATGAGTTGGTGCTTGAAAAAATAATGGTGCCGCAGCCGGACGCCTTCTATCCCGTTTGCCTTAAAGCGGTGCGTGTTGCACCGGAAGAAGACAGCATGGGCGTGGGGTGGAATCTAGAGGAGATCGAGACAAAGGAATTGACAGCGATAGTCGATGCAAAATTGGCTTCGCTGCGCAAAGAAACCGGCAAGACAGCATGGGAGAAAGTGCCGGAAGAGAAGGTGAAGGAAGCACGGGCAACGCAAAACAACATATGGAGGGCACTGCTGGAAAAAGCGGTGGCATTTAAACTGTTAGCGCCGTGGCAATGGATGGATGATGATGAAATTTTCCTTGTCATTGATCCGGAAACAAACGAGCGTTTATATTGCTCTGTCATTGGCGCGCTTGGCCAAGAGCATGGAATGGTCGTGTATATTGGTGAACAAGGATATGAAAGCCTGCGGCATTTGTTCGAACGGCCATATCCCGAACAAGATCCTGTGTATACACAGCGGGCGGTGCTTATTTCCTTTGCTGACCGAGATGAACTAAGCAAGGAAGACTATGAGCTCCTTCGTTCGCAAGGCATGGCTTTCCGCGGCAAAAAGCAGTGGCCGCAGTTTCGCAGCTTTGTTCCTGGGTACTATCCGTGGATGATTTCCGAAGAAGAGGCGAAGCTGGTGACAGTGGCGCTTGATCAGGCTCTTGAAGTCGCGCGGTGCGTCGCGAAAGGGGAACTTTCCCTTCCGGTGTTTCTAGAAGATGGAAAAATGTTTGCCCGCATTGGCGAAAAAAAGGATGGAAACATCGTTTGGCGCGATGACACCGTTTTGCTTGCTGAACTGGAAGGCGAGAAAAAAACACCGACATATGAACTGCTTGTCGAGCCGAAGTTGATGAAAATGGTGAAAAAGATCGGACAAGTATACTACGGCAGCATCGAATTTGACGCGGGATATATCAATAAACCGGTGCAAGAAAAGCGCGGGGAGCGCCCGTATTTTCCTATATTTGTTTTGGCGGTGGATGTGAACACCGGGTTCATCATCCATAGCGATATGCTTCCGCTCGAGAATGCAGAGATGCGCGTGCAAAAAAGTTTTTTGGATATGTTGCTACGGATCGGGAAAATACCGCGGGAAATTCGCATGAAAAAGGAAACAAAGCAAATGCTCGCCCCGGTGCTGCGCAGATTGCCGATTCGGACGATAGAAGTGTCGCGGATTTTTGCCGCCGAGCATATCCGCAGAACTTTTGAAATGTTTTAGGATGAGGCGCAAAGAGAATCGCGGTTTGGCCGGCAAATATAAAGAAGTTCGTATCAATATATGTGTACCGGCTGCTGATACATTTGAAAGATAGTATAATATCCGTGTGTTCCAGCAAACTAAAAATCCAGATGACACCACCAAAGAAGTGTACTGTGATTCAATTGTCAACAAGTATGAATTCTGGAGGATTAAATGGTGGAAATGGTTATCGAAATTTTTTAAGTCTTGGAGATTCGACTTAAACAATCCGCGCGCTTGTTACAGACAAGCATTCAAAGAAGGATGGATGGAAAACATGATACGTGAAACAACATTGTAAGTTTGCGTAATGCAACTGTTCATGTCTATATGAAAAACAAGACCACAATACGTGGAGAAATCGAAAAGTTGCTTGAAAATATAAATTGGCCATGATGGAGTAGTGATTTAACAAACGCGCATAAAGAGAAAGAGTGATGCAATAGTGTTAATCGCATTAGATATGGACGGGACGCTTCTCAATTCGAATGGACGGGTAAGTGAAAGAAATAAAGCAGCCATTGCAAAAGCGCGAAAGCGTGGCCATATCGTGGCGATCTTCACAGGAAGGGCATATAAAGACGCGCGCGCGCCGCTTCAAGAAGCAGATATCGTTTGCCCGATTATGAGTTTAAACGGCGCGGTGATGACATTAGAAGATGGGACGGTGCTTGGCGATGTGCCGCTTGACAAGGAAACGTTAATTTCGGCGCTGGAGTGGGTGCGCGCACAGCCCGATTTATATTGCGAAATTTATACGAACGATGCCGTCTACGTCGGTCTCCATAACCGCGCCCATCTCGAAGCGTTGGCAGAAAAGGCAAGCGGTATCGCGCCTGAATTAAAGCGCATCGTCGAAAAGCAATTCCAGCAAGCGCGCGTGACGTATGTCGATGATATCCGCCTCGTCTGGGAAAAACGGGGCATTGCTTTTTATAAAGTGCTCGTTTTCTCTCTTAATCAGGCGCGCTTACGGGAAGCGGCGGAACAATTTGCCGGTATTTCCGGCATCGCCGTAACGTCGTCGCATCCGAACAACATTGAGATCAACCATGAACGGGCGACGAAAGGACAGGCGCTCATGAAACTGGCCGACCATTACGGCATCGCCATGAAAGATACGGTTGTTTTTGGCGACAGCCATAACGATTTATCGATGTTCGCCGTCGCCGGTTATCGCGTGGCGATGGGGAATGCCGCTCCCGAATTAAAAGAAGTCAGTGACATGGTCACTGTCTCACATGAAGAGGACGGCGTGGCGGTCGCATTGGAAGAACTGATCGGCAAGCAGAACCAGTAACGGCGGAAACCGCGCCCTTCCTCCACTCCACTGTCGGTGCTTGGTCTGGGGGAGGTATACATAAGGCTTTTGCTTTCATACACTAAAGTAAGATGTTAATATATCAACAGTTTGGACGTTTGACTTTTTTGTTCAAACCGTCTATATATATGCTCATTGAAAAGTTAACCTTCGTATAAGTGGTGCCCACTCCGGTTATACTGCTCCTAAGGAAAAGCATGGAAAAGGAGCGGAATTCTGCATGAAACGTCTCAAAATCACCAACGATCACGGATAGACACCTCGGACACTTCGCAAACAGGAACGGAAAATCAAAAACATCCTTCTTCGCCAACGGGTGATGGCGGTTCGCCTGGTCATGGAAGGCTATTTGGGCAAAGAGGTGGCCTCCATGGTCAACGTGTGCCGACAAACCGTTTCCCATTATGTGTCGCTGTTCAACGAAGGCGGTCTGGAGATCTTGCTTCATCAGGATTTCGCCCCCGGGCGGGAGCCGTTTCTCACCGAAGAACAGCAGGAAGAGATCAAACAGCTTGTGTTGACCACCACTCCCGTGGAACTGGGCTGGGACGTCGCTTCGGCGTGGAACACCAAACTCCTGCAATCCGATGTCGAAAAGCACTTCGGTGTTTGCATTTCCCGCGAAGCGTTGCGAAAACTCCTGCACCGCAAAGGGCTGTCGTGGACACGGCCGGCCTACACATTGGCGAAAGGCGATCCGGATCGACAAAAGAATTTTGAGAAACAGATCGACTTCCTAAAAAAACTTAATGGATCCTGATTCGGTCTTGTTGTACCTTGATGAAACACATATCCGCTCTTACCATGTCTTGCGGTCCACATGGTTGGAAGTCGGCCGCCAAAAACAAGTGCCGACGTTCGGCCATCATGCCCACGTATCGCTGTTTGGCGCGGTCAACATCCACGATGGCGAAACGGTGCTTCATCAAACGACCGCTGCCAATGCCACGACGTTCTTGGATTTCTTGAGAATGCTCAAAGAGCGCTATCCGGACCGTCTCATGGTCTTGGTGTCGGATAACGCCCGCATTCACCATGCCAAAATGGTCAAGGAGTTTTTGCGGGAAGAAGGGCAGTGTTTTCACTTTATTTACCTTCCTCCCTATTCGCCACAGCTGAACCCGATCGAACGCTTATGGAAATGGCTGAAAGATACGGTGATTGCCAATGTATTTCACAAGGACCGCAACGATATCATTCAAGCCATTACTCGGTTTGTCAACTACATCCACGAACGTCCGGAGGAAGTGCTGCAGCGCTTAGGGTGTGCAGGATGACTGAGAAGTTAACTCTTCATGTTGCATGTATATAGAAGACATTCTTGGTTCTGCCCCGGTACCACCTGTGCGTAACTGGCATTGCTGTATGGAAAAGAGAGTGTGAGAAAAAATCCTTCCTGTTCGACTCCTTTCTCGTCTTGGTACGTAAAACTTCCAAAATCGGCCTGTGCCTCTCCCGGTGAGTGCTCTAACGGAAGATAACCTTCACCATCTTGATACATTTCTTGTTTTTTCTTCGCTACGTAATACTGCACCGTCCTCAAGGAGACGGAAAATTCCTCCCCGTACATTTCAAGCAGCCGACGATATACCCTAGTTCCTGTATGCCTTTGTTTTCGAGGCACCTTTCGGTCTTCCTCTAACCACTCATCAATCTGTGCTTTATATGGATCTAACTTTGACTGTTTTGGCTTCCTTGGAGTTGGAAATGGATTATCATCTTCTTTATTGGCATATTTTTTGATTGTTTGAAAGCTATGTCCCGTCTCTTTGGCAATGGCTCGCAGGGACATCCCTTTATATTCATACAAATATTTGATATGATGTTGTGGAATCATTGTAAGCATCCTTTTCTTCCCCTTCTAACTGTACTTTTTGTCCAATTAGAAGGTTAGTGGTGGGAGAGGGGTGCTGACAATGATTTTTTTTTGCAAACTGCTAAACTTTTATCTTGCACAATGCGCTACTTTTATTTGCATTAAACAGGGTGGAGAGCAAAGCTTACTCATGGATGTTTTGTATGAACATGGTAATATTCCGTTGTTTACAACTTAGGATCAAAGTTTTCCGTTGCATTTAGGAAGGAATTTAGATTAAATTGATAGCGCTTTAATAGTAATATAATAATTGAGCAGTCGATAAAAAGAAGAATGAAACGGTTAACAAGTGCTCAATGCAATAGGAACATCAAATTAATCGGATCTCATCATAGCTAACATCAATCGGTTGCTCCTAAAAAATAATATTTAGAATTCAACACATTACTATTTCATTAATTGAGGGATGATTATGGTGAACTTAGAAGAAATTAGTTTCCATATTATTTTACATGGAGGAAATGCTCGAAGTTTAGCTATGGAAGCAATTAAACATGCTAAAATTGGTGAGTTTGACTTAGCTGAACAAAAAATTGAAGAAGCGAATGAAGAAATGAGAAAAGCTCATCGTTTTCAAACAGATCTTATTCAAGAGGAAGCTCGTGGGGAAAAAATAGAGATTCGTATATTACTCATCCATGCACAGGACCATTTAATGAATGCAATGACAGTTATTGATTTAGCTCAAGAAATAATTGAACTTTATAAAAAATTAATTAACTAAATTTACAAGTATAACGAAATGGAGGGATTTATTATGAAAAAAGTTTTAATTATTTGTGCAGCTGGTATGTCATCTTCTTTAATGGCAAAAAAGACAACGGAATTTTTTAAAGCAAAAGGTCAAGATATTGAAGTAGATGCCGTTTCTGCTAATGAAGGTAGCAAGATGATTGAAAAGGGTGACTTTGATTTATTTTTGGTAAGTCCTCAAACAAAAATGTATTATCAAAAACTTAAGGAAGCTGGTGATCGTGTAGGAAAACCGGTTGTGAACGTCCCGCCGCAAGCATATGTTCCTATTCCTATGGGTGTTGAAAAACTGGGTAACTTAATCTTACAAGAACTTCCAAATAAATGATTTGCTAACGGTTATGTTCCAATAAGAAATGAAGTGGGATAAGCTTAAATGATCAGTTACGATTAAATAAATGGTTCTTCGTTATTTACAATTAAATGACAAAATTATTAATAGAATCGAAGAGGGGGATAATTTAAAAAGATTAAGATTTCAATAATTTTTTTAAAAGAAGTTATCCCTCTCTACTAAACTTCAATATATTGAAAGCGGTATCTTTGATGAGTAGTAGAATGGAACCATATATTTAAAATGATTGAACTTATTCCCTTTTAATGTTTCGATTACCAGTATCAAAATTATTGCGAGTAGCGAAGAACAAGATAAATGAGGGATTTGTATGAATTACAGTGAAAGAGCACTGTTAGAAAAAAACAGAAAAGAACAAAGTATTAAATCTGTGTACTATAATCGATATTTACTTGTAAGATATGTTACTGCAATATTCTTTTTTACAAATATATACTGGCTAATTTCGTTGTTAATGAGTGATTCATCACTATATATTGTCCCATTGGTACTAATTATCATACTACTAACGAGTATTGCAGAGCAAGTAAAGATCTATAGCAGCCCTACCAATAATGCTATATACACAAAATATTGTTTTATAACTTTGTTCTTTACGAATGCTGTTCTTATATTACTAACTTGTTTTTCTTCGTCCTTTGCACAATTATATCCTTTTTTAGTAAATCAAAATAAGTCAAAAGTATTTGTTTTAATTATTTTGATTGCCGGGATGTTATTAAGCGCTTTAATTCTTTATCGTTTAAACAAAATTAAATATAACGAAGATAAGCATTATCAACGCATCAAGGAATATGAAAAAGTTATAAATTAACAGAAAAGGAGGAATTCTTATGTCATCAGAAAGCAAGGCATTTGCCTTACTTGAAAAGTATATAATGGGACCCATGGGAAAAATTGCATCTTTTCGATTTGTGCGTGCAGTAATGGCTGCAGGAATGGCTTCTATTCCGTTTACGATCGTAGGGTCGATGTTTTTGGTGTTGAACGTATTGCCGCAAACCATGACATTTTTAGAAGGCTTTTTCAATAATACTTTCTTTAGAATTAGTGATTTATATATGTTAGCGTTTAAAGCAACGATGGGAATTTTAGCGTTATATTTTAACCTTGTCATTGGTTATGAGTATACAAAATTATTTTCTGAAGAAGAAGGTTTAAATCTAAACCCTTTAAATGGCGCTTTACTGTCAATGTTCGCTTTCTTTATGACTATTCCTCAATTAGTTTTAAAAGATGGAAAAATGTTGTTAGTACAACAAATTGATGATACTACTAAAATTATTAGCGGTTGGGAAATGGTTGATAGCGGTGTAAGTCGTTTAGGTACTACAGGAATATTTGCGGCAATTATTATAGCTGTTGTGGCTGTACAATTATATAGACTTTGTGTGAAACGAAATTGGGTTATAAAAATGCCGGAAGCAGTACCGGAAGGCGTATCTAGATCATTCACAGCATTAATACCAGCATTTTTAGTTGCTTTTGTTGTTTTACTAATTAATGGAATTTTAGTAGCTTTAGGTACTGATATATTTAAAGTAGTAGCAATTCCTTTTAGCTTTGTTGTTAATATAGCAAATAGTTGGTTAGGCCTCATGGTGATTTACTTCTTAATCCACGCACTTTGGATCGTAGGTATCCACGGGGCAAATATTATCGGGGCGTTCCTAACGCCAATTGTTCTAGCAAATATGGAGGCCAACATGAATGGAGCGAATATTCCATTCGCAGGTGAGTTCCAAAATTCATTTGTAATTATGGGTGGTTCCGGATCGACTTTAGGGTTAACTATCTTTATTGCACTTTTTGCTAAATCACAACAATTAAAAATTTTGGGAAGAGCATCTGTTGTTCCTGGTATCTTTAATATTAATGAACCAATATTATTTGGATTACCGATTGTTTACAATCCATACTTAGCTATCCCATTCTTTTTAGCACCTATGGCTACAGCAACTATTGGTTATTGGGCAATTAAACTACATTTTGTTAATCCTATTATTGCACAAGTACCTTGGCCATCTCCAATAGGTATAGGCGCTTTTATTGGTACAGGTGGAGACATCAGGGCGGTAGTTGTATCATTGATTTGCGGTGTTGTAGCATTTCTCATATATCTTCCGTTCATTAAAATATACGATAATAAGTTAGTTAAGCAAGAAAAAGGTGGAGAGCCTGTCCTCTGATCCAGAACATAGAATTAAGATGTGTAGATGCTTTATGAGTTATGAGGTAAAAGGTAAATTTCAATGGTGTAGAAGCAAGTACTGAATACTAAAGTATTTTGTCAAAGACTTAAGCTGCATAGCAAGTGCTTATAATGTCAATAAAGTGAAAGGAGGCGGTTCTTCAAAGGAGTAACTGTCTTCTTATTCAACCTTTTTAGGTTGGTGGAGTTAATTGCCAGTAATGGACAAGTGTTATTTACAAGGATTTTAAAACGGAGGTTGACTTATTATGAGAAAAAGTGTTTTACCGGAAAACTTTTTATGGGGTGGAGCAGTAGCAGCTCACCAGCTTGAAGGTGGCTGGAATAAAGGTGGAAAAGGGATAAGTGTTGCAGATGTGATGACTGCAGGAAGACATGGTGTTCCTCGTCAAATTACAGATGGTGTGTTAGAAGGGTACTATTATCCGAACCATGAAGCGATTGACTTCTATTCTCGTTATAAAGAAGATATCAAACTCTTTGCTGAAATGGGATTTAAATGTTTCCGTACTTCTATCGCTTGGACAAGAATTTTTCCGAATGGAGACGATCCTGAACCAAATGAAGAAGGATTACAATTTTACGATGATTTATTTGATGAATTATTAAAATATAATATCGAACCCGTTATTACCCTTTCTCATTTTGAATTACCTTATAATCTTGTGAAAAAATATGGTGGCTTTAGAAACCGGAAGTGTATTGATTTCTTTGTGAAATTTTCTGAGACAGTTATGAAACGTTATAAAGATAAAGTGAAATACTGGATGACATTTAATGAAATCAATAACCAAGCAGATACAAGTATGGATTTCGCTAGCTTTACAAATTCAGGAATTATATATGAGAAAGGCGAAAATCGGGAACAAACAATGTATCAAGCAGCTCTTTATGAATTAATTGCTAGTGCAAAAGTTGTAAAATTAGGCCACGAAATTAACCCTAATTTTAAAATCGGTTGTATGCTTTCTTTTGTACCGGTATATCCATACTCTTGTCATCCAGATGATGTGATGTTTGCCACTGAAGCAATGCGTAATCGCTGGTTCTTTGGTGATGTACATGTTCGAGGTGAAATTCCTAATTATACGAAGAAATATTGGGAAAGAAATGGTTTTGAAATTGAATATACAAAGGAAGATGAACAAATTCTTAAAGAAGGTACAGTAGATTATATTGGATTTAGCTATTATATGTCTAAGGTAGTCAGTGCTCGTGAAGTAGAAGGCAGTGAACCTGATGGAGAATTTGGTCATATCGTTCGTAATCCTTATGTCAAGGCAAGTGAATGGGGTTGGCAAATTGACCCAGTAGGCCTCCGTTATTCATTAAACGCTTTATACGAACGATATAATATTCCTTTATTTATTGTGGAAAATGGTCTCGGTGCTAGGGATGTCATTGAAGCAGACGGTACGATAAATGATGATTACCGTATTCAATATCTGCGTGATCATATTAAAGAAATGAAAAAAGCAGTGGAATTAGATGGTGTTGATTTAATAGGATATACACCATGGGGCTGTATTGATTTAGTTAGTGCTGGAACTGGAGAAATGGAAAAACGTTATGGCTTTATTTATGTAGATAAAGATAATGAAGGAAATGGTACGTTAGAAAGGAGAAAGAAAAAATCTTTTTATTGGTATAAGCGTGTTATTGAAACAAATGGAGAAGAACTTTAAAGAATAGACTTCCATGACGTGGTGAACCGCCATCACGCGTTGGCGGAGATGGACGTTTTTGATTTTCCGTTCCTGCTTCCGGAGTTTTCGGGGTGTCCATCCGTAATTATTGGTGATTTTCAGCCGTTTCATGTGTGATTTCGCCCCTTTTCCATGTTTTTTCTAGGAACAGTATAACCGGAGTGGGTATGACTTATGTGAATGTTAACTTCTCAATGAGCATGCATATAGATGAAAAATCTTCATTTGTCTAACTCACAAAATTATGATAAGAATTCACACGAAATAATTATTTAGAACTCACATTTCGCATATTAGATAAAAATTCAAAAACAATTCCGATATCGAAATAAAAAATCATTTATTTTACGAAATATGAGTTAGGAAAATGGAGTTGATATAAAACTCCATTTTTTCTTATCACTAAGATGCATAACCTGACTATCATCAAAAACAATTGGTTATAAATATAAAAGGTCCGATATATCGGTGAATGAATATATGCATGAAAAATTCTTCTTAGTCCTCTTAGTATTGAAATGCGATAAAAGAGGAGCTGATCGACATGACTAAACTATCAACACGGCAAAAAGATATTTTGTTACTTTTATCCAAGTCAAAAAAACCAGTTACCTCAGAATGGATAGCAAAAGAATTAGGCGTCAGTGATCGAACAATCCGAAATGAAATTAAACAAATGCAGCAGAATATTGAATCGAAAGGTATTTTAATTGAATCGATTAGAGGAAAAGGATACGTACTAAAAATAGTAAATGCTGAACTATTTTCAAAAACTCTATATCAGATTTCTACTGAAGAGAATAATATAGCAGCGGAGTTTGCTGATCAAGATACAAGAGTTCTATATATTTTAAGGCGTCTATTGCTAGAAAAGGATTTCATTAAACTGGAAAGCTTTACAGATGAGATGTTTATTTCCATGTCAACTTTGCACAATGATTTAAAGAGGGTTAAGGAAATTCTCAATAAATATAATTTGAAATTAATAAATCGCCCTCACTACGGATCAAGAGTTGAAGGGGACGAATATATGAAACGTTTATGTTTATCGAATTCGTTATTAAGTCGGAATAAAGAGGCACTTTTAAAGGGAGACTCTTTACACTTCATTGATCAAGAATTATTTAAAAGGATTAAAGAAGTAATTATCCAAACGGTTAATAAATACAAAATTGAGATTTCTGACATTTCTTTAGAAAATTTAGCGACACATATAGTTATTGCTTGTAAAAGAATTGAAGAAGGTTTTGTCATTAAAAAGTTGTCTGATGTTTTAGTCGATGAATACCCATTTGAAAAAATTGTAGCTAATGAAATTATTAAAAAGGTTGAAGAAATGACACATTTAACTTTTCCTGATGCAGAAATTGATTATATTATCGTTCATTTACTAGGAACAAAACTTTTACATCAAAAAGGACTAATGGAGTTTATTGAGTTTGATGAAGTTGGGTCGATTATAAACTGTATGTTAAAAAGATTAAAGTCTGAATTAAATTGGGACTTTAGTCAAGACCGTGAGTTTATTCAAGCTCTAACTTTGCATATCCGTCCTGCAATGAATCGATTGCGTTATAAAATGAATATTCGTAATCCATTATTAAATGATATAAAGAAAAAATACCCAGCCGCGTTTGAAGGAGCTGTTATTGCTAGCAAATGCATAGAAGAATATTTACAAATTGAAGTTGTTGAACATGAAATTGGTTATATTGCTCTTCATATTGGTGTTGCCCTTGAACGAATGAAGTTAAATAAGAAGAAAAAGAAAGTACTTATCGTTTGTGCTTCTGGAGTAGGTAGTGCTAAATTACTTTACTACCGATTAAAAAATTTGTTTGATCAAGAAATTGAAATTATGGACACGATTAATTATTACAATTTATCATCATATGATTTATCTTCCATTGATTTGGTCATTAGCACAATTCCTATAAAAGAAAACTTAGGGGTACCAGTCCAAGTTGTTAATATTTTTTTGGAAGACAAGGACATTAATGCTATTAAAAATTTTTTATCTATGAATCAAATTGAAGAAGTGACTTATTTACATCCTTCAAGAATTTTCCTTCAGCAGGATTTACAAGATAAGGAAAGTGTTATTAGATTTTTATGTGATGAATTATATAAACAAAAGCTTGTACCAAAAGATTATGTAAATCTTGTTTTAGAAAGGGAGTCTATGGCCCCAACCAGTTTTGGAAATCTGGTAGCAGTTCCTCATCCAATAACCCCAGTAACAGATGAGACATTTTGGACAATATGTACATTAAAACATCCTATTCAGTGGCATGAACAGCAAATGGTTCAATTTATTTGTTTGTTAAATATTAAAAAAGGTTCTCAAACTGATTTAGATCGTATGTATCAAAAGATAATTTCTATCATTGAAAATAAATCTATTGTCCAAAAGGTTATTAAAAGTAAAACAGTTGATGAGTTAATAGAGTTATTAATGTAAACTAGCACATTATTCAGAATTTTTTCAAATTATTTCAGACAGATTCGGAAATAATGTGCAAAATTTTTGCGGATTTATTTCGGATTTTGCAGATTATTTCCGAACATTTGTACATTCTTTCGGATGAATACTTCCAGCGCATCCGATGAACTGATCGAAAAGGGAAAACACGGAAGGGGCCGATTCGGCTCCTGTTTTTTGCAAGCAAAAAGTGGTTTATTCGGTGAAATAGCGAATGATAATTAAGATAATGGGATAATTGTTCGCTTCTTCATGATCATCCAAAGATCAAGTCCTGATTATTGTGTAAAAATTCGCTTTCGGTCTAGCAAATTTAGGTTTTGGAAAAATCAAACTACTTTTTTGCCGTTTCTTTTTACACAAAATCTTGGACTTAACCTCATCCGATGAGTATAAAATTTTGTGTAAAACATTTTGCTAGACCAAAAGAAAAAAGGTAGGGTATTCTCTGATTGGACGAAAAACATTCTAAAGAAAGGAGAACCCTACCTATGTCTAAAAGTATATCGAATATTGACTGGGCAAATCAACTGGAAAGTGTCATTCGTCAGTTTGTCAAAGAAAAATTAGAGCTGATTATGCAGGAAGAGATCAAAAATTTCCTCGAAATCAAACAAGCGGACACATCCAATATGAGAAACGGATATTATCAACGAAATCTAGATACGCAATATGGCCGGATTGAGGGACTTTTGGTCCCAAGAGATCGAAACGGGGAATTTCAAACGCAGCTGTTTGCTCCTTATCAACGCCACACGGGATGGCTGGAGGAAGCTATCATTCGGATGTATCAAAGCGGCATGAGTACCCGGGAAATTGGCAAGTTTATTGAACGAATTCTAGGAACTTATTCTCCAGCGACGATCAGCCGTATTACCGATGTCGTAAAAGAAGATATCGAAAAATGGTGTAGCCGTCCACTACACAAGCGTTATTCCGTCTTATATTTGGACGGTTTGTACGTGAAACTTCGTCGCGATACGGTAGAGAAAGAAGTCATTGATGTGGTGTTAGGGGTGAACGAAGAAGGGTATCGCGAAATTCTTGATTTCTTTGTGGGAGCATTCCTGTTAGAAGTTTTTTCGGGGACTTGAAAAAAGCCCTCTTGGTATGTGTCCTCCACCCCCATTCGGATACAACCCAAGCGATAATAGGGGTACCGATTGCGTTGGACAATTTGGATTGGGCATCAAAAAGTGCAATGGCTGTTCCTCGTTCGTTACGGGGAAACCAGTAACCAATTGCTTTTGTAGCAGCTGGAAAATATGGGACTTCCCCGATTTCTAGTAAAATTCGCGATAAAATGACAAGTCCCTGACTGCTGGCGATCGCGGTGAGAAAACAAGCGGCTGACCAAATAATGGTACCAATTCGCGCCACCCATTTGACACCAATTTTATCTAGCAAAGTGCCCGCAGGAATTTGAAGAATGGCATAAGACCATGCGAAGGCGGATAAAAGAATCCCAAGTTGTCCAGGAGTTAAATGGAATTCTTCTGACAATGGCTTTAACGCAACAGACATATTGATGCGGTCAAAATAATTGACAATGACCCCAACCGCAATTAAACAAGCTGTGGTCCAGCGTCGTTTTTTCACTGCGTATTCACTATCCATAATAATTTATGGTTATTTGTAAGCGTATGTATTTATGAATCTATACTTTTATGGCATCTCCTATACGTAAATGTCTAAGAAAGATCATCAGTATATTCCGTTATATGTAACTATATTCCGTTATACGGAACAACTTTTGACTGAATTATAGCGATTTTTTTGCCGTCTGTCTAGATATAAACAAGAATTTTTCAACTTTTCTAAATCAATCCGTGCTTATGCATATTTGTTGGATTTGCATGGCATTGCGAGATCTTCCACAACGATAACAGCATTATTTCATGAGCAAGATAGTAAAAAAACAGAAACAGGGTTACGTACCGTACAAAGGGCGATCGATATCTTGTACTGCTTTACTTTAGAAGAACAGGAACTGTCCTTAACAGAAATTGCTAATAAAATTTCGCTTGCGAAATCTACTACTACCAGATTGTTATCTACTTTAGAACAAAATAATCTAGTGGTCAAAGATCCGCTTACCTTAAAATACCGTCTTGGCGAAGGAATATACTACCTTGAATATGTTGCTGGAAAGTCGATTAAAATCAGAGAAATTGCCAGGCCAATCATGGAAGAAATACGGGATAAGACTCGTGAAACGGTAAATTTGTATGTTTTGGAGGAAAATTCACGAGTTTGTGTGGAACAATGTGAAGGACTTCATTCCATTCGACATATCGTTAAAATTGGAGAAAAATTGCCATTGTGGACAGGTGCTGAAGGAAAGGTGATTTTGGCTTATCAATCCCTTTCTTTTCAACAGAAAATTTTTGAGCAAGTTCCATTTAAAGAACGATTAACTTATTTAAAAGAAGAAATTGAAAAGATTAAGTTACAACGTTGTGCTTTAAGTATAGATGAACGAGAAGTTGGTTCTGCAGCGGTTGCAGCGCCTATTTTCAATATCAATGGAGAAGTTAGGGCATGTTTTTATCTGTTTCAGGGCCCGCTAATCGATTCACTCCTGAAGTAGTAGAAAAATATAAGCTATTGGTCAAAGAAGGCGCTAAAGTGATTTCAGAAAAGTTAGGATATCGAGAATAGGAAGAGAATATCCTGCCAGTCCGATTCGAATATTAAAAGTATTTTTGAATATCCCCCTTATCAGGATCGTGAGAATAACATCAAGGTAAAACACCCGAGACTTAGGGAAATAAAAGTTCCTGGATTGTTCCGAAATTTGGAAAAACACCATGGACTATTCGTTATATTGGCCCAGATTTAGGAGAGCACAATCAAGAAATGATGGGATTGTCACAGGAAGAAATACAAAAACTTGAGAAAAGAACGTAATATAGTTGTTTTATAGCACATTGTATATTAGCCCACCTGGCAAGTTGGCACTCGATCAAATGCGTCTTTAGAAATTGGAATGACCAAATAGAAGGGGCTTGTTTTATGAATGAAATGAACTTAGTTCGTTTTCATTCACTACTAATTGACAACGTTTGTCAATAAAGTTTATACTCTTATTTGACTAATTTATACATAAGGAGTAGATTGTGAAGCAAGAAAGATAATGACGCATCTAATTGGCAAGCAGGTGTTGATGGATGACAAAAAAAAGCGCTCTCGCGTTACTTTAGAGCAAGTAGCCAAACATGCCGGTGTGTCGCGGGCGACAGCTTCCCTTGTTGTTCGTGGCAGTCCAGCCATTTCAAAAGAAACACGGGAAAAAGTATTAAAGGCAATGAAAGAATTAGGGTATGTGTATGATCGGGTGGCTGCAAATTTACGGTCGCAGCGTTCTTCTACAGTGGGATTGATCATTACGGAAATCGGCAACCCATTTTTTTCTGAATTGTTAGTCGGTGTCCATGAGGCGTTAGATAAAGAAGGATATACTGTCATTTTGGGGACGACGTTTGACTCTCCGGAGAAGCAAGATGCGCTTTTATCGACGCTGCTGGAATATCGAGTGGGCGGTGTAATTATGAGCCCCGTGCCTGGATGTTCGATGGACATGGTTGAGCGACTAAAACAGTGGGAAATTCCAGAGTTGTATTGATAGCGAGGGAGTTGCCATCTGGGGAACAAATTGATTATATTGGAATTGATAATGTAGAAAGCGGCAGATTAGCAACGGAGCATTTAATTCAGCAAGGACATCGTCGCGTCGCTTTTCTAGGCGGTTTTTCGAATTCATCCGTATGGAGAGATCGAAAACAAGGATATTGCGAAGCCTTGGAACAAGCCGGCATCGAAATAGATGAGTCACTGTTCATACAGACGCTTGCGACAAGGCAAGGAGGAATGGAGGCAATCAAACGAGTTTTGCAACATCCCGACCCACCAACGGCAGTGTTTTGCTATAACGATGTGGTTGCGTTTGGTGCATTGCTCGGTTTAAAGGAAGCGGGAATGATTCCGGGGCGCGATATGGCGGTTGTCGGTTTTGATAATGTTCAAGAATCTGCCCTGTTTTCCCCATCTTTAACGACAATCTCGGCGTTTCCGGAACAGATTGGTATTCATGCGGCGGATATTTTACATCGGCGCATAACCGGTGACACAAGTGAACTGAAACGCCTTATTTTAAAGCCAGAACTTGTCGTGAGAGAATCAAGTTCATTGAATGTTTAGATTGCTTTAAAAGGAAGGACACTAATATGGGGACATATTCGAACATTCCTCTTCGAGAAAGAAACATCGTACTAATCGGTTTTATGGGAGTAGGGAAGACAACGATCGGTCAGCTTGTAGCGAAAAAGTTATATCGTGATTTTATTGACGTAGATCAAGAGATAGAAAAACGGCACCATATGTCAATCCCGGCTATTTTCGAACAAATGGGCGAAAATTATTTTCGTAAAGTAGAGAGAGAATTGATTGTTGATCTTTGCACTAATACCCGGTTAAAGATTATTTCCCTTGGCGGAGGGGCGTATTTGCAGGAGGAAGTGAGAAACGCCTGTTTGTCCCACGGCATTGTCGTTTTCCTCGATTTGTCATGGGAAAACTGGAAAGATCGTCTTCCATCCATCGTCCATGACCGTCCTTTACTGAAAAATAAGGCGCTGGAGGAAATCAAACAATTATTTGAACTGCGGAAACAGGCCTATTCCCAGCATCATTATCGTGTGGCGACAGACGGTCTGGATCCGGAAACAGTGGCAATTCGTACGATAGAACTGATTCGCGAGCGGAATACAAATTAATGATGGAAAAACACCCTTTACTTCAAGGGTGTTTTTTGCTGGGTTTCACTATCACTGAATTAAGGGATGTTCTTTTTAGAGGTCCGTTAAGAACCAGCGGGAAGAAAATAGAAGAGAGGAGACGGTCATTGCTGCCGGTACAACTCGCGGATTTTCCGTTCATGCTGGAGCGTTTTGCTTGAGAGAAAATCAACTGTTTCCTGTGTTTCTGACAGTTCGATGCGCAGGTTGTCCACTTTTGTTTCCAACCGATTAAATCGCTCATTCATCTTTTCTTCTAGTTTTCCGACCATCTCTTGCATTTCTGTTCTCAGTTGGTTCCCCATTTCTTGCATTTCTGTTCTTAGTTGATTGCCCATCTCTTGTATTTCTATTCTTAATTGGTTCCTCATTTCTTGCATTTCTGTTCTCAGCTGGTTGCCCATCTCTTTCATTTCCGCTCTTAGCTGGCTGCTTATTTTTTGCATTTCTACATGAGTATGGTCAGAATGTAGTTCCAATGCTTTCAAAATTTCTTTTAACATAGTTTCTTGTTCCATTCTCTCACCTCCTCATTCCCATTATAAAGTAAAGAAAGCAGAAAAGGAAAATCTGTTTTTATTGATGTTAGTTAGTATGTAACTTAAATCAGCGTATGTAACAGATGGGGGTTTCACTCAATTTTCACCGTCCTGTTGTATGTTGGAAACATGTCAAAACGAGATGGCGAATTCAAACAGGGAGTGGATAGGAAGATGAAATCGATCAAACGGGTGGACGGCTGGCTGCTTGTGATTGTCCTTATCTCTATTTTTCTCCATTTCTACAATATCGGCAATGCAGGGTCAAACGTGTATTATACCGCGGCAGCGAAAAGCATGACGGCAAACTGGAAAGCGTTTTTCTTTGCCGCACTGGATCCGGAAGGGTTTATTACCGTTGACAAGCCGCCTGTCGCGTTATGGTTTCAAGCGTTAAGCGTGGCCATCTTTGGCGTGAGCGACTGGAGCGTCCTGCTTCCGGAAGCGCTCGCCGGTGTTGGTTCGACGCTGCTGATTTATTTTATTGTCAAGCCATTTGCCGGCAAGGCGGCCGCCAGATGGGCGAGCTTGATTTTCGTTTGTACTCCTATTTTTGTGGCGGTGGCGCGCACAAACAATATTGACGCGATTTTAATTTTCACGCTGCTGGTGGCGGCATGGGCGCTGATGAAAGCGATATGGAAGCAGCGGCTTTCATGGCTGCTTGCAAGCTTTGCGCTCGTGGGCTTGGGTTTTAATATGAAAATGCTGCAGGCATATATGGTGCTGCCAGCGTTTTATTTGTTCTATTGGCTGGCAGGAAAAGGGGCTTGGAAGCAGCGGCTTTGGCATTTAACGGCTGCTACTGCCGTCGTCTTGGCTGTTTCTCTTTCCTACGCGGTCATCGCCGATATGATGCCAAAAGATAAGCGCCCGTATATCGGCAGCAGCCAAACGAATTCGGTGCTTGAACTGGCGCTTGGCTACAACGGGATCGACCGTTTAACCGGAGCAGCGGGGCCAGGCGGAAAGCGGGGCATGCGCGGTGACAATGAATTTCAAGATCGGAATGGACAAATGAATCATTCCGCAGATCCATCTTCTCATTCATCGCTTTCAAATCCGTCAGAAAGTGGATTATATAGTCGGCCAAACTTAAACGGGGAATGGCCGGTGGGGGAATTCCGCACAGGCGGCGGGCAGCCTCCGGGCGGAATGGGAGGCATAGGAAGAGGAGAAACGGGACAACCTGGTGTGTTCCGCTTGTTTCAACAGCAATTAGCTGGGCAAATCAGCTGGCTTCTGCCGTTTGTGCTGTTTACCGCTGTTGGATTGTTCGCATCGATCCGCCGGCAGCGGGCGATCACGCCGCTTCACCGATTTCTGCTGTTTTGGTTCGCCTGGCTTGTTCCGATGGCCGTGTTTTTTAGCGTCGCCGGATTTTACCACCGCTATTATTTGAGCATGATGGCGCCGGCGATCGCGGTGCTGGTCGCGGTCGGAAGTGAGTTGTTGTGGCAGTTTTACAAAGAGCAGAACGGTTTTTGGCGCTGGCTCTTTCCTGGCGCGCTGCTGATGACGTTTTTGTTTGAATCATACGTTGTGTTTCAACAGCGTTCTTCCTTATCTACTATTTGGCCGCTGTTGCTTGTGCTCTATGGACTGGCCGTGTTTTGTTTTCTCCTTGCATTTCGCCAGCAAAAGAAGGTGGTGCACTATTTGAAAATAGCCAGCTTGTTGGGCCTTCTTGTCATGCCGTTTTATTGGTCACTCACCCCGCTTTTGTATGGCGGCAATAGCTCGATTCCGTATGCCGGACCGGATTTAAAGCGTCCGGACGCATACGGACAGCGCGTTTTCGGAGGCAGGGAAGAAAGGAAAGTGACTTCCGATTTGCTTGCGTATTTGGAAAAGCATTATAATGGCGAGAAATATTTAGCGGCAACGATGCGCGCCAATACGGCGGCTGAGCTGATGTTAAAAACGGATAAAGCAGTCATGGCGATGGGCGGATTTTTAGGGACAGACCCGGTGCTGACAACGGAGCAATTAGCGAAAATGGCGAGAAATGGCGAAGTGAAATATTTTCTGATTTCTGGATTTGGCAGAGGCGGCGAAGGCAACAGCGAACTGATCCAATGGATCGAAACACATTGTCAAGAAGTGCCGCAAGCGGAATGGCAAACGAATGCGGAAACAGTGAAAAGCTGGGATGAACAG
This sequence comes from Parageobacillus thermoglucosidasius, assembly GCF_001295365.1. Taxonomy (GTDB): domain Bacteria; phylum Bacillota; class Bacilli; order Bacillales; family Anoxybacillaceae; genus Parageobacillus; species Parageobacillus thermoglucosidasius. The sequence continues at coordinate 3,084,338 of NZ_CP012712.1, read as the reverse complement.
GAGGATGAAATGCCGCCGGTGGAGCGCGGTATAAAGCTTTACGAATATAAAGGATAGGAGGGATGTGGTGTGGTAAAATATTCTGTGGTGATTCCGGTATATAATGAGGCGCTTGTCATCCGCGAAACATACCGCCGGTTAAAGCGCGTGATGGAGCAAACCGATGGGCCGTATGAACTGTTGTTTGTCAATGATGGCAGCGAAGATGAAACCATCGATATATTAAAAGAACTTGCCGTGAAAGATGAAACGGTCAAATATGTGGATTTTTCCCGCAATTTTGGCCACCAAATCGCGATTACCGCTGGAATGGATTATGCGGCCGGAAAAGCGATTGTGATTATTGACGCCGATTTGCAAGATCCTCCGGAGTTAATTTTAGAAATGATCGAAAAATGGAAAGAAGGCTATGACGTCGTGTACGCCAAACGAGTGAAACGAAAAGGGGAAACGATATTTAAAAAGGTTACCGCTTATCTGTTTTACCGGGTGCTGCGGGCGGCGACTGAAATCGACATTCCTGTCGATACCGGCGATTTTCGCCTTATTGACCGGAAAGTGCGCGATCAGTTAGTCTTTATGAGAGAACGGAGCCGCTTTGTCCGCGGGCTCATAAGCTGGGTCGGATTCAAGCAGACGGCTGTGGAATATGAACGGGAGGAGCGGTTTGCCGGGAAAACAAAGTATCCGCTCAAAAAAATGATCCGCTTTTCGCTTGACGGAATCACTTCGTTTTCGTACAAACCATTGAAGCTCGCTAGTTTGTTAGGCTTTTTCCTGTCCGCCTCCAGCGTGCTTGGCATGATCATCACTTTATATTTAAAGCTGTTTACGCATTCGACGGTGGCGGGATGGGCGTCGCTTTTAATGGTGATGCTGTTATGCAACGGCGTTATGTTTATAATGATTGGCGTGATCGGGGAATATATTGGCCGCATTTATGATGAGGTAAAGCAGCGTCCGCTATATATCGTCAAAGAGACATGGGGAGTCGGAACCAAATATGAAAAAGTACCGTTTTATGTGGAATGAACGGAAAAACATACGAATGTTGTGGCGCTTTTGCCTTGTTGGAGCTGGAAATACGTTTGTGGACTTTGTTGTCTTTTTTCTTCTTGCCTCGTTTGGCGTTTCCGCACTGCTGGCGCAAGTATGCTCTTATACAGCCGGCGTGGTCAACAGCTATGTATGGAACCGGATGTGGACGTTTCAGGTAAAACAAAAGGCGAATGTCGGAGAGTTTTTGCGCTTTCTCATTGTCAATGTGCTGTCGCTGGCTGTGACGCTCCTTTTGCTTTTTCTCTGCCGGGATGTTGGGCAGTGGCCGTTGTTTGCCGGAAAACTGGCAGCGACGTTAGGAGGGATTGCCGTCAATTTTGCCGGCAGCCGCTTTTGGGTGTTTGCCTCGAAACCGTCCCATTCTTAACATAGATGGCCAACGCTGTACTGTGCACCCATGTTAGATTGGTTTGCCTTCGTACCGGGCATATGGCGCTTGCCGCTAACGCAGACAGCAAAAGCCGAATCCGTCTTGGCGGATTCGGCTGTTTTTTTTTAAGAACGAATTTGTCCCGTGCCGTAGACGAGCGATTTCGTCGTTGTGATTGCACGCAGTCCCATCGGACCGCGGGCGTGGAGCTTTTGTGTGCTAATGCCGATTTCTGCTCCATAGCCAAACTGCTCGCCATCGGTGAAGCGGGTCGAGGCGTTATGGTAAAGGACGGCGGCGTCAATCGCTTGGAAAAAGAAGCGGACATTGTCGTTTTGCTCGGAAATAATTGCTTCGGAATGTTTCGTGCCATAGCGGTTAATATGGTCAACTGCTTCGTTGACATCTTGCACGAGTTTAACGGCTAAAATCGGCGCCAAATATTCGGTGCTCCAGTCCGCTTCGGAGGCTTGCCCGATAAAAGAATAGGTAGAGGCAAGCCGCGAATCGCCGCGCAGCTCGACGCCGCGGGCGTGCAATGTTTCAAGGAGTTCGCCGATATACGGCCAGTTTTGGTGGATAAGGACGGTTTCCACCGCATTGCAGACGGATGGGCGCTGCAATTTTGCATTTAAGACGATATCGATTGCCATTTGCTTTTGCGCCGATTCATCGATGAAAATATGGCAGTTGCCGACGCCGGTTTCCAGCACTGGAACGGTGGCGTTTTCGATGACGGAACGGATCAGCCCGGCGCCGCCACGCGGAATTAATACGTCTAAGTAGCCGTTTAAACGGAACATTTGCTGGGCTGTCTCACGGCTCGTGTCTTCAAGAAGCTGGATGGCATCGGCAGGAACGGCGGAATCGCGCAGCGCCTCTTGCATAATATGGACGAGCGCTTTGTTTGAATGAAGCGCGGATGAACTTCCCCGCAATAAGACGGCATTTCCCGTTTTTAAGCAAAGGCTTGTGGCATCAACGGTGACGTTCGGGCGCGCTTCGTACACCATGCCGATGACGCCGAGCGGCACGCGCACCGTTTGAATGCGCAGCCCGTTCGGCCGCGTCCATTCTTCGACGATTTCCCCGATTGGGTCAGGAAGCCCTGCGACTTGCCGGACGCCGCCGACCATTTGCTCGATTCGTTCGCCGGTAAGCTGCAACCGGTCGATTAAGGCCGGAGAAAGACCTTGTTCTTTTCCAAGCGCAACGTCTTTTTCGTTTTCTTGCAAAACCCAGTCTTTTTGTTTCGTTATGGCATCGGCTATGCGCATTAACGCTTCATTTTTTTCTTCTGTCGACAAGAGGGCCAGCGTTTTCGCTGCTTGTTGCAGCTGCTTAGCTTTTGTCAGCAGTTCGCTCATTTTATATAACACTCTCCTTTCGCAATGATACCCAATTATCGCGGTGGATCACTTCCGGACGATGGTTAATCGAATATTGTTTCGCTTCATTGCTAGGAAGCCCTTTTACTTTTTCTAAATCGCCGGAGGAGTAGTACACTTGCCCGCGGCCGATGACGGTTCCTTTGCGGTTGACGACCTCGACGACATCCATGGCGGCAAAGTTCCCATACACCGCGGTGACGCCGGCGGGAAGCAAGCTTTTGCCGCGCTGCAGCAAGGCGGTTTCCGCGCCTTCGTCAATTTCAATTTGCCCCGCCACGGGCGCGTGGTACGCAATCCATTGTTTGCGCATTTGCATATGTCCGTGAAACGGCGCGCCAATATACGTCCCGTCTCCTTTTCCTTCCAAAATATCATATAGTTTTTCTTTTCCTTTGCCCGTTCCGACAAAGACGCTCACGCCGAAAGATAGCGCTTTTTGCGCGGCGAGAAGTTTTGATTTCATGCCGCCCGTTCCGACTGCGGAGCCGCTGCCTCCCGCCGCTTCGATCATTTCTTTTGTGATTTCCGGCAAAAACACATATTTTTTCGCATTTGGATTTGTTTTCGGGTTATCATCGTACAACCCGTTAATATCGGTTAAGATAATGAGCGCATCCGCATGCAAAAAGCCGCTTACGAGCGCGGAAAGCATATCATTGTCGCCAAACGTCAATTCCTCGACGGACACGGAGTCGTTTTCGTTGATGATCGGCAAAACCCCGCATTCCAGCAATGTGGTGATCGTGGAAAATAAATTATGAAACCGTTCGCGGCTGTAAAAATCTTCTCTTGTCAATAAAATTTGCCCTATCGTAATGCCGAACCGTTCGAACGCGGAAATATAGCCTTGCATTAGCAGCCCTTGCCCGACTGCCGCCGCCGCTTGTTTTCCTGCGGTGGTGGTAGGCCGCGATGGATAGCCGAGCGGTCCAAATCCGGCGGCAACCGCGCCCGATGTAATTAAAATGACTTCATGGCCTAATTGTTTCATATAAGCGATCGCTTCGACATGGTCGAGCAGTTTTTCGTGGCAAAGCGCACCTTTTGCATCCGTCAATGAACTGCTGCCGATTTTTACGACGATTCGCTGCTTTTTCACGCGCTGCCTCCTTTCTTTCTGTTTAACAACAAAAAACGCTTTTTCCCCTCCTGCAAAAGGACGGAAAAAGCGTTCCGCGGTACCACCTTTTTTGGCGCATTGCGCGCCCACCTCTTGCCCGTAACGAGGGCGGACGGCTTATGTTTGCATAAGCGGCCTTGGTAGGGCAGGTTCAACCGACTTCCCGTGAGGAACCTTCCAGCCTGCGGGTTCCACTCTCTTGCACGTTCCATCGGTTTACTAGTCCCGTGCCGTTTTCCGTATCAATGATTTGTTAGAAATTATCCATACAAATTGGAAAATTGTCAAGAGTTTTTTCTTCGACAGCAATGTTTGTTATTTGCTAGAGTAATTGCTTTGCTTAGTGGGTGATGGCTTTACTGCCAGCTGGCCTAATAGGTGGAACAATGCGGCTCCGATCGTTGTTCCCAACGTATTTAAGAGAATGTCATCGACATCAAATGCCCGAAACGGAACGAAAAACAGTTGGATGCTTTCGATGCAGAAGGAAAGAAGAAAGCCAACGATAACGACTGTTTTCGGCCGAAGGGGAGTAGAACGAGAAGCAAAAAAGCCAAACGGTATAAACAACGCAATATTGCCGCCAATGTTTCGCACGGGAACGAGCCAGTAAAAATGGTGAAGCGACTGCCGGATGCTCGCAAATGGAATAAGATTGATGCCGGCATCTATTTCCCTCTGTACGTGCGGATATATATAAAACGGAAATGGGAAAATCGTCAAACTATATATAAATGCAAGGGAAAAAGCGAATAATCCGTGGATGATTTCATGTTTGCTTGAAAAGGTTCGTTTCCGTATGTACACAATGCCGCGAAATAATATCCAAACGACCACGAAGCCAATCAATGGCACGTGAAGATCCAGCATCATAAACTCCCCTTATTTTTCCATTATATTGGATTATAATATATGATTACGCGCGAGTTCAAGCAGTTTCCAATTTTGCCAAAATGACAGATAAAAGGGATGATTATTTTTATCGAAATAAATGTAATTGTCATTTTATTAAAAAAAATGGTACAATACTTAAAACATCGAGATAATAAAACTGCTCATGGAGGGATTGAGATTGGGAAAACTTCGCAGCGATATGATCAAAAAAGGATTTGACCGGGCGCCGCACCGCAGTTTGCTGCGCGCGGCAGGCGTTAAGGAAGAAGATTTTGACAAGCCGTTTATTGCCGTGGTGAACTCATATATTGATATTATTCCGGGGCATGTCCATTTGCAGGAGTTCGGCAAAATTGTCAAAGAAGCGATCCGCGAAGCGGGCGGAGTCCCGTTTGAAATGAATACGATCGGCGTTGACGACGGAATCGCGATGGGGCATATCGGCATGCGCTATTCGCTGCCAAGCCGCGAAATTATCGCAGATTCGATCGAAACGGTGGTTTCCGCGCATTGGTTTGACGGAATGGTATGCATTCCAAATTGTGACAAAATAACGCCGGGCATGATGATGGCGGCGATGCGTCTGAATATCCCGACGATTTTCGTCAGCGGCGGGCCGATGAAAGCTGGCGTGACGAGCGATGGAAGAAAAATTTCGCTTTCTTCCGTATTTGAAGGGGTTGGCGCTTATCAAGCCGGAAAAATCGATGAAAAAGGCTTAATGGAATTAGAACGATATGGCTGCCCGACATGCGGTTCCTGTTCGGGAATGTTTACGGCGAACTCGATGAACTGTTTGGCGGAAGCGTTAGGGCTCGCATTGCCAGGAAACGGCACGATTTTAGCGGTAGACCCGGCCCGGAAAGAGCTCGTCCGCCAATCGGCAAAACAATTAATGTATTTGATCGAGCATGACATTAAGCCGCGCGATATTGTCACCGAAAAGGCGATCGACAACGCGTTTGCGCTCGACATGGCGCTTGGCGGCTCGACGAACACCGTATTACATACGCTGGCGATTGCGAACGAAGCGGGCATCGATTATTCGCTGGAACGGATTAACGAAATCGCGGCAAAGGTGCCGCATCTTGCCAAACTGGCGCCAGCTTCCGATGTGCATATTGAAGACTTGCATGAAGCGGGCGGCGTATCGGCAGTGTTGCATGAGTTAGCGAAAAAAGAAGGAACGCTGCATCTCGATACATTGACGGTAACCGGAAAAACACTTGGAGAAAACATCGATGGCTGTGAAGTCAAAGACTATAACGTCATCCGCCCAATTGATAACCCGTATTCTGAAACGGGCGGTCTTGCCGTACTGTTTGGAAACCTCGCCCCGGACGGAGCGATCATAAAAACAGGCGGCGTGCAAGCCGGCATTACGCGCCATGAAGGGCCAGCGATCGTTTTTGATTCGCAGGAAGAGGCGCTGGAAGGAATCGCAAACGGCAAAATCAAGCCAGGCCATGTCGTCGTCATCCGTTATGAAGGGCCAAAAGGAGGACCGGGAATGCCGGAAATGCTCGCGCCAACTTCGCAAATTGTCGGCATGGGGCTTGGCACGAAAGTTGCGCTCGTGACGGATGGGCGGTTCTCCGGGGCGTCGCGCGGCATATCGATAGGACACGTTTCCCCAGAAGCGGCGGAAGGCGGCCCGATTGCTTTTATTGAAGACGGAGACATCATTGAGATCGATATTAAAAACAGAACGATTAACGCAAAGCTTTCTGATGAAGAATGGGAAAAACGAAAAGCGAACTGGAAAGGATTTGAACCGAAAGTGAAAACCGGATACCTTGCGCGCTATTCGAAGCTCGTTACTTCCGCAAGCACGGGCGGGATTATGAAAATTTAACCGCCTTGTCCGAAGACCTGTTCCAACGGTTTTGCGGCCGAAGCGGACAGGTCTTTTTTATGAAAACAAAAAAGAAAACGCTTACAAAAAGGAGAAAGTGTATATGATAAAATAGGGGGGATTGGATGAACAATACGAATAAACGAATGGAAACGATTGTTATTCATCATGGATATGATGTGGGATGGCATTTTGGCAGTTTGTCCGTGCCGATTTTTCAAACATCGACATTTACGTTTGCCACGGCGGAACAAGGAGAAGCGCGGTTCGCAGGACGAGAAGACGGATATATTTATTCGCGCCTGGCTAATCCGACAGTGCGGGTGCTGGAGGAAAAAATGGCGCGTTTGGAAGGAGGGGAAGCGGCGCTCGCGTTTAGTTCTGGGATGGCGGCCGTGTCCGCGGTATTGTTTGCGTTAACGAAAGCCAATGACCATATTATATGTTCTCAGGGAGTATACGGCTGTACGTTTGGGCTGTTGCAATTGTTAAAAAAGAAATATCACGTTTCTCACGATTTTTGCGCAATGGAAACGGAAGAGGAAATCCGCCGCCTTATCCGCCCGGAAACGGTTTGTATTTATGTGGAAACACCGATTAACCCAACGATGAAACTCATTGATTTGCAAATGGTCGTGAAAGTGGCAAAAGAGCATGGCATTACGGTTGTGGTGGACAATACGTTTTGTTCGCCGTATTTGCAGCGGCCGCTTGAGCTTGGCTGTGATATCGTCGTGCATAGTGCGACGAAATATATCGGCGGCCATGGCGATGTCATTGCCGGCATCGCGGTTGGGAAAAAAGAATGGATGGAGGAAATCGCGAAAACAACGCAAAAAGATATCGGCGGCGTCCTTTCTCCGTTTGCTGCTTGGCTGTTGTTGCGAGGATTAAAGACGCTTCCGGTGCGGATGGATCGGCATTGCGATAATGCGGAGAAAATTGCCAAACGGTTAAAAGCCCATCCGCTCGTTGAACGCGTTAACTACCCTGCTGATTCAGACAGCCGCGATTATCCGATTTACCGAAAACAAATGAAACGCGGCGGCGGCTTGATTTCGTTTGAAGTGAAAGGAACAAAACGAGACGCCCAGCGTTTTCTTAATCACCTCCAGCTCATTCAAATCGCTGTCAGCCTTGGCGATACGGAAACATTAATTCAACATCCGGCAACGATGACCCATTCTGTTGTGCCGGAAGAAGCAAGAATAAAGATGGGGATCAGCGACCAATTGATCCGTTTATCCGTCGGTTTGGAGGCGTGGGAAGATATTTGGGATGATTTGGAGCAGGCGTTTTGTTTATTAGCGAGATAAAAAGGCGAATGTTTGGAGAAGTGTAATTGGACTAAGGTGATTGGATTGCCCGTGTTGCCTAACTTGCCAGGACACGGGCTATACATGTATATAAGTTTAGAGTAAAAAGTTCATAAAGATGAAACAGCAAGTTGCATTTATTTAATGTAGTAAGAGAAAAAGTGGAGGCATAGAACTGTCAACATGTTTATATCTCGGAAATATATTCTTAACAAATTGGGAGATAAATGGTGAATGTTGTTCCCTCACCAAGTTTGCTTACAACGTCGATTTTTCCACCATGAGCATGAACAATTTCTTTAACGATTGTTAGTCCTAAGCCATTTCCAGGTTTATGTGAGTTTCTCGCTTTATCTACACGATAAAAGCGGTCGAATATATACGGTAAGTCTTTCTCTGGTATTCCCCAGCCAAAATCACGTATTACAATGACAATAGACTGCTCTGTGTTTTTTACGAGAATTTCTACAGGCGAATGGGCATCTGAGTATTTTAGCGCGTTATCAATTAAATTGAACATAGCGCGTTCCATATATTTTGTATCCATTTTTACAAACGGCAAATCATTTTGAATGGAAATATGAATGTTTGGATAATTCTTATAGACATCTTGAATATAGGCAAAAAAGCTGTTAGCATCTATCTGTTCGAATTGAAACACGTTTGTCTGGGCTTCGATATGGTTTAGTTCATAAATTCCTTTTACCAGGTGATTGATCGAGTGCAAATGTTTTTCAATCCTTTTTAAATATTCCTCATTTTTCTCCTTTCCTGCTATTCCATCTTGAATAGCTTCGATGTAGCCCAGCACTAAAGTAATTGGGGTCTTTAAGTCATGTGCGATATTTTCGAATATTTCACGGCGAGTTTGTTCGAGCTGTTTTAGTCTTTCATTAGTTTGTTTTAAAGATTCATTAACCTTTGTCAGTTGAGCGGTCCGCTCTGCTACTTTTTCTTCTAGTTGTAAATGCAGTGCTTCGTAATTGCTGATTAGATCATCCAACTTTTTTGCCATGTTGTTAAATGAAGAGTGAAGTACCTTAAATTCGTGTAACGACGGCTTTGCCATCTTGGTACGAAAATTTCCTGCACTTACTGAGCTAATTCCCTCGAGAAGTTCCTTGATTGGATTAGTAAAATGTTTCCAAATCGCGATGGAGCTGATAATTAAAATAATAGCAACGAAACATAGTAAACTGATAAACTGAAAGGAAAACGATTTTTTATAATCTGTTAATTTTTGTAAAGTAATTTGTTTGATCGAATCAATAATTTCTTCTTTAGGAATGACTGATATGAGACTCCAATTTGTATTTGGAATGATAGAACATAATATGATTTTATCTTTATCATTAATATTCCAAGAAATAGGCTTCTGCGCGCCGATAATTGTTTGAAGATGAGAGGATAAAAATGATAAATCATCTTTTGCCTTAGGCTGGTAGGCGATAAAACGGTGATTTTTGCTAATTAAAACAGCGTATGCAGAGGGTTCCTGGAATTTAAATTTCAGCAAGTGTTCTACTGCTTGAGAAATCGTAATGTCGATGCCAATGATGCCGATAAAATTTCCATTGCGGTCACGTATCGGCGTAGAAAGGGAAAACATTTCTTTGCGATGCGTCAAATCAACGTATGTATCAGTCCACACAGGTTCATTATTTGGAGAATGGGCTGCTAACGAGAAAAAATCTTTCTTTGTCAAATCAATATTGGGGGATAAATAACCGTTATTGATTTCCTGTCTCACATTCATTTTTGGATAAATACGCCAATAAGACTGTGGACTGATATAATAAATAGCCGCTACATGCGCATTTTGTTGAACAACTTTTTTAAATACAGGCTCTAAAGCTTTCGATAATATTAATCTTTGCCTAATTTCAGGTGTTAATTTATTGATAGCGCTTACACCCACATTTGATACATCTCCTTCTATCTCTTCCCAATAATATCCTTCCTTTTCTTTTGTTAATTTTAATTCGTAATGGGAGTAACCGCTAGGTTCAGTGAGAAGAAAGGAGGCTGTCGTGCTAATCATCCGTATTTGTTTTTCCAAGGAATTTAATTGTTCGTTAATACGGGCAGCCTGTTTATCTAAATTTTCCTGGTGTAAATATGTAATGTAATGAAGCATCGCTTTTTCAATTTGTTGCCTTGTCGTGTATAGCATATGTTTAGAACCTGTAATGGCAAAATAAAGAATAAGAAGAAGGGGACTAATGGATAAAAAAAAGAGTGTAATAAGCATTCGGCCGCGGAATGTGGAGAATATTTTCTGATAAATTCGGCACAAACTATTGAATTTCCTCATTAAATTTATATCCCGCCCCTCTAATGGTAATAATGATAGAAGGATTTTTTGGATCCTCTTCTATCTTTTTCCGTAATTTACCGATATGGACCATGACCGTTTGTATATCCACTTCACTATCATACCCCCATACTTTTTCCAATAAATGTTCAGCGCTAAAAACTTGTTGAGGATGCCTCATTAGAAAATGAAGAAGCTGAAATTCTTTCGATGTTAGGAAAATAGGGTTGCCACGGACATAACATTCATGCTTTTTGGGATTTAATTGGATAGACTGCGAGCAAATTGTATGATCTGTATCCCCAAACTGATTCATATGGGATTTGTAACGGCGCAAATGTGCTTGAATACGCGCTAATAGCTCATGAATGCTAAATGGCTTTCCAATGTAGTCATCCCCGCCGACATTCAGTCCGACGACTTTATCAATCTCTGAATCTTTGCAGCTTAAAAATAAAATAGGTGCGGTAGTAAGATGGCGAATTCTGCGACACAATTCAATGCCATCGAGGTCGGGAAGACGCACATCTAAAATGATTAAATCAGGCTGAGAGTTTTTTAGTTGGCTTAGTCCTTTTTCGGCATTATCCGCCTCGTAAAAACGATAGCCCTCTTTTGTTAAATAAAGTCCTACCAGTTCGCGAATTTCCTGTTCATCGTCAATCATTAAAATCGTTGCATTTTCTTTCATTGCATCCTCCTTATATTTCTTTATTTTTAGAATTTTAAGTTAATTTTACATTATTTTTGATTTTTGTTTAACAATTTTCTTTATAATGTTCGTAAAAATTAGCTGAAGCGGCAGGAGGGAAAATAGTGAAGCATAGTAGACCTCTTAATTATAAAGGAAAACAGATAATTCGTAAAATTGAGAAGGGAGAAAAGATGGAAGTTCAGGGATTGCAGTTGCCAATTGGCTGCACAACCGTATTTGATCCTGGCTGGGAAGCAGATGGATCAGGGATGGGATTGACAATGGCCTGTCAGCCGATGGAAAGGGATTTATACGGCTGTTACGGGGATTGCTGGTGGGCTGCTCAAGTACCAGACGGTTTAACGAAATATCCGGATTGGCATCAGGAATGCCCTGCTGTAGTAAGAGACTGGCAAAAATTAAAGTTTTTTGATGAATAATTTTGCCTCTAGAGAGGAGGGATAGTCAGTGAGGAAAATTTGGTTTGGGGTAATTATGGTAATCATTATTATCGTAGCTGTTGTAGCGGCTGTTTATGTAACAAAGAAAGAAAAAGAAAGTGCCTTGCCGGCTACAGCTGTTCGTCAAAATGGCACGGAGCAATGGGGAGAGGCCATTCAAAAAAATTGCCTGACATGCCATGCGATAAGAAGCGACGGGAGCATTGAGAGAATTAGCGATGTTCGCAAAACTCCTGAAGGATGGGAAGATACGATTTCTCGCATGCAACAAGTATGGGGGCTTCAAATTACACCGGAAGATAGAGCGGCGGTCGTAAAGGAATTGAGTGAGAAAAACGGTTTAGCTCCCGAAGAAACAGAAAAAGTGATGTATTGGTTGACAAGCAATGGTTCAACTATAGAACCAAAGTTGGGAAATGAAGCGATTGAAAAATCTTGTATTTCATGTCATGCAGGAGCAAGACCTTTGGCGCAGTACCGCACAGAGGAAGAGTGGAAGAAGTTGAAAGATTTCCATATTGCGTTTAACCCTTCGATGATTTATCAAATGCGAACCCAAAAGTGGGAAGAAGAATCAGAAAAAGTAATTGAATATTTAGCGAAAACACATGCGTTAAGTACGAAAGAATGGACAGAGTGGAAAAAGAGAAAGAAAGAGTATAAGTTAGAGGGAAGATGGCGTATTGTTGGCTATCGTCCAGGCATTGGAATGTATAGCGGTTATGCCGAGTTTCAAAGAAAGGGAGAGGATTTTTACGAGAATCGTACGATGCTGATGCCTGACGGAAAAACAGAAACATATAAAGGGAATGTTCGGATATTCACTGGTTATTCTCTTCGAAGCAGTCTAGAGGGGAAGAATAAGAAATTGCGCGGTGTATTTAACATTCAAAAAGATGGAATAACCATTAAAGGGCACTGGAACCAAGTGCGTGATATTGGTCAGTACGCTGATGAGACATATTACAAAGCAGACCGTACTACACTTTTGGCTGTATGGCCGAAAGCCATGAAAAAAGGAGAGACATCTGTAGTTCATATAATTGGAATGAAATTACCGGAACATGTGAAAAAAGAAGATTTTAAAACATCTGCTGGCATAGCCATTCGCAAAATTGAAAAACAAAAAAAAGATGATGTTTGGGTTCAACTTGAAGTTTCAAAAGATGTTAAGCCAGGTCCGCAAACAATTCAATTAGGAAATGAACAAATTACGATTCAAGTGTACGAAAAAATCGATTATATCAAAGTGACTCCGGAATATGGAGTAGCGCGTCTTAACTACTACGGACATCAACAAAGCGTACAATTTGAAGCTGTTGGCTATCACGTCGGTGCTGATGGAAAGAAAGGAACGAATGATGATGTAGAAATTGGTCCTGTTCCTGCCAAATGGAGCATGAAGGAGTTTTTATTAGGTCCAAATGATGATCATGACATTCATTTTGTAGGAACGATCAATACCGATACAGGTTTATTCACACCAGCTAATGGTGGACCGAATCCAAAAAGAGAATGGTCAACAAATAACGCTGGAAACGTAACGATTATTGCGACATATACAGATCCGTTGACAAAGAAACAAGTTCAAGGAGAAACATTTTTATTAGTAACGGTACCTGATTACATTTACATTCGTTAAGAAGGGAGAAAGGAGGAGATTTTTATTTTACAGGAAAATGATATGCTCTCTTTAACAAATGAGTTGATGTTTGAGGTTAACAACCAGCCTTATATTTTTCAAGGGTTAAGCGGAGTGATTAGCGAGCTATCTTCCGTCAGCGAGACAGTGTTAAAGAACATTCCAAAACGTGGTATTTCCTTTCGAATGTTGTGCGATTCATTAAAAGATCAGTATTCGGTGGAACTACTCACAGAGGTTGTCGAAGAATTGATCCAACAGGAAATTGTTATTAGGAATGGTTTAATAGGGAAGATGAGCCAAACGCCAGGCGTTCCAATTGGCGATCTCCCAGTCCAAACTTTGGTCTTTCACTTGATTAATGAATGTAATTTAGGCTGTACGTATTGCTATGCAGGAGGCGGACATTATGGAAAGCCGATGAAAACCATGGATCGGCAAACTGCAGAACAGGCGCTTTATTTTCTAATGGAATCATCGAAAAATAGCCCTTCCGTTTCCGTTATTTTATTCGGCGGGGAACCTACATTAAATTGGGAACTGTTAAAACATACGGTTGAATATGGCACAGAGCTTGCAAAGAAGTATGGGAAAACAATTGATTTTTCCTTAACGACAAATGGCACTCTTTTAACAGAACGGAGAATTGATTTTTTAGCACAACATCGTGTTGGTGTATCAGTAAGCATCGATGGAGATGAATCGGTACAAAATCAATGGCGTCCTTTTAAAACTGGGTTTGGCTCATACGAGATTGTAAGCAAAAATGTAAAAAAATTAATTGAGCGCCACCGTACCCGGCCCATTGCTGCGCGGGTAACATTAACTAAACATTTCCCGCCGATTCGTGAGACGTTTTTTCACCTAAAAAACATGGGATTTCACGAAGTTGGATTTGCCCCTGTAACAGAAACAGAAGAAGCATTTATTTTAAACAATCAAGAACTTTACCGTTTGCTTAATGAGTTTGAAGAATTGACACAGTTATTTATTGAAGAGGCAAAAGAAGATCGCTATCTTGGCTTTTCTAATCTAGTAAATATTCTGGTAGAACTGCATAAAGGAGTCAATAAAGGATATGGATGTGGCGCAGGCATGGGTTTTTTTGCTGTGAGTCCGAACGGGGAACTATTCCTTTGTCATCGATTTAATGAACAGCAAAATTATCAGTTAGGAAATATTTATACAGGGGTAAACCGCGACGCACAAAAAGCTCTGCTAGGATCGTTGCATGTTGATAATAAAACTACTTGTTCCCGCTGTCCGTTGAAGCACACGTGCGCGGGTGGATGTTATTACGAAGCGAAAGAGAGAATGGGGGAAATTACGTCTCCTAACTTGCACTACTGTCAATGGATGAAGCGGTGGTATACGATTGGACTAAAAGCATACGTGCAAATTATGAAATATAATTCAACCTTTTTAGATCGGGTCGCGGGTTTTCAGGCTAATTGCCACACTTCCTAGCAGAAGGGGGAGAGGATGTTGAAAAGAGCCATTTACCGTAGTTTATATCTTTGTGCTATGTTTGTCTTCCTTTTCACGCTGCCGTTTCACGCAGAAGAAACGGCGAAAACGAAAGAAATGCTTTACATTGGGGGATTGGATTATGTATTTGCCGTAGACCCAAAGACGAAAGAGGTTACGGAGATCCCTGTAAAAGGTGCTGCAAGAAACATGTCTTGGACAGAAAATGGACAAAAATTATTTGTTGTAACAGGGGCAAGGCAAACGGTTGAAGTGATTGATACGTTAAAAAATAAAGTCGTTGATACTCTCTCCTTTTCTTCTGGCAATTCGATTAACCGCATTTACGGCTTAGCGGTTGATCTAAAAGGAGATTATTTGTACGCAACAGTGATGCGTGCGAAAAAGACGGGAACGGAATTAAAGTCACTACCCCCTGTTATTCAAGTGATAGATGTAAAAACAAAAAAAGTCGTGAAAGAAATAGATGTTCCGTGGGGAACGCATACGCTGCAATTTTTTAAAGACGGGAAGCGCATTGCCGTATGGGCGAGAGATTTATATATATACGATATTGAAAAAGATGAATTGAAGTTACACCACTCTATCATGTATCCCGATGATGGGAAAAAAGGAATTGGGAACGTGCTCTATTTTTGGGACCGTGTAGCAGACGGTCATTACCTTTCCGTATCTACAAACTATAAATTTTATCCAGAAACAGGAAAAGTAACGGAAGGAATTTTAACGCTTGATCTTGTTACAGGGGAAGTAAAGGAGTATGAGTTTCAGGGAGAAATGCTCGGACTTTTTTCCGGAGCAGTTACAAAAGATCGAAAATATGCATATGTCGGGATGAATATGTTAGCAAAAGTAAATTTAGAAACGGGAAAATATGAGAAAGTCGTTCCAAATGTTCCAGGGACGTCATACGGATTTAATATTAGTGGGGATGACAAGACGGTTTACGTATCGGGAGCAGGCCCGGATGTCAGTTTTTATGATGCAGAGACATTAGAGCTATTGGAGACGATTCCGCTTCGGACAGATACGATGGATGTACGGGTCGTTCAAGTTCAACAGCCATAAGGAAGTGGTATGTATGGAGTTAGCAGTTGCCTGTCAAGATATTCAACAGCTTTCGTTAATTAAAGGGGATAAGGGGTTGACAGCACTCAATTCGGTTGAAAGAGAAACGTATTTATATATCCAAAAATGCGTGCGCTCCCGTTTAGGGCATTTTTCCCCAACCCGCCTTTATTTCGGATCTGAGTTTTGTCAATATCGAATTCCGAAAGAAACGGATTTAAAAACAGCATATGCTTTTGCAAAGGAAAACGGATATGACTTTACATTCGTTACCCCGTATGTTCCAGAGGCGGGGATGAGAAAACTGCTTCCTCTTTTAGAATGGCTTGAAACGGAAGGAAGTGGTGTAGAGGTAGTCGTAAGTGATTGGGGAGTGTTGTATTTGATTGTGACAACATTCCCGTCGCTGCAACCTGTGGTGGGACGGTTATTAAACAAGATGATTCGCGATCCACGTGTCGCCCATCGCTATGATCAAACAGAGGCACCAAAGCAAGCGAAAGAAGTATTTTTCCATTCGTCCTTTGAAACTGCCTCTTTTCAAACATTTTTTCGCCGGTTTCATGTCAAATCGGTTGAATATGATTCGTTTATTCAGCCAGTACATGCATTGAAAACTCCGCTTTCTATATCGCTGCATCTCGGATTCGCTGTCATTGCGACGGGGAGATCATGCCTTGTCGGCACCCTTCATCAGCCGAAGGAAAAGAAATTTAAGGGAGATGTTTCTTGTAAACAACAATGTCGTCATTATGCAGCCGAGTTAATCAATAAAAAGCCGCAATTAGGAGAACTGCCTGTTCGTATATTTCAAAAAGGCAATACAGCATTTTATAAGCAAACGTTTGAACTAGTTGAAAAAGGGCTCGATTGGGCTTTTGAAAATGGGGTTTGCCGCCTTGTTGTAAATCCGAAAATACCTGTTTAGCAAAGGGGGAGGTTGTTTGAAAGTATTGGCGCCGATCAGCAAGGCAGAAGAGGTGGAGATGCTTGTAAAAAGCGGAGCGGAGGAATTTTATGTAGGATATATCCCGTTTAAATGGCTAAAGCATTTCACCGCGGGAGTATGGATGAACCGCCGCGCCCCCCAGGCAAGTATTCCTTCGATTGAAGAGTACGCAGAGTTAATTGAGAAATCGCATTCATACGGTGTTCCGGTTTTTATGACATTGAATGCGCCGTATTATACAAATACTCAGCTTCCGCTTTTGTTGGAGATAGCTAAGGAAGTTTACGACTGCGGAACCGATGCATTCATTGTTAGCGAAATTGGATTAATGATATCGATTAAAGAGGCAATCCCTGATGCGGTAATTCATGTAAGCAGCTTAGCAGCACCGATAAATAGCCAAAGCGTAAAGCTGTATCGAGAGTTAGGGGCTTCACGAATCGTATTTCCACGGAGTTTATCTTTAGCAGAAATGAATGAAGTGATGGAAGCAGGAGGACGTGATTTAGAGTACGAGTTATTTATTTTAAATGACGGATGCATTTATGAGGAAAGCTTTTGTTTTACCACCCATAACCAAGTTGGTGCGTTTTGCGCATCGCAAAACTGGGATTTTCAATTTATGTCAGCGAGAGAGGAAAAAGAATTATCGGTGAAGGAAAGAGAGAAGCTGCAAAATCACTTAAAAGATTATCATGAATTTGTTTGGTTTACACATAGCTGCGGATGCTCGATATCAAACAGTGGGATTTCTCTAGGTCCTTGCGGGCTATGTTCCTTAAAGAAGATTGCCGAATTAGGCATCGATTCATTGAAAATTGTTGGACGCGAGGCAAATTCCTTAAGAAAGCTAGCCAGTGTTCAGCTTGTTTCTGCCGTTGTCAAAGCGGTAAGGGAAGGAATAGATGAAGTAGGGTTGCAAAAAAAGGCAAAACAGCTAAGAAAAACTCCAGAATTTTGTGATTCAGGATATATGTGTTACTACCGATGAAAGACAATATCCGTCTTCTTCAATGGTTGCAGCCTTTTTTTGCGCCCTATCGCTGGGTCTTGCTTGTGGTTCTCTGTTTAGCTTTGATTACGACGATAGCAGATTTGTCTTATCCATACTTATCGAAGGTGTTTATCGATCATGTATTAATAAAGCAAAAGTATTCTTTAGAATCGGTCATTTCGGTAACACTTGTAATCGTTGTGCTTAGCGTGATTTTGCAAAATGTGAACAGCTATATTTATCTGTATATTACGTTAAACATCACGAAAAAATTGCGGATGTATTTTTTCGATAGACTAGAACGCTTGCCGTATGAATTTTTTGTACGAACAAAGATCGGGGACTTAACCAACCGATTAAACAGCGATTTGAATATCGTACACGGAACGTTGACAGATGGCGTTTTCCAATTCATTATGTCTGTTTTTAACTTCTTGTTTATCACTGCCATGTTAGTTTATTTAAATTGGCAGCTCTTTTTGGTAACGCTGATTATATTTCCGATATTACTATGGTCTATGTTTTATTTCCGGCCTAAGCTTATGCAAAAAACGAAAGAAATTCGCATTCTTCAAGGTGATATTCAATCACATATCATTGACACATTCAGTCATATACGTTCTATCAAACTATTGCAGGCTGAGGCGGACCGGACAGAGCGTTTAGGAAGAAAAATCAATGTATTAAATACTACTTCCCTTGGGTATGCTCTCTTAGAAAGTATTGCCGCGGGTATTCCGAGAGTGGCAACAACGGCGGCGACAGCTCTTGTTCTATTCATTGGTGGAATGAAGGTGCTAAACGGAACGTTAACCGTTGGCAGCTTGCTTGCCTTTACCACGTATTTGAGCCGCTTTTTTGCGCCGGTTCAAACAATCGCTGGGTTATACATTCGTTTTCAAAATATGTTTGTTTCATTAGAAAGGATTATAGAATATTTGCATCTGCCAAGCGAGGATACTCATTTTCCGGCGTATCCGAAGAAGATAGATGAAACGTCAACATTCCAGTTTATCAACGTATGTAAACAAATGGGGAATCGAAAATATTTGTTTAGCGATGTAAACGTTACGATTTGTTCCGGCTGCTCGTATGCGTTAGTAGGGGCAAGTGGAATTGGGAAAAGCATGTTTGTCGATTTACTTGTCCGTTTGGCGAAACCATCGCGTGGAACAATTTTATTCCAAGGCACCGATCTAGAAAATTTACCGATTTATGAACTTCGCCAAAAAGTGATTGTAATTCCTCAAGAAGCGGAGATGATTCACGATACGGTGAAAGAGAACTTATTGCTTGGCTTTTCTGAGGAAAAGCGAAAACAAATAACAGAAAACGAGCTTTTCCATGTTTGCAGGCAAGTAGGCCTACATGATGAAATTCAGAGTCTTCCTCATCAGTATGAAACGGTCATTGGCGAAAAAGGCAAATTATTTTCTGGGGGGCAAAAACAGCGCCTCGCCATTGCCCGTGGGTTGCTGCGAAATCCCGAAGTTCTTGTTTTGGATGAGGCGACAAGCGGACTGGATTTTCTAGCAGAAAAAGAAATTTTCACCAGAATCGATGAATGGCGCAAAGCTCGCCCTAACCGTACTTTAATCGTTATTTCGCACCGAATTGCATCACTTGATTGGTTAGAGCGCTACCTAGTGATAGAACATGGAAAAATTGTCGAGACAACTAGCTATGAGGAGATGATAAATAAAATCGAGAAGGCTGAACGGGCAGGGGAGAAAGGAGAGGAGCGAAGTGGAAGCATCTATCAGCCAAGCTTGTAATTCCCAGCGAAATGAAGTGAAAATTGCTGTCATAGATAGCGGGGTGAATCCTTATCATTCCCATATAAACGGGATTGACGGCGGCATCGCTTTGCGTGTGAACAGGGAGGGGGGGGATCGAATACCACGACGACCTTCGAGACCGATTGGGACATGGAACTGCCGTTACAGCGGTACTCAAATATCTACTCTCGGACGTCCGTGTTTTTGCCGTGAAAATTTTCGATGAAAAATTGGCGACCTATCCTTCCGTTTTAGCAGAAGCCATCTATTGGTGCATTAATGAAAAGATGAATATTGTTAATTTGAGTCTTGGAATTGCGAGGGATGACAAGAAAGTGAGGGAAGCTTGCCAAGCAGCGTATGAGGCAGGAATTGTGATGGTATCGGCTTATGATGAAGGGAATCAGCTTTACTGGCCTGCGAAGTATGAAACGGTTTTAGGGGTATGTGCTGGGGAAGTTCCTCGCCATGAATGGCGGTTTGTAACGAAAAAGTTTTTCCGTGCTTGTGGCTATCCCCGTGAACTACCTAGTAACCTGCAATTATATAACATTCACGGGCACAGTTTTGCCGCTGCGCATTTTTCTGCCACAGTGGCCCGCCTTTTACAGGAGCATTACGACTGGCAAAGCGGGGATGTATTTATGTATTTTGAAAATTTATATAGAAACAGGGTTTTATATTACATGGATGCATCTTCAAGATAATGAAGGTATCGGGATAAAACGCTATTTGTTAAGTTTATCATGGCAATATGTTCTAGCCAATATTGATATAATATATAATATCATATATAATACAAATATATATAATTTTTTGAATTTTAAAATAATAGGAGGTGAATGCATTTAAAAATGGTATTTGCAATGACAGGACAAGAAATATTGAAGGAGGGGGTTGCATGCAATTTCAATTTGGCATCCCAAGCCAAGCAATATTTGGGGAGGGAAGTATTCAAAAACTTCCAGAAGTTTTAACGCAATTTGACGCGAAAAAGATCCTATTAGTGTATGATAGCGGTGTGAAAGCAGCAGGTATTATAGATCATGTTCATAATCTATTAAGTAATGTGGAAGCGGACGTCGTTGCTTTTGATAAAGTACTTCCAAATCCACCAGATACAATCGTGGAAGAAGGAGCAGAATTGGCAAAAAAGGAGCAGGTGGATATGATCATAGCGGTTGGCGGCGGGAGCACCATTGATTGTGCGAAAGCTATCAATATTTTGCTAACAAACCCAGGACCTATTCATCAATATGATGGATTAAATCTTGTTAAAAATCCAACAAAACCTCTCATTGCTGTTCCAACAACAGCAGGCACGGGCAGTGAAGTGACGGCATTTACGGTGATTACCGATACGACAGGCCTAAAAAAGATGGTTATTGGCGGGCAACATTGTGGGGCAACGATCGCTTTGCTAGATCCTGAACTAACTATTGGGCTTCCGCCATCGGTTACAGCTGCCACGGGGATGGATGCTTTGACTCACGCTATTGAAGCGTATGTTTCGAAAGCTGCCTCCATTCCAAGTGATATTAATGCGCTAAAAGCAGTTGAACTCATTTTCAATAACCTTGAAGAAGCTTATCAAAATGGAACAAATAAAACGGCTCGAACAAATATGCTTCTCGGAAGCATGCTGGCTGGATATGCTTTTAATTCTGCGGTGCTTGGATTAGTTCATGCAATCGCCCACCCGCTTAGCGTTCATTGCGGGCTAGCTCACGGTGTGGCGAACGCTTGTTGTTTGCCTTATGTAATGGAATTTAATGCGGAATGCGAAAATGTGGCGGAAAAATACAAAAACATTGCCATTGCTATGGGGCTTGATGTACAAGGTTTATCCATTAAAGAATCTGCCCAATGTGCCATTGATGCGGTTAAAGAATTATCGGAAAGCATCGATATCCCCGCTTTACGGGAGTTAGGTGTTAGAAAAGAACAATTTGACAGGCTCGCAGAAGATACTTTAAAAGAGATTGCGATTTTATTTAATCCGAGAGAGGCAACAAAGGAAGATGTTTTGCGCATTCTTGAAACCGCTTACTGATCTGTGGGTAAAGGAGGAAGAGGATGAAAAAGTATCAGCTGTTTATTGATGGAAAATGGGTAGATTCTGTTTCAGGAAAAACGTTTACATCGATTAATCCAGCAACGAAAGAAGTCAACGGAATCATCGCGGAAGGGGATGCGGCCGATATTGATTTAGCGGTAAAAGCGGCCCGCAAAGCATTTGAATCGGGGCCATGGGCTTCGATGTCTCCAAGTGAGCGTGGCCGATTATTGTATCGAGCTGCCCAAAAACTATGGGAGAATGTTGATTATCTAGCAGAAGTTGAATCAAATGATAACGGGCTCACGATTAATGAAACAAAGCTGATCGCCATTCCAGCTGCCATTGATGTACTTGAATTTTACGCGGGGATAGCAAACAAAATTCAAGGGGATACGCTTGCATCTCCAGCAAATCGTTTTAATTATACGCTTCGTGAGCCAGTTGGTGTAGTCGGTGCCATTGTTCCGTGGAATTTTCCAATCATGCTGACAATGTGGAAATTGGCGCCGGCACTGGCAGCGGGAAATACGATTGTGATCAAGCCGGCGGAACAAACACCAATCAGTGTGCTCGAATTAGCAAGATTGTTGCAAGAAGCCGGTATTCCAGACGGGGTCATTAATGTGGTGAACGGTTACGGTCCTACAGCAGGGGCTGCACTTGCTTCTCATCCAGATGTGGACAAAATAGCATTTACCGGTTCAACAGCAACAGGAAGGCTGATCATGCAGGCGGCAAGTAAACATTTAAAGCCGATTTCCCTAGAATTAGGAGGGAAATCTCCGAATATTGTATTTGATGATGCTGATATGGATGCGGCAATTAGCGGCTCATTATTTGGCATTTACTTTGCGCAAGGGCAAGTTTGCGCGGCAGGTTCAAGGCTGTTTGTTCAAGAAACTATTTACGACCGTTTCGTAGAGGAGTTTGCCCGCAAAGCGGAGTCCATTCGCGTTGGCCATCCGCTTGACCCGGCGACACAAATGGGCCCGCAAGTATCCGAAGAACAGTTAAATATCATTGAGAGGTATGTTGAAATTGGCAAGCAAGAAGGGGCCACGCTTGTAACAGGGGGAAAGCGAAAGGAAGAGTGCGGAAATGGGTTTTATTATACTCCGACCGTATTTGCAGATGTTGACAACAATATGACGATAGCAAAGGAAGAAATTTTTGGGCCTGTCGTATCCATTATTCGGTTTAAAGACGAAGAAGATGTATTAAAAAAGGCAAACGAAAGTATTTACGGATTAGCATCAGGTGTATGGACAACCAATTTGGCCCGCGCCCATCGAATGGCACGCGGATTGAAAGCGGGAACAGTGTATGTTAACACGTTCAGTATGTTAGACAGCGCTGCCCCGTTTGGCGGAATGAAACAAAGCGGATTTGGACGTGAGCTTGGTATAGAAGCAATGAACATGTATACACAAACGAAACATGTATGGGTGGATTTAAGTCAAGAGAAATTCAATTGGTACGGCTTATAAGATAGGCCATTACCCTCATAAAGGTCTTTCCCTGTTCTTCGATTTAGGAAAGGCCATTATTTTTGAAACTCTTCTTTCAAAATAAAATAACAGCTGACATTTTTTCTATATAATAAATAATATTTTCACGTTATATCATAACTTTTTGTAATGACATCGTTTTCGTGCTGGCCAGAAGAAAGGTAGATATCCTTTGGAGTGTGTGCAGAAACAGGATAAGCGGCATAATATATCATCCATAAGGACAATTAATGGATCCAAAAAGCAATAAGAGGAGGGGAAGATGGGGGATTTTATGAAAAAAATGAAGGAAGATCCTTTTGCGAATTATTTAGGCATCACTATCGAAGATGTCGAGGAAGGATATGCCAAAGTATCAATGGAAATAAAGGGAAATCTGCTGAACTTTCACGGCAGTGCCAATGGAGGAGCGATTTTTTCTTTGGCTGATGTTGCTTTTGCTTGTGCTAGCAATTCACATCATCAAGCGGCAGTTGGTATCGCGATGACCATATATTATATGCAAGCCAGCGGAATGGGAGATAGATTGGTAGCAATTGCGCGCGAAGAAACGAAACCACACCGTCTCGGGGTATATCGAATCGAAGTGTTGAATGACAAAGGAGAATTAATTGCTTTGGCCGAAGGAATGGCATATCGGAAGAGAGACAAACTTGTTCCGTAATCTTCTAGGCAGCAAAAATCGAGTCCGGCTCTGCGGAAGTGCCCAAAAGCAGCTAAGGTTTTGTCTAGAACAGAAAAGATGTCCAAATGGCTGCAAGAAATACTAAGGAAACGAACAGCGATCGTTTTTTATTTGTCTTCTTCGGTACGATAAGCAGATGCCCCATCAGCCTGATGCGCCGCGGAATGTCACTTCATTGGAGAGCACGCAGGAGCAAATGTTCTATGCGGTCTTTTTCTCGATATTCAATCGGGGGAAGGCCGTTTCGTTTTTCGTGGAAGCGACTGATTATAAAAATGGATTATGCTCCCGCTTGAGTCCCATTTACTGTTTTGTTTGATCGTGTTTGGAAGTGCTTCATTTCAAATAAATAACTTTTTGCGTTAAAAGCTTGCCGTTTTTTCTAGTCAAAAGGAACATCCCATCTTTTTTGCTTAAAAGCAAAAAAGCGACAAAAATAGTAGTTGACAATTTTGAATATTAGATATATTTTAAACTTAAATATGATGTTAAATATGTATTACGTTATATAAACGTGATATATATTTATTTTCAAAATATTGATGAAAGCGCTTAAAAGGAGGATGGGAGTATGATTTTGCATCGCATTGAAACGGCTTCCAGAGCAGAAATGGAAACATTGCAGCTCGAGAGGCTGCAACAAACGGTCAAGAGGGTATACGAGCATGTGCCGTTTTATCGTCAAAAGCTGGATGAACATGGAGTAAAGCCAGAGCATATTCGTACGCTGAATGATGTGAAAAAGCTGCCGTTTACAACGAAGAAAGACTTGCGGGAACATTATCCGTTTGGGCTGCTTGCCGTTAGCATCCAAGATTGTGTCCGCATTCACGCTTCTAGCGGAACGAGCGGAAAGCCGACGGTGGTAGCGTATACGAAAAACGACATTAACCATTGGGCAGATGTGGTGGCGCGCGCGATTGCCATTGCTGGCGGAAAGCCGGGGAATATTGTGCACAACGCTTATGGATACGGACTGTTTACTGGCGGGCTTGGACTTCATTACGGAAGCGAGCGGTTAGGTGCGGTGACTGTTCCAGTATCAGGCGGGAATACGGATCGGCAAATCATGATTATTGAAGATTTTAAGCCAGATGTTATTTGTGGCACCCCTTCCTACGTATTGAACATCGCTGAACGGATGAAAGAGCTTGGCAAAGATCCGCGGAAAACATCGTTAAAATATGGGATTTTCGGAGCGGAACCATGGTCGGAGGAAATGCGGAGAACATTAGAACGGGAATTCGGAATTAAAGCGTGTGATATTTATGGATTGAGTGAAGTCATCGGCCCTGGGGTTGCAATGGAATGCCATGAGGCGCAGAACGGATTGCATGTTGCCGAGGATCATTTCTTTGTTGAAGTCATTCATCCGGATACACTCGAGCCAGTGGGAGAAGGCGAGGAAGGAGAGCTTGTCTTTACCAGCTTGACAAAAGAAGCGTTTCCAGTCATTCGCTATCGCACAGGCGATATCGCTTCCATTACGAAGGAACCGTGTGCATGTGGACGAACAACCACAAGGATGTCGAGAATTAAAGGGCGTGTTGATGATATGCTCATTATACGCGGTGTTAACGTTTTTCCATCTGAAATAGAACATTATTTATTGACGGTCCCAGAGCTTGCGCCACATTATCAAGTCCACATTTTGCGAAAAGGAATGCTCGATGTCGTGGAATTGCAAGTCGAGATAAGCGAGCGCTTCTATCAAGAAATCCGAAGCAATCTTCACGATGAACGCGTTCGCGATTTAGTGAAGCGAATACAGCATTTGTTGAAAAACCACTGTCTTGTGTCTATCAATGTTAATATTCATCCGCCAAAATCCATTCCGCGTTCAGAGGGGAAAGCGATTCGTATAGTAGATTACCGCAAGGAGAAAGCATTATTGTAAGAAAATTAGCAATTTTATTATTGCATTATTTATAACGTTATTTTATAATTACGTTAAATAAACGTTATATATTTTAATTGGGAGGTGTAAGGAAATGCCCGTAGTAACATCGTTAAGACGGATATCTGAAGAGGAAAAATACGAGCGGTTTATGAAGAGAATTGAAGCGGGGGAGAAAATTGAGGCAGATGATTGGATGCCAGAAGATTATCGAATGACGTTGATTAAACTTATTGCGATGCATGGCATTAGTGAAATTATGGGAGCGCTTCCAGAGAAAGAATGGGTTCCGAAAGCTCCTTCGCTAAGAAGAAAGCTTGGCATTATGGCGAAAGTGCAGGATGAAATGGGACATGGTCAACTTCTTCTCCGCGTTGCGGAAGATTTAATGGCGCCGCTTGGAAAAACGCGCGAGGAGATTATGCAAGATTTGTTCAAAGGAGATTTAAAGTTTCATAACGTGTTTCATATGCCTGCGCCGACTTGGGCGGATGCGGGATTGATCGGCTGGCTTGTTGACGGAGCTGCGATTATTACGCAGACAAACATGCTAGATGCTTCTTACGGGCCGTATGCGCGGGCGTTAAAGCGGATTTGTGCGGAAGAAGTGTTCCACGCCCAGCACGGCGAATCGATTATTTTAGCGCTTGCAGAAGGAACGAAAGAGCAAAAAGAGATGTTGCAAGATGCGTTGAATCGTTGGTGGGAAGCGTTGTTAATGTTCTTTGGTCCTGATAGTGCAGCAACAACTGGGACATCGAAACAAGATATTACGATTAAATACCGCATACGGACGAAAACAAATGAGCAATTGCGTCAAGATTTCTTTACGAAATATGTGCCGCGCATTTTGTCGATAGGATTAAAGCTCCCAGATGAAACGATGCATTTTGATGAAGCGAAAGGAAAATGGGTTTACAAGCAGCCAGATTGGAACAAATTTAAAGAAATTATTCGCAACAACGGGCCAAAATCAAAAGAGCGGCTTCGTCTTCGCGAGCTATCGTACCACAATAACGCTTGGGTTCGTGAAGCGTTAAGCGGTCAATCAGCAGCAGTGTGAGAAGTGGGGGAATGGCAATGAGTGACAGCGGAAAAGGCTTTTATCAAGTGTTTGAGGTATTTAGCAGGAAAAATGATACAGCACCGCTTCAGCATCAATTTAGCCTGCTTGCCCCAAACCATGAAATCGCTTTAGTGATGGCGCAAGAAAATTTTATGCGGCGCGAAACGGTTTCTGACATCTGGGTCGTGAAACGATCAGATATCCGCATGATGACGGAAGAAGAAAAAGAATCGTTAAAGCGGCTCGATAACAAAGATTATCGCACTACAAAAGGGTATGGATATTTGAAAAAGAAATGGCGTCAATACGAACAGCAAATGCTTGATGAAAAAGAGATTCTTTCATGGAAGGGCGAGATCCAGCGATGAAAATCACGAAACCTGAGGAATTACAGCAGCATCCCGAATATAAAGAAGCGCTCGTGGAGCTATTGTTTCAACTAGCGGATGACGATTTTATTCTCTCTTATCGCGGTTCGGAATGGCTTGGGCTTGCGCCGCACATTGAAGAGGATATCGCGTTTTCTTCCATTAATCAAGATACGATGGGGCATGCGGCAATGTATTATCAGTTGCTAGAAGACATTGGTATCGGAAAGGCAGATGTTTTGGCACATCAGCGCCCATCATCCGAACGCCGAAACGCAATTTTACTCGAGGAAGTCAACGGCCCTGGCCATTATTTGCGCGAACCTCGATATGATTGGGCATTTGCCGTTGTTCGCCACTATTTTTACACACAGGCGAAAAAAGTGCGCGTTGATTCGTTGAAACATAGTTCGTATGAACCGCTCGCTCAAGTTGCTGTCAAAATCAACATGGAGCTTTATTACCATCTCATGCATTGGAGAACATGGTTCATTCAGCTTACGAATGCTCAAGGTGAAGCTCGTGAACGTATGAAAAAGGCGGTTGTGAAAGTATTTGAAGATTTTGGCGGCGTGCTGACGCTTGGAATGAAAGGAGATAGAATGGTAGAATTTGGACTTATTGAAAACGAAGAGATATTAAAACATCGTTGGATTCAAGCGATGCAGCCGGTTTTTGCAGAAGTAAACCTCGATTTGCCAAGCGAGTTCGGTATGAAACGTGGCAACGGACGAAACGGAGAACATACGGCAGATTTAGACGAAGCGATTATGACATTGTCAGAAGTATATCGCCTCGACCCTCTAGCGACATGGTAATTTGTGAGTTTCTCGGAAAGAAGGGGTAACGATGGCCTCCAATCTTGCGGTAGAAAGAATTATGGAAATGTTAGATTCTGTAAAAGATCCTGAAATAGATTCCGTCAGTGTCATCGATTTAGGAATGGTCGAAGACGTTCAGGTTCAACACGGCGAAGTCACAGTCAAACTACTTCCAACATTTATCGGTTGCCCGGCGCTCGATATTATTCAACAACGTGTCGAACAGACTCTTTTGCAGTTAAAAGGAATCGATCGCGTTACTGTAGAATTTATTCGCCATCCGCCATGGACGTCTGACCGAATCACAGAGAAGGGACGGGAAAAGTTAAAAGAATTCGGTATTGCGCCGCCGCCGCGGCAAGTCGGTTCAAACGGCGAATGGCACGTTGAGTGTCCTTATTGCCACTCTTCTTTTACGGTAATAGAAAACTTGTTCGGGCCTACCGCTTGCAGAAGCATTTTCTACTGTAAGCAGTGCAAAAATCCGTTTGAAGCGATGAAACCAATCTCCACATGGATGTAAAAAATTTATAAACAAGGAGAAGAGAACGATGATTAAAATGATTGCCCTTTATAAACAACCAAAAGATAAAGAAAAATTTGATGAACATTATTTTGGCACGCACGCCCCAATTACCGCGAAAATTCCGGGGCTGCGCAAAATGGAAGTAACGAAAATTACCGGTACGCCAATGGGAGGAGAGAGTGAATACTATTTATTATGTGAAATGTACTATGACAGTTATGAAGCGTTCAAAGCAGCAATGAAAACGAGTGAAGCGAAAGCGTCGGGAAAAGATTTAATGTCGTTTGCAGGCGATATCGTCACATTGATGGTGGGCGAGGAAGTGAAAAATGACTGAGTTTGCGCACATTCGCACACATGTTGATGAGAATGTTGCTGTGATTGAACTGCATCGCCCAGACGTGTTAAACGCCTTGAATAGGAAAATGGTAACGGAAATCGTCAGCGCGATGGAATTTTACGACCGCGATGAACATGTGCGCGTCATCGTCTTGACAGGAAGCGGCCGTGCCTTTGCAGCAGGAGCGGATATCGACGAAATGGCAAACGATGATTCCATTACGCTGGAATTGCTTAATCAATTTGCCGAATGGGATCGCCTTGCACTTATTAAAAAGCCTACGATTGCCGCCGTACACGGTTTTGCATTAGGCGGAGGATTCGAACTCGCGCTTAGCTGTGACCTGTTGTTTGCGGCCGATACAGCGGAATTCGGATTTCCGGAAGTGAATATCGGTGTGATGCCAGGTGCGGGCGGAACGCAGCGCCTTACTAAATTAATCGGCAAAACAAAAGCGCTCGAGTGGCTTTGGACAGGCGAGCGTATGTCGGCAAAAGAAGCGCATGAATTAGGGATTGTCAACCGTGTCATCGCGCCAGAGTTATTGGATGAGGAAACAATGCGGTTTGCGAAAAAGCTGGCAAAACAGCCTCCTTTATCCGTCCGCCTAATTAAAGAAGCCGTGAATAAGGCAGTAGACTATTCGCTATATGAAGGCATGCAGTTTGAGAGAAAAAATTTTTATCTCCTTTTTTCGTCTGAGGATCAAAAAGAGGGAATGGCGGCATTTATCGAAAAACGAAAGCCGCGTTTTCAAGGAAGATAAAGGTGGTGCTGTCGATTGTATGAAACGATTCATTATGAAGTGCGCGACCGCGTAGCATGGCTTACGCTTAACCGTCCTGACAAACTGAATGCGCTTACAGAGCAGATGAACAAGGAAATCACGAAAGCACTGAAGCAGGCTGCTAATGATGAAAACGTTCGCTGCCTTGTGATTACTGGGGCAGGACGGGCGTTTTGTTCCGGTGAAGATCTCGGCGGCGTGACGGAGGAAATGGATCACGGGGAGGTGCTAAGGACGCGCTATGCACCGATGATGCAAACGCTCTATCATGTTGAAAAGCCAGTGGTCGCCGCGGTGAATGGGGTTGCGGCCGGCGCGGGAATGAGCTTGGCGCTCGCGTGCGATTTTCGGCTTGTCTCAGAGAAAGCGAGCTTTGTCGAAGCGTTTATTCACGTTGGCCTCATTCCGGATGCGGGAAATTTGTATTATTTGCCGCGATTAATCGGGCATGCGAAAGCACTTGAATTGGCGGTTTTCGGCGAAAAAATTTCCGCGCCAAAAGCAGCCGAGCTCGGGCTTGCCACCGCTGTTGTCCCTGAGCAATCTTGGGAAGAAGAAGTGCAGCGTTTTGCTGGCCGGCTTGCCAACATGCCGACGAAAGCGGTTGGTTTGATCAAACGCTATTTGCGCGAAAGCTGGCATTGTACCTTCGAAGACTATTTGGAAAAAGAAGCTTACGGCCAGCGCATTGCCGGACTGACGGAAGACCACCGAGAAGGCATTCGCGCTTTCTTTGAAAAACGCCCACCATCATTTCAAGGAAAGTAAGTTAAGGAAAAGGAGTGGAAGATAGATGGCGACTGTGAAAGAACAAAAAATGGAGAAGCTTGAAACAAAACGTGAAATGTATCATCTGATTATTAACGGGGAGCGTGTCGAAAGCGCTTCCGGGGAAACGTTTACGACATACAACCCGGCAACAGGGGAGCCGGTTGCGAAAGTAGCGAAAGGAACGAAAGAAGATGCGGAACGTGCTATTCAAGCGGCGCGTCAAGCTTTTGATCATGGCAAATGGCGCCATTTTCCTGTCAACAAACGGGCGCGTATTTTAAACAAAATTGCTTCTATTATGCGTTCCCGTTTTCATGAGTTAGTAGAATTAGAGATTTTAGATACAGGGAAAGCACTTTCCGCCGCACAAGGGCAAGTGATGCAGGCGATTGAAGATTTTGAATTTTACGCCAGTGCCATTATCAGCCATCGCGGCACGGTCAACAATATGCCAGGTGCGTTTCATAATTTTACCGAAAAAGAGCCTGTCGGGGTATGTGCGCAAATTATCCCATGGAATTATCCATTGATGATGGCAGCGTGGAAAATTGCCCCAGCCATTGCAGCAGGGTGTTCCGTTGTTGTCAAGCCGGCTTCATTAACACCGCTGACATGTATCGTACTTGCAGAAATTTGTCATGAAGCTGGCGTCCCGGAAGGTGTCGTCAACGTAGTGACCGGGTCTGGCTCTGAAGTCGGGAATTATTTAGTTGAGCATCCGCTTGTTGATAAAGTTGCCTTTACTGGTTCGACTCCAGTTGGAAAAAATATTATGGAAAAAGCGTCGAAAACGTTAAAACGGGTAACATTAGAACTCGGCGGCAAATCGCCGAACATCATCTTCGAGGATGCAGACATTGATGCCGCTGTTAACGGTTCATTATTCGGAATTTTCTATAATACCGGACAATCTTGTGAAGCGCGTTCCCGTTTATACGTACATGAAAGCATTTACGATCAATTCATCGAAAAATTTGTTGAAAAAACGAAAAAATTGAAGCTTGGCAATCCGTTTGAGCAAGATACCCATGTTGGTGCCATCATTAGCCGCGAACAACTAGAAGTTATTGACGGCTATGTGAAATCTGCCATCGAAGAGGGAGCTACGATTGTCACTGGCGGGAGAAAAGCGAAAGTGGAAGGGTTTGAAAACGGCTTTTGGTACGAACCAACCATTATTACGGATGTCAATCATCAAATGAAAGTCGTTAAAGAAGAAATTTTCGGCCCGGTCGTCGTTGTAATGAAATTTAATGATGAAAATGAGGTCATTAAATTGGCTAATGACAGTGAATATGGCTTGGGATCGGCCATCTGGACAAAAGATCATGCACGTGCGATTCGTGTGGCGAAACAAATTCAAGCTGGTATTGTCATGGTTAATAGCCCGTTCTCCGCGTTCCCAGGAACGCCGTTTGGCGGATATAAACAGTCCGGATTCGGACGTGAGCTTTGCATCGAAACACTCGACTTATATACGGAAACGAAAAGCATCCTGTCTTATTATGGAAGCCGTCCGCTCAATCCTTTCGGCGTGTAAAGTGAAAGGGGTTGGTGAAGCACTCTATCTTGCGGATGGAGTGCTTATTTTGTCCTATCATATAAGAACATAGCAAGGAGGGATTTTGGTGATTCGCCATATTGTGGTTGTTGGTTCAGGGGTTATGGGAAGAGGAATCGCTTATGTCAGCGCAGTCGGCGGATTTGAAACGACGCTCATCGATGTGAAAGAAGAACAGTTAAAAAGCGCGAAAAACGAAATTTCGTCTATTTTTGAACAAGGAATTACGCGCGGTAAAATAACAAATTCAGAGAAGCAGGAAGCCGAAGCGCGATTGCATTACTCGACGAATTTAATCGGAGCAGTCAAGGAAGCGGATTTAGTCATTGAAGCCGTGCCAGAAAAATTGGAAATTAAAAAACAAGTGTTTGAGACGATTGATCAACATGCGCCGGCATCTTGCTATTTTGCAACGAATACGTCAACGATGAGCCCAACGGAAATCGCGTCCTTTACGCAGCGGCCAGAAAAAGTGATTGCAATGCATTTTTTCAACCCTGTTCATAAAATGAAGCTTGTTGAAATCATCCGCGGTTTAGAAACGAGCGATGAAACAGCCGATGTTATTCAAAAGGTTGCACAGCAAATGGGAAAAGAAACTGTTGTTGTGAATGAATTTCCTGGATTTGTGACAAGCCGGATTAGCGCCTTAGTTGGAAACGAAGCATTTTATATGCTTCAAGAAGGTGTTGGCACACCAGAAGAGATTGATAAAGCGATTAAACTCGGCCTCCATTATCCGATGGGGCCATTTGAGCTAGCAGATTTAGTCGGATTGGATACAAGGCTCAATAACTTAAAATATTTGCATGAAAAATTAGGGGAAAAATATCGCCCGGCACCATTGCTTGAACAATACGTCAAAGCAGGGCGGCTCGGCAGAAAAACAGGAAAAGGGGTATATGATTACACCAATAAAGAATAAAAGGGGCGATAAATATGAAAGAAGTAGTCATTGTCGACGCAGTACGGACACCGATAGGAAAATATAAAGGAGCGCTAAAAGACGTCCGTCCGGATGATCTTGGCGCTATTGTGATTCGCGCACTGGTTGAACGTAATCCACATCTTCCTGTCCAGCAAATTGAAGAAGTTGTTCTCGGTAACGCCAATCAGGCAGGAGAGGATAACCGGAATGTCGCTCGTATGTCTGCTTTATTGGCCGGATTGCCGGTCGAAGTAGCGGGGACGACGGTTAACCGCTTGTGCGGATCAGGGCTTGATGCGGTGAACTACGCGGCGCGCGCCATCATGACAGGAGAAGCGGAAGTGGTCATTGCCGGCGGAACGGAAAGCATGACGCGCGCGCCATTTGTCATGGCAAAACCAAGTGCCGACTTTCCACGCGGCAATATGGAAATGTTTGATACAACGATTGGCTGGCGATTTATCAATCCGAAGATGGAGGAAATGTATGGAACGGACAGCATGCCGCAAACAGCGGAAAATGTCGCAAAGCGGTTCGGCATTTCCCGAGAAGAACAAGATGAATTTGCCTATGAGAGCCAAATGAAAGCGAAAAAGGCGATTGAATCGAACCGATTTGCCGACGAATTAGTTCCGGTTATCTACTACGACCGCAAAGGCAATCAAGTCATCGTGGACAAAGATGAACACCCCCGTCCAGACACGACGCTGGAAAAACTCGCAAAACTGCGTCCGCTCTTTGAAAACGGCACTGTCACAGCCGGAAATGCTTCAGGAGTAAATGACGGAGCGTCCGCGCTTTTATTGATGAGCGTGGAAAAAGCGAAAGAACTTGGTATGAAACCACTTGTGAAGTATGTAACATCGGCTGTGGCGGGAGTAGAGCCAGCGGTGATGGGAATTGGCCCGATTTATGCGACAAGAAAAGCGTTGGCTCGCGCTGGCTTGAAGATTGGTGATATTGGTTTAACAGAGTTGAATGAAGCGTTTGCATCTCAATCGATAGAATGCATTAGACAGCTTGGTCTTGACCGCGAAAAGGTAAATGTCAACGGTGGAGCGATCGCTCTTGGCCATCCGCTTGGGGCAAGTGGCGCCCGCATTTTAACAACACTCATTTACGAAATGAAAAAACGGGGCGTTAAATATGGACTTGCAACGATGTGTATCGGCGTTGGCCAAGGAATTGCTACGATTGTTGAAAATACTGATGAATGATGAGGGGAAGAACAATGGAAATGATAATGGCAAACGTATTGGTGGAAAAGAGAGATCATATAGGTTACGTGACATTGCACCGTCCAGAAGCGATGAACTGTTTTGATTACGCCACGTTGTGCCAGCTTGGAGAAGCAGTGGAGCGCATCCACCTTAATCGCGACATTCGTGTTGTGATTTTTACTGGCGCGGGAGACAAAGCGTTCAGCGCAGGCGCGGATTTAAAAGAACGGAAGACGTTGAATGAAATGGAAGTGCGGCGCAACGTGAAAAAAATCCGCGACGTTTTCAATGCTGTGGCCAATTTGCCGCAGCCGACGATTGCTGCTGTAAATGGGTATGCGTTTGGCGGCGGATTTGAACTAATGCTTGCTTGTGATTTCAGAATCGCAGTGAAAGGAGCAATCATGGGGTTAACCGAAGTGAGCTGGGCGATTATCCCAGGCGCTGGCGGAACGCAGCGGCTTCCTAGGTTAATTGGCGAAGCGAAAGCGAAAGAGTTAATTTTGACGGCCCGTAAAATAACTGCTGAACAAGCGTATGAATACGGCCTGTTAACAAACGTAGTAGAAAAAGAAAATTTAATGCCTAGCTGTGAAGCGCTGGCACACGAAATGATGCAAAATGGCCCAATTGCTTTGCAGCAAGCGAAATACGCGATTCAACAAGGCATGAACGTTGATTTGCAAACAGGGATCGCCATTGAAGCGAAAGCATACGAATTAACGATTCCGACGAAAGATCGCTTAGAAGCATTAGCTGCATTTAGCGAAAAGCGAAAACCACAATTTACAGGGGAGTGACTCATCGCATGAGCCTCCCCTTTTTATTTAACGTTTTTTTTTCGTTCGTCTTGTCGTCGTAATAAAAATTTGTTACGATTATATCTTGAAAACAAGATAAAGGGTGTCCACAATGAGCATGAATACGCGGTCGATGATTTTTACTATTTACGGTGATTATATCCGTCATTATGGAAACAAAATTTGGATTGGCAGCCTAATTCGCTTATTAAAAGAGTTTGGGCATAATGACCAAGCTGTTCGTGCTGCGGTTTCGCGAATGAGCAAGCAAGGATGGGTAAAAGCGGAAAAAAAGGGGAATAAAAGCTACTATTCGTTGACGGAACGGGGAATTAAACGCATGGAAGAAGCTGCAAAACGTATTTATAAAATCCGCCCGGAAAAATGGGACGGCAAGTGGCGTATTTTAGTGTATACGATTCCTGAAGAAATACGGAATGTGCGGGACGAATTGCGCAAAGAGCTCGTTTGGAGCGGTTTTGGCACGATTTCCAACAGCTGCTGGATTTCTCCGAATAATTTAGAAAAGCAAGTGTATGATTTAATCGATAAATATGAGATTGAACCATATGTCGATTTCTTTATCGCGCAATATGACGGACCACACACGAACAAGCGATTAGTTGAGAAATGTTGGGACTTGGATGAAATTAACCAAAAGTACGAGGAGTTTATTTCTATTTATAGCCAAAAATACATTATTGATAAACATAAAATTCAGCGCGGGGAAATGTCAGATGCAGAATGTTTTGTCGAGAGAACGAAGCTCGTGCATGAATATCGCAAGTTTCTGTTTATCGATCCGGGATTGCCAGAAGAGCTGCTTCCAAAACAGTGGATGGGGAGCCATGCTGCCGCATTATTTAGTGAATATTACAAGGAGTTAGCTGTTCCGGCTAGCCGTTTTTTTGAATCTGTGTTTATGGATGGAAATGAACTAGAGAAAAAAGACGAGGAATATGATGTCTATGATCATCCTTTTATTGTGGAATGACACTTTTCCACTGAAAAGCATAAAAGCACTGCTGATGGAAAGCAGTGCTTTTATGCTTTTTTGCTTCGATCTGCTAACAGTTGACGATATTCTTTCCCTTTTTGAACGTACGTATCAATCGACAATTGAATAAGTGCTAAATCTTTTTCAGTAATTTCACGGACAACTTTTCCCGGAGAACCCATGACAAGAGAACGCGGCGGAATTTTTTTGCCGGAAGGAATTAACGTGTTCGCCCCGATAATGCATTCTTCGCCGATTTCGGCACCGTCTAAAATCGTGGAACCCATGCCGATAATAGAGCGTTTTCGAATGGTGCAGCCGTGAAGAATGACATTGTGGCCGACCGTCACTTCGTCTTCCACCACAAGCGGCGATCCCTCATATAAATGGCATGTCGAGTTATCTTGAATGCTGCAGCGCTCCCCAATAATAATCGGTGCTTCATCGCCTCGCAACACGGCATTAAACCAAATGGTCGATTCTTTTCCAATCGTAACATCGCCGATAATATGAGCGCCAGGAGCGATAAATACTGTATCGTCCACTTTCGGCGTTTTTCCATTGTAACAATAAATCATTCCCATCCTCCTTAAAGTATGGTAAGGTTATGATAAGTATAACACAATTTTTACGGGGTGGGAATTTTATGAATGATATTTGCCGTTTGCTACATATTCGTTATCCGATCATTCAAGGGGGAATGGGCAATATTAGCAACGCGCAGCTGGCTAGTGCCGTGTCCGAAGCGGGAGGGCTTGGAACGATTGGTGTTGGCACAATGCCGCCCGATGACGTGGAAGCAATCATCATCGAAACAAAGCGAAGAACAAGCCAACCGTTTGCCGTTAATATTCCGATTCAAGTAACGCCGTATGTAGACGAAATGATATCGTTAGTCTTCAAACATCGCGTTCCTGTCGTTTCATTGTCAGCGGGGAATCCGGCACCGCTTATTCCACGTCTTGCAGAACAAGGCGTGAAAATAATTGTCGTGACCGCTTCGGTGAAACAGGCGAAAAAAGCGGAAGCAGCGGGGGCAAATATTATTGTTGCTGAAGGATATGAAGCAGCGGGAATTAATTCGACGTTAGAATTGACGACAATGGCGTTGATCCCACAAATCACAAGCGCTGTCCGCATTCCTGTCGTAGCTGCCGGCGGAATTGGAGACGGCAGGGGATTACTCGCTGCATTCGCTCTTGGCGCTCAAGGAGTTCAATTAGGTACGCGCCTCATTGCAACAAAAGATGCGCCGTTTCATGAGACGTACAAACAGTTAATCACCAATGCCAGTGAGAACGAAACAGTGATTGTTGGTCGATCAGTTGGAAGGGTGCGAAGAATTATGCGCACTCCGTATGCAGAGAAATTGCTGCAGTATGAGAAGGAAGGAGTGTCGCTGGAAAAGTTCAATGAATATACATCAGAAGACCGCCATCGTCGCGGAGCGCTTCAAGGGGATTTTTATGAAGGATTTGTCAATGCAGGGCAAATTGCTGGACTCATCGAAGACATGCCGACGGTGGCAGAACTATTTCAGCAAATGATGGAAGAAGCGAAACAGCAGCTGAATAAACTAAACACACTTCTCCATTCATAATATTTTGGGTGAAGAAAGAACATCTTCCCGCCAAGATGTTCTTTTTTATAATTATTATTTTTAAGAAAATTATTGACTTTCTGTCTATTTGATTGATAATATTTATTTAGTATAACGTTATTTTAACGTTATTAAATATTTTTATGATGTTTTTTGTAAGCGTTTGCAAATAAGAGCATATCATAAGGAGAAAATTGGCGTTATGCCAATTTGGATAAAAATCAAGGAGGGATAAGGAATGAAAAAAGCAATCAAACGACTGGCAGTACCTATGCTTGTTGGTATGTTAGCGCTTTCAGGTTGCACGAAAGAGAAGACAGCGACAAAAGGTGCTGAAGGGAATGAAAAGGAGGGAAAAACAGTCACGATTGGCGTCACGCAAATTAGCCAGCATCCGTCGTTGGATGCTGCGTTCAACGGGTTTAAAAAAGCGCTGGAAGACGGCGGATTTAAAGAAGGGGAAAACGTCAAGTACGATGTACAAAACGCGCAAGGAGACATGAACAACAGCCAAACGATTGCGAACAATTTTGTGTCTGATGGAGTTGATCTTATTTTTGCCAATTCCACCCCAAGCGCACAAAGCGCATTAAACGCTACGAAAGAAATTCCAATCGTGTTTACGTCTGTGACTGATCCAGTCGGTGCCGGTTTAGTTCCATCGATGGATCAAGCTGGTGAAAATATTACTGGAACAACAGATAGCCATCCTGATGCGATTCGAAAGACCATTCAATTTATTGATGAACAAACCGGCGCCAAAACGGTTGGGCTCATTTATAACGCAGGAGAACAAAACTCAGTGGCACAAATTGAAAAAGTAAAAGTTGCCGCGAAGAACACCGATTTGAAGTTTGTGGAAACATCTGTTTCAACAACAGCAGAAGTGAAACAGGCAGCAGAGTCTTTAGTTGGCAAAGCAGATGTGCTGTATATTGTCACCGATAATACGGTTGTATCGGCAATCGAGTCGGTCGTGAGCGTTGCCAATGAAAGAAAAATCCCTGTTTTTACTGGAGAGCTTGATTCATTAAAACGCGGCTGTTTTGCGGCGTATGGGTTTGATTACTATGACATCGGTTATCAAGCGGGAGAAATGGCAGTTGCCATTTTAAAAGGACAGAAAAAGCCATCGGAAATTAAACCGGAATATCCGGACAAATTAAAGCTTGTGATCAATAAACAAGCAGCACAAAAGCAAGGAATCAAGCTGAAGCCTGAGTGGGATCAAATGGCGGAATACATCGAATAAATTCGAAAGGATGAATGCCTTTGTTGACGGCGATGGTAGGTGCGATCGAATCAGGAATTATTTATGCCATTATGGCGTTAGGAGTATATTTGTCGTTTCGTATTTTAGATTTTCCTGATTTAACGGTGGACGGCAGCTTCGTTACTGGAGCCGCCGTTGCAGCGACGCTTATTGTCAGCGGAGTCAATCCGCTTGTTGCGACATGTCTTGCGCTTTTTATCGGGTTCGCTGCTGGGTGCATGACCGGGATTCTTCACACAGTTGGAAAAATTAACGCTCTTTTGTCAGGGATTTTAATGATGATTGCGCTGTACTCCATCAACCTTCGCATTATGGGGCGTTCTAATGTGCCGCTTTTAAATCAAAAAACAATATTTACAATGATTCAAGAATGGGGGGCGAAGTTCGGCCTTGATTCAGCAGCGGCGAAAACGTGGGGAATCTTCGTATCGATGGCGGTTCTTACTCTTCTGTTTAAATTTTTCACGGACTGGTTTTTGCAGACAGAAATCGGGCTCGCGATCCGGGCCACGGGCGATAACCCGCGTATGATTCGCAGCTTGTCGGCGAATACGAATTTGCTCATCGTTTTAGGTCTGGGGCTTTCAAATGCAATGGTTGCGTTCTCAGGAGCGCTTATTGCGCAATATGGCGCGTTTGCCGATGTCGGCATGGGAATCGGCATGATTATTATCGGTCTCGCTTCCGTTATCATTGGGGAGGCAATATTTGGAACAAAAACGATTGCGAGAACGACACTCGCAGTCGTCGGCGGATCGATCATTTACCGCATTGTTGTTAGCCTTGCTTTGCGTGCGCAGTTTTTAGAAACAGGAGACGTGAAGCTTATCACGGCGTGCATTGTCATTTTAGCGCTTGTCATGCCGCAAATCGTTCGCCAACAACAAAAGAAAAAGCGCAAAGAGCAGAAAAGGCGGGAGCGCGCGCAGGTCATCGCAATCTCTGCAAACGGAAAGGGTGAAAGCGATGTTGCAATTAAATCGGATTTATAAAGTGTTTAACGAAGGAACGGCCGATGAAAAAATCGCCCTTCAAGATATCAATTTGACGCTTCAAAAAGGAGATTTTGTCATGATTATCGGCAGCAACGGCGCAGGAAAGTCCACTTTAATGAATTTGATTTCAGGCGTGCTATTTCCCGATGAAGGAACAATTTATATTGACGGCCAAGATGTGACAATGATGCCAGAATACGTTCGCTCTCGCTACATCGGAAGAGTGTTTCAAGACCCGATGGCGGGAACGGCGCCAAGCATGACCATTGAGGAAAATCTTGCGATGGCGTACGCGCGGAATCAAAAACGCACGCTTCATCGCGGGGTAACAAAAAAACGGCGCGATTACTTTCGTGAGGTACTCGCGACGCTTCATCTTGGCTTAGAAAACCGCTTACAGGCGAAAGTTGGCTTGCTTTCAGGCGGAGAGCGGCAAGCGTTGTCTTTGCTGATGGCAACATTTACAGAACCGTCCATCTTGTTGCTAGATGAACATACGGCTGCTTTAGATCCGGCGAGAGCAGAATTGGTTACCAATTTAACGAAAGATATTGTTAATCAATACAGATTAACAACATTAATGGTCACCCATAACATGCAACAAGCCATCGATTTAGGAAACCGCCTTATCATGATGGATAAAGGAAAAATCATTTTGGAAGTGAATGAAAATGAAAAGAAGGGGTTAACGGTAGAAAAATTATTGGCGGAATTCCAGCGGATTCGTGGTACTCAACTAGTGAGCGACCGTGCAGTGTTAAGTTGAACAATAAGTGAAGATCGGATAAGCATTTTCGGGCTTATCCCCTTTTTTCGGATTAAAACATAAAATAATATAACGTTTTTAAAACGTATATATATTTATTAGTAATAATAGAAGGAGTGGAACAAGATGAAACCAGCAATGAAAGTGGGAGACACCGCTGTGGTGGAAACGGTCGTGACTCCTGATA
This sequence comes from Parageobacillus thermoglucosidasius, assembly GCF_001295365.1. Taxonomy (GTDB): domain Bacteria; phylum Bacillota; class Bacilli; order Bacillales; family Anoxybacillaceae; genus Parageobacillus; species Parageobacillus thermoglucosidasius. The sequence goes on along the minus strand of NZ_CP012712.1, from coordinate 3,043,790 downwards.
TGTTTGCCCAATTTGAAGGGAATATTGTCCATCGGGCTTATTCTACCGTATCCATGGTATATCACATGGAATGGGCTTCCCGTAAAATTATTTTACCTTATTTAGAAGAGCATGAAGAAGGAATGGGAGCGGCTGTATTCGTGAAACATATAGCTCCGACGGCGGAAGGATCGACAGTGACGGTGACAGCGACAGTGACAGAACTTCGTGACAATGTTGTCGTAACGAAAGTGGAAGCGAAAAATGAGGTACAAGTAATCGGAATCGGTGAAGTGAAACAAGTGATTTTACCAAAGCAAAAAATCGATCAAATGTTACAGAAACAACAGTTGCATTCATAGGAGGTTGTAAGAATATGAATACCGTTACCAATCAGTGGAAAGCGGTGGATATATTTACGCAAATTCGTGACCATGAGCAAGTCGTATTTTGTAATGATAAAAACACGGGATTAAAAGCAATTATCGCCATTCATGACACAACGTTAGGCCCAGCGCTTGGCGGATGTCGGATGTACCCATATGCGACCGTTGAAGACGCACTATTTGATGTGCTCCGTCTTTCGAAAGGGATGACGTATAAATGCCTTGCGGCAGATGTAGATTTTGGCGGCGGCAAAGCGGTTATTATCGGAGACCCACACAAAGACAAGACACCGGAATTGTTCCGTGCATTTGGCCAGTTTGTTGAATCGTTGAATGGCCGGTTTTACACAGGTACTGATATGGGAACGACGCCGGATGATTTCGTTCACGCGATGAAAGAAACAAACTGCATCGTAGGTGTTCCTGAAGAGTATGGCGGCAGCGGCGATTCTTCGGTACCGACCGCGTTAGGTGTCATTTACGGTATTCAAGCTACCAATAAAGTGATTTGGGGAAGCGACGAGCTTCATGGAAAAACGTACGCCATCCAAGGGTTAGGAAAAGTAGGAAGAAAAGTAGCGGAGCGTTTATTGAAAGAAGGAGCGGACTTGTATGTGTGCGATATTCATCCAACGGCAATTGAAGCGATTGTATCATATGCAAAAAAATTGGGAGCGAACGTAAAAGTTGTACAAGGGACGGAAATTTACAGAACAGACGCGGATATATTTGTTCCATGTGCGTTCGGCAATGTTGTAAATGATAATACGATACATGTGTTGAAAGTAAAAGCGATTGTCGGTTCCGCCAACAATCAATTACTTGATGTGCGCCACGGACAGCTGCTGAAAGAGAAAGGAATTTTATACGCGCCAGATTACATCGTTAACGCTGGAGGACTTATTCAAGTAGCTGATGAGCTGTACGGATTGAATAAAGAACGTGTACTACAAAAAACAAAAGCGATTTATTCGACGCTCCTTCATATTTATTCCCGTGCAGAAGCAGACCATATCACAACAATCGAAGCAGCAAACCGTTTTTGTGAAGAGCGGTTGCAGCAGCGTAGCCGCCGCAATGATTTTTTTACGCACCGCAAACAGCCGAAGTGGGATATCCGCCGGTAACAGTAAAGGAGGGATTCGATGGAATTTCAGTTTCCGATAATGCAAATTATGAATGAACAAGGGTGTATCGTACGATCCGAATATCGTGAACAAATGACAAAAGAACTGGTAATGACGATGTACCGCCATCTTATCCGTACCAGGACGTTTGATAGAAAATGTGTCAGTCTGCAGCGGCAAGGTCGCATTGGTACGTATGTTCCGTACGAGGGGCAGGAAGCGTGCCAAGTTGGAAGCGCTCTTGCGCTGCGCGATGGCGACTGGATGTTTCCGACATACCGCGATCACGGCGCAATGATGACATTTGGCTGCTCTTTAATGCAGATACTTCTATATTGGAAAGGCCGAACGGAAGGGTGTGTTCCGCCGGAAGGAAAAAAAATCGTTCCGCCGAGTGTTCCGATTGCCACTCAGCTGCCGCATGCAGCAGGAGCAGCTTACGCTGAAAAGAGGAAAGGAACGAAAAATGCAGTTATTGTCTATTTTGGAGATGGAGCAACATCTGAAGGAGATTTTCACGAGGGGCTTAATTTTGCAAGCGTTTTCAATGTACCTGTAGTCTTTTTCAACCAAAACAATCAATATGCGATTTCTGTGCCGATTACTCGCCAAATGAAATCAAAGACGATCGCGCAAAAAGCGCTGGCATACGACATTCCTGGCATTCGCATCGATGGGAACGACATTTTTGCCGTGTATTTTGAAACACAGCAAGCGCTCGAGCGGGCAAGAAACGGGAGAGGGCCGACGTTAATCGAAGCGGTCACATGGCGTTATGGCGCCCATACTACTTCCGATGATCCATCGAAATACCGCGATCAAGAAGAAAGCAAGCGAAGACGCGAGACGACCGATCCTATCAAGCGGATGGAACGATTTATGCAGCGGGAAGGTTGGTGGGATGAAAAATGGGCGAATCAAGTACAGGAGGAAGTGAGCATGGAAATCGAGCAAGCAGTAGCCGAAATGGAACGATATCCAAAAGCGAACCCGGCTGACATGTTTGATTATGTTTTTGCTCAACCGACGTGGACGATTACGGAACAGAGAAACGCGTATTTTCAATGGAAGCGGGGGATCGAAGGATGATAACGGCGATGAACACCAAGACGCTAACACTTGTGCAAGCAGTGAATGATGCGCTTCGCACGATGTTAAAGGAGAGAGAAGATGTCATTTTGCTTGGAGAAGACATCGGAAAAAACGGCGGTGTATTCCGCGCTACGGAAGGATTACAGGAAGAATTCGGCGAGGAAAGGGTGATCGATACACCGTTAAGCGAAGCAGGATTTACTGGTGCAGCGATCGGAATGGCGATCAGCGGACTTCGTCCTGTCGTGGAAATTCAGTTTTTAGGCTTTATTTATCCAGCATACGAGCAAATTATGACGCATGCCGCACGGATGCGCGCACGGACGATGGGGCATTTTACCGTGCCGATGGTTATTCGCGCCCCATATGGCGCGGGTGTGCGCGCACCAGAGATTCATTCTGACAGCACCGAAGCACTGTTTACCCATATGCCGGGCATCAAAGTCGTCTGCCCGTCCACGCCATATGATGCAAAAGGGCTGCTCATTGCCGCCATTGAAGATCCTGACCCGGTGCTGTTTTTAGAGCCAATGCGCAGTTATCGTGCAGTTCGCGAGGATGTGCCAGAAGGAAAATATACTGTTGAAATCGGCAAAGGAAAAAAATTGCGCGAAGGAGGCGATGTGACCGTCATCGCTTGGGGGGCAATGGTTCCAGTAGCGCTGAAAGCAGCCGAATCTGCCGAAAAAGAAGGAATTCATGCCGATGTCATCGACTTGCGAACACTCTACCCGCTTGACAAAGATATCATCGCCGATTCGGTTCAAAAGACAGGTCGAACGGTCATTGTGCAGGAAGCACACGCCACCGGTGGATTGGCAAATGATATTCTCGCTGTTATTAATGATACATCGTTTTTATATCAAAAATCGCCAGTAGAACGAGTGACTGGATTTGACGTTCCCGTGCCGTTTTTCGCCTATGAAGATGATTATTTACCAACGCCACAGCGCGTTTTACACGCGATCGAAAAAGTAATGAACTTCTAGCGGAAGGGGGAGAAGCAATGGAAGTGAAGCTTCATGATATCGGCGAAGGAATGACCGAAGCAGTCGTATTAAGTTATTTCGTTAAAAAAGGGGACTATGTAAAGGCAGACCAGCCGCTAGTCGAAGTGCAGACAGATAAAATGGTGGCGGAAATACCTGCGCCAGCCGCAGGCATCATCCAAGATATTCTCGTTCCCGAAGGAAAAACAATTTCAGTTGGCACGACGATTCTTACGTTAAAAGCAACATCACCGCCACTTGCGGAAATGCGGTCCAATCCGCCGGAAGTGCCGACAGAATCCACTCCACCGTTTGTCATGAAAGAAGAAAAGGCAGCTTTCGCTAAGCGTGCGGTAGAACGGCGCGTGCTTGCCTCACCGCATACTCGGAAAATTGCCCGCGAACACGGGGTGGATTTAGAACAAGTTGTTGGCACAGGACGAGGCGGCCGAATTACCGACGAAGACGTGTACCGCTTTATCGAAACTAACAATGCGAAGCAAGCGAATCATTTATCAGTTGCAGGCGGCGATACGGAAGTTCCATCATTCGCAAAAGCGGATGACCATGCACCAGCGTTTTCTGTCATCCCGTTCCGCGGCCGCCGCAAGCAAATCGCGAAAAAAATGGCGCAATCGTTATATACGATTCCGCATTGCACACATTTTGAAGAAGTCGATGTCACTGAGCTCATCTGGTTCCGTGAAGAACTGAAACAGCACAATTTCCATATTTCCGCAACGGCGTTTTTCATTAAAGCATTGTCGCTTGCGTTAAAGAAGTTTCCGATATTTAATGCCAGGCTTGATGAAGAGTGCGAAGAGATCCATCTTAAACAAGAGCATCATATCGGCATTGCAGTCGACACAGAAGAAGGATTAATCGTGCCAGTCATCAAACATGTCGAAAGCAAGTCACTGCGGGAGATTCATGAAGAAGCGAAACGTCTCACGAAAAAAGCGCAAGAAAACAAACTAGAGCTCCAAGAAATGACAGGAAGCACATTTACCATCAGCAATGTTGGCCCGCTCGGCGGCAGCATTGGTGCAACCCCAATTATTAATTATCCAGAAGTGGCACTTATGGCGTTCCACAAAACAAAAAAACGTCCTGTTGTCATGGAAAACGATGAAATCGCAGTGCGCTCAATGATGAACATCTCGATGTCATTTGACCATCGCATTGCCGATGGCGCGACAGCGGTGGCGTTTACCAACTATTTCGTAAGACTGATTGAAAATCCAAAACTAATGTTAATGGAGTTGGTATAAATGGTAGTCGGAGAACTTGCTCATGAACGGGATGTCGTTATCATCGGCGGAGGACCAGGCGGATATAACGCCGCAATTCGCGCCGCCCAGCTTGGGCTGTCTGTCACACTCATCGAAAAAGCGGAACTCGGCGGTGTTTGCTTGAACAAAGGATGTATTCCGTCAAAAGTGTTCACTCATGCTGCACAGAAAATGGCAGAGATTTCTCATATAGAAGAAATCGGGATTAAATTGGGGCATGTTTCGTTTCAATTAGGCAAACTGCAAAACTATAAGACAAAGGTCGTTACTCAGCTTCGCCAAGGTGTCGAAGCGCTTTGCAAAGCAAACCGCATCGAAGTCATTTGCGGCAAAGCGTCCTTTTTATCGGAAGACCGCATTGGTGTTGAGTCGGGAGAAGCGTTTGCTGTGTACCGCTTTCGGCATGCCATCATTGCCACTGGGGCATCATACGTTTCACCGCCATCTATCACCATTGACCATGACCGCATTTTAAACGCTTATTCCATATATGGAGTGGAAGCATTGCCGAGTCATTTGCTCGTATATGGAGATGATTATATTGCACTTGAAGTGGCAATGAGCTTTCACGCGTTTGGTTCGCAAGTGTCCGTCATTACGAATGATGGCACATTTGGGCTGGATGAAACGGTCGCTAAAGAATTGCAGAGAATATGGAAAAAAAGAAAAATCAAACTTTATCGGCATTGCAAAGTAGAAAGTGTCACATCATCCCCAGACGCCGTTGCCGCCACGTTAAAAACAGCGTCAGGAGAAACGGTGACGGCGGAGGGGTCGCATATATTTGTGGCATGTGAAGCGAAAGCGAACATTGATGAGTTAGGCCTCGACCGTCTTGGCATCCAGCGCACGGAACAAGGATTTATTGAGATCAACCATCAAGCGCAAACATCGCTTTCTCATATTTTCGCTGTGGGAGATGTAACAGGCGGGTCGATGCTTGCAGTGAAAGCGATCAAACAAGGAAAGGTCGCCGCTGAAACAATTGCTGGAAAACAGTCCGAAATCGATCTCACCTTTCTCCCGACGATTGTGCATTCCATTCCCCCGATAGCAAGTGTTGGATTGACGGAAGAAGAAGCAAAAGCGCAGTATGAGGACATTCGTGTCGGAAGTTTTCCGGTAGCTGGAAACGGATATGCCGGCATTATTGGTCAAAAAGATGGAGTAGTAAAAATCATCAGTGATACAAAACATGATTTAATATTAGGTGTTCATATGATTGGTGTTGGGGCTATTGATCTCATTTCAAGTGGAATTATTGGATTGGAAATGGCCGCACACGAAGAAGATATAAAATTTCCTTTTTATCCGCACCCGAGTAACAATGAAAGTTTGTTAGAAGCAGTAGAAGCATTGCAGGCGGAAGCAGTTCATCTCCCGCCAGCAAAACAAAAAGGGAACGAGAAAAAAGCAGTCTCTCGCTGAGACTGCTATCTTTATGCTTTGTTTGAAACGTTTGTGTTAACCGGGGAGGAAAGGCGGTTGATTTGTTTTCAAATGTATATACGGGGAATATTCATTGCCAAGATCACCACTTTTTCCATTCCACAATCAAACATGTCTGCGCCGTATCGTTTAATATATTTTTGCAAATGGTCGCATATTCTTTGGCAAACAAATTTTCGATACCTAATTAACTCATGAACCATAAGCGAACATCGCTACACTCTCTCTAAGAATATGAACCCTTCCTAGCCGAACTATGAAATGGAATCTAAACGTAGCGCGTCTGCACTATGCTGGTAAATGTCAAGCGTATTTTTCACAGGCTCGATAAAATGCTCTGCGCCTATCAGCTTAGGAACGATCTTTATTTTCCTTCAGTAAACGAATACAATTATTCAAAATTTGCGCGAAGGTTGCAAGAACGTAATAAAACATTCTTGTCAAAATTCGCAAACAAGATGAGACATTGTAACATTACCGTAAAAAATGTTAATTTTTCTCTTCTTCTTGCATTTTGTCAACCCTTGTTTCGCAAGTAATAGATGGGAAAGAATAATAGGGGAGCCAATGCATGATGAAATAGCCATGAAAGAAATTTTTTTACAATTCTTGTTTTCACGGGGATTGGCTTCGATTTTTTATATGAAAAAATCTTATCTTGCAGAAAAAAATAGCAAATAAATCTAATATCCATATTTATCCACAAATATTACAAAAAATCCGTGTTATGATGTACGTGCAAGCAAGAAATGTGATTGGAGGAGGAGAAACATGAACAAAAAAATCGTATTTTCCCTTGCTGCGTCTTTAGCGATTGTCGGTGCGTCGTTTACAGCGAAAGCGGCTGAGGCTGCTCCATGCCCAAATGCACAAGGCTATGAAACTAAAACTTATACGGTCTATCCATCTAACGTACAAGATATCGAAAAATGGATTCAATCAAAACTTCCATTTATTTTAGATAAAACAGGAAATTTCAAAGTAGTAGCAAAACCGGGCACGACAACTGTGCAAAAACCGGCGGCGAATGGACAAGCTCCTGCTAATAAGCCAGCGGCACAAACTCCTGCGGCAAATGAAAGCAAAAAAGCAAATGAAAATGAAGCAGGACTTAAAGCTTATGAACAACAAGTCGTAGATTTAACGAACAAAGAGCGGGCGAAATATGGCTTGCCGCCTTTGAAGGTCGATGCAGCATTAAGCAAAGTCGCCCGGGAAAAATCAAGAGATATGGCGGTCAACCATTATTTCTCCCACAACAGTCCGACGTATGGATCGCCATTTGAAATGATGAAAAAATTCGGCATTTCTTATACAGCCGCTGGAGAAAATATTGCAAAAGGCCAACGGACGCCGCAAGAAGTAGTGGCCGCTTGGATGAACAGCGAAGGCCATCGGGCAAATATTTTGAACAAAAACTATACTCATATTGGCGTAGGTTTTGAAGAAAACGGGTACATCTGGACGCAACAATTTATCAGAAAATAAGTGCCGGCGTTTCTGCGCCACACTACTAAAACACCACTAAGCAGCATTAGTGGTGTTTTTTTGCCCGTTTCTTGAGCAGCAAAAGTTGATTTTGTTGTTTCCATTCTCCCTTTGCCGATGGGCAAAAACAGCCTGATGAGAAGCTTGATTTTTAAGGGGATGGCGCATTTTTTCATCAGGCAGCCCCTTGTTATTGTGGACGGTGTTGCAAAACCGGAGTAAAAACTCAAAGTTATGCATAAAGATGCAACACAACACATGCAGTACATATTCGATGAAATCCATACCATCTTGATTGTTTCGCTCCGTCGCTTTTTCACTCGTTGAACATCCGTTCCATTCCGCGGCGAAGTCCAAACAGCCATTGGCCAAACGGCGTTTGCAAAAAAACAGGAAGAACACGGCCGTAGGCGTCTTTTTGTTCCCTGCTATTGCGGCGGTTGATGGAGGAAATCCATAGGATTCCTGACTGTTCTGCGGTTGGACGAATCTTTCTGTCATACGCGGCACCGCCCAATCCCCATTCGATATCCCACTGTTCCCTGTATTCAAATTGAAGCTTTAAAGACTTCTCCAAGAGTAGCTTTGATAACCCAAAATGAAATAGATTATTAAAGGATTATCGATAACGAAATTCAACCTCCGTTGGGATATTCAGTTCCACATGCATACCTATCACCTCGTTCAGCCTTTTTAAATAGGTGAAATGGAATAGTGCTTTTTGGTTATTTTTCAGAATGTTCATTATTCGACACCTTTTGACAATAGGAGTTTGCTAATAATGATTGTAGGGTTGTTTCTGGTGCTTTGTTTTGTTACTTTACCGAAAACAGGAAAAATGTTTCCACATGATTTCATGCAAATCTGCGGAATGGAACAACGAGAACTCTTAAATTTATACTTAAAGAATGATCATTATTAACCTCATAAAATTCAAAATAGTGTTGATGTTTGTGAAAATGAAGAAGAATCGGGTTTGATTACTTTATCAGAAATGGAACATTTTCTGTGAGAAAAGTTTCCATAAAATGAATTGGGTGAGCTCTATTGAAAATTTTACATGTTCGAGACTTATATCATGCCATTGATGGCACCATGCAAAGCATTGATGAAAAGAGGCGTCAACTCCAACAAATCCGCCAATCCATTCGGCAATTTATTTCCCTCGGCCATGCCTTTACTGGAGAAGGCGGAGATGCGATCCGCAACTATTACGCCGATTGTCACATTCCGTTTTTAACTTACTTAGAACAATTTTTAGCTGATTTTCAACATACGTTAACGCAAATCAAACAAGCCGCTGCTTCCTTGGAATCACACGAGCATGGAGTCATTCGAGAAGATTTTTTACAACAGGAAGTGCAGGTGGGGTTACAAAGAATTTACGAAGTGACGCGAACCCTCGTTTCAGAGGCAAACAAAGAAATAGCCAGTGTGCAGGACATTGTTTCATTGCCCTATCTAGATGAGCAAGGTGTCATCGAAGGAGTCCGGCAAGCCGAAAGAAATAAAAATGAAACCTTGGAACAACTATACGAATTCGACCGCTCCCAAGCAGCGGCACTAGAACAATTACGCCCAAGAATAGAGGCAATGAACAACTATATCGCTGAAATGCAGGCCATGTTTAAACACAGGAATATTTCCATTGCTAGTTACAATATTAAAGCGATTCAAGAGAAAGAAGCGTATAAGAAAATAGTAGAAAGCGAAGAAATCAATCATCCAAAAAATGAGGAGGAGTTATTTGAAGACATCCTCAAAGGTGTCGGAGTGGGAATCTTCGACACAGGAAAAGATTTTGTGGCGGGACTATACGATTTTGTCACCAATCCTGTCGGGACGATCGAGGGGTTCATCCATGCAGTGATCCACCCAGTCGATACGGTGAAATATATATCCAAAGCCATACAAGATTCGTTTGAACGGGATATGGTGAATGGAGATGCATATTCCAGAGCCCATTGGGTCACCTATGCGTTAGGCATCATTGCAACATCCATAGCAGGCACCAAAGGTGCTGGATCTATAACAAAGACAGGGCTATCAACGACAAAAACAGTTGTACAACATAGCGTAGAAAAGGCAGCGGCTGCCATAGATCCGTCATCGATCGCGAAACTTTTGCCATATGCACCACATCCCCAACTGCAACTGGCATTGTCGGGCGGAGTGCCTTATAATGTGGTAAATAGTGTTGGGTTGAAAGATCAGCTAATTACCTTAGCAAAAGTGGAGGCTGGGGATAAGGGGACTGTAAAAGCTAGTAAGAATAACTACAGAAAAAAATATTTACAAGAGTATCCAGGATTACCTGAAGGATGGCAGGTTCATCATAGTTTGCCACAAAAATATGAAAAAATCATGAAAGAAGTAGGAATTAATATTCATGAAGTCAAATATCTCAGGGGAGTAGACCCAAAAATACACTCTAAAATCACAACAGAATGGGCTCGATGGGAAAAGAGGTTAGGAAGGACACCTACGGCGAAGGAAATAATTGATTTTGCAAAGCAAATGGATATTAAATACGGGAAATATTGGTATAAAAAGTAAGGAGTGATTTTGTGGAAAAACAAAAATTATTATTTCAACAACTGAAGCGTATCAAAGATTATTGGGTAAAAACCTCCCTTGATAGTCTTAAAGATGATGCTGACTTGATTTGGTCAGATTATGAAGAGGAGTATAAAATGTTGCAAAATTTGATTAACACTGAAGAAAAAAAATTAGCTTATGAAAAGGTATTGAATGAGGTATTAAAAGGGGCGATACATTCTATATTAGTAATGATTGATGGTGGGGATGATTTGTCCGATAAATTTACATTGGACTTAATAGTAGAACAAACAAACGAGTCATTAAAAAAGGATAGTGCTTTACACGAAGAATTTTATAATTATTTACTAGATGTTGAGGAAAAATAAATATATTAAAAAGGGGGACTCAAGAGCAAAGCGTTGCACATAACCCTGTCAAGTAGACAATGAAAAAAAGAGTATATTAAGCTGCGGCCTTTTCTCGGTATTCAATCGGGGAAAGGCCGTTTAGCTTTTCTTGAAAACGACTGTGATTGTAAAAATCAATATATTCTTCTATCGCCTGATGCGCCTGTTTGATCGTTTTTGGGCGCACTAAATACAGCTTTTCTGTCTTTAAATGGGAGAAAAAGCTTTCGATACACGCATTATCGTGGCAATTTCCTCTTCGGGAATGGCTTCCTTGAATTTTGAGTTCTTGGAGCTGGTTCTCATCGGATTTTGTCGTGTATTGGAATCCTTGATCCGAATGCAGAAGAGCATTCTTACTAAATGGCTTCTCCTCTAGTTGTTTCAGAGTATTAATACCAATTCAAGATCGTTTCTTTCCGATAATTCCCACGCGACAATTTCGTTGTTATATAAATCTAAAACCGCAGACAAGTAAGCAAACGTATCTCCCGCACGCACATACGTAATATCTGTTACGAGCTTTTGAAACGAATGGTCGGCGCAGAATTCGCGGTTTAAGACATTCGGAAATACCACAGATCCTCTTCGTCCGTAGAAAGGACGCTTTTTGCGAATTACCGATTGAATTCCCAATTCCCTCATGAGACGTCGTACACGTTTATGGTTTACCATGATTCCTTCCCTAGATAATGCCCTTGTCATTCGTTTATATCCGAAGTATGAATGAATCTTATGAATAGCGAGTAAATGTTCTTTCAACAGAAGATCTTCTTCCAGACGCAACGCCCTTTTGGATCGGTTTTTGCGCCATTTGTAGTATCCAGCTTTGGAAACTTCGCCAATTTGGAGCAGCCATACAAGTGGATGCTTTTTCCGCAGTTCCTCAATAATGAGAAACCTTTCCGCTTTTAAGATCACTCCTTCCCGTGTAGATTTGGATTGCGCTTTTTTAGGTATTCCACCTGCGCTTTCAAATACGCGTTTTCCTCTTCCAAACTGGAAAAATGTTTGCGATTCCACACTCCCCGTTGATCTTTCCATGACTCGCCGCGTTGAACTTTCTTGCCCCATTGCGCAATCTGGGCGTCGCTCTTGATTCCAAAATGTTCGCGGAGCTGCCGATAAGACCAGCCCTCCTCCAACTTCAAACGAACGACTTCCCGTTTCAGCTCTTCGGAATAGGTGTGAAAAGTTTGTCCTTTCTTCGCCATAAAAAATCCCCTCCCAAGTAGACTCTTAAGAACATCATATCAAATGTCCTCTTTTTTCGCTGTCTACTTGTATAGGGGATAATACCAAAGTTGGTTCTCTTTTTATGTGCCTTATTGACAACCATCCTTCTCCCCCCCTTTCGAAGCGAATAATTTAGTACCGTCAATTTGATAATCACATTAACGAAAGAAAGGAAAAAATTTCCTTCTTCAAACCACTCTGCCCATACATTTATTTAAACTTCTTCCATATCTGCATTGCTGATAAGAAAATACCTATTGCTAGCCAAAAGAACGGAAGGAAAACCGAAATGGTATCGACAGGTTCTCGAAAAAGAAATATATGCGGCCATGGCATAAACGTTCCTTGTGTTGCAACTTCCATAAACGTATAAGTCGCTATAATCGCGAGTGCAATGTCTAAACTTTGGACAGCGCTTAAAACGGCAATACCGATCATTTGATAAAAGATAAACAACATAATCAGATGCATAATTAAAGGAGTGGTAAAAAATCGTACACCGTTAAGCCATGCTGTTAAGCCAACAAGCAAGAAGATGAACATTCCGTGCAAAACTGCATAACGTATGAAGTCGATCACAATGATTTTCCGATAATAAAACATTAACGCCTCCGTTGCCCCTTCTTCATAAAGGCTGTTATACAAAAAAACTAAATGCCAACCAGCGATCGGGACTGCAATGCCTTGGACGACGATATACGGCATAAACGGCGCATCGGAACGTGAGGCAAAAGCCAACATTAACAGAATGCACAGCGCGTAAGCCACGAAAGGAAAGCTATATAAATAGCCTAGCAATTTTATATCAAATTTGAATAAGTGAACGAGCCTATTCAAGGGGGGCCGCCTCTTTTAAAAGGGCTAAATATCCATCCATTAACCGTGGGCTGACGCGCTGGCCGATCGGTTTATCCGATAATACGCGCACTACAACGTGAGAAGGCTCTTCACTCATTTGTACGACCTCTTTCGTCGCCATGATTTCATCGAGCTCTGCAAACGAAACGTTGATCTCATATGTGCAATGGGCCGCTTTTTTCTTTAATTCCTCCGGTTCCCCTTCAAATAGAACTCTCCCATTTTCGATAATGCCGATTTTCGTGCAAAGAAACTCAATATCTTCGACAATATGGGAAGAAATAATGACCGTATGGCGCTTTCCGAGCTGCTTCAACAAATTGCGAAAACGCACGCGCTCCCGAATATCGAGCCCCGCTGTCGGCTCGTCAAAAATGAGAACAGACGGCTTGCGCAATAAAAGTTGGGCGATGCCGACCCGCCGACGCATGCCACCGGATAGTTCCCGCATTTTTTTATTGATGTGTTCTGATAAATTCACTTGTTCTACAACGTCCTTAATTTTACTTTGGCACGATGTCGGAGTCTCCCCTTGAAGAATCGCAATATGTTCGAGTACCTCATACATTTTTAACTCCGGATAAATCATAAAATCTTGGGGCAAATACCCGATATGATCTGTTCGTTTCACGCGAGTGCCTGTACTGATCAACTCCTCTCCAAGAAGCACGCGCCCAGCGCTAAACTCCAGCAACCCGGCCAATATTTTCATTAACGTCGTCTTGCCCGCACCGTTCGGTCCTAGCAGCCCGTAAACTCCTGAAATCGAAAGTGTAACGTCCGATAAGATTTGCTTCTTTTTGATGACTTTCGTCAATCCCTCAATGTAAATATCCAATGGCCCCCGACTCCTTTACTAATTGTGATACTTGATCCCATGTCCATGTTTCGTCCATTTCCTGATACCATTTTCGCAAGAATTGTTGCTTCTGTTCTAAGCTCAATTGCTGAAACGCAAAGTAAATGGATTTAATGAGTTCCTGTTTTGATTTCGGTAAAACATCTGATTGGTGACTTCTAAACATATCGATTTTTCGCAAGTCTCTTTTTTCCATTAAAAATTGAGCAGCCGCATGAATCCATTCATTATACATGACGAATGATCCTTTTGGTTGCACCGAAAGCCGGAGCATTTTTTCATAAAAATCTTGTTCCAGGTGGTATTTATCTATAGCATATGAATTATTTGTGTTGTATACGAGATGATCATTCGCCATAAACGAAGACAGTCCAAAACTAGAAAACACAATGGTTTTAGGGAGTGATGAGACCGTTACCGTTGTCGGTGCAAGCTGCCGCACGTCCTGAAATGCCTCCTCCAGCTGCGGCACCACCGTTGAAACCCTCTCATCCATCTTCGGCCAGTCGGCCGGATATATAATCTGATAACCTTTATAAACGAACCGGTGACCCTGTCCCTTGATCAGCGTGACCGCTTGCGCCTCGCCGCTGTAAACCGACCCCCGCTTCGGCAAATTACAAAACAGCACATCACCATCCACTTTCAAGGTAAAATCATTGTTTTCTCTCGGCAAAAATTGGTCCGTGAATTCGTTCCACCATAGCCGTTCCTTTGTCCCGTAAATGACAAACTCATATATTTTATACATTTGCGATGCTCTCTTTTTTGGATACCACGCTTTATCGGCGAGAAGAACCGTTCGTCCGTTCGTATAAGGGATGAAGCTTGTATCCACGATGTCATACCGAAACGTGAGAGATGTCGTGCCTTCAGGCAGATAAACAGTAACAATATCTCCCTCTCTTGCAAACTTGATTCGTTTATGCTCTGCTTGAATCCATTTGATCGGATAAGCATGGTACAGTTGAAACGTTGGCTTCATCGTGTCCATACGGGAAAACTTCACATGCACGGTGGCCTGTTTTTCTTTCAATGAAATGGAGTAAGACTGAATATCATACCGCAAATCTGTCTTTACATCTATGTTCATCTTTCGATAGTCATTGATCTCCGTTGTTTGATCGGCTCGAGTAAACGCTTTTGTGTTTGACTCCAAAGAGCCATAAGCTGACGCGACAACAAGAAATGGCAGCACCAAGAGCACTTTCATGACAACATTCCGCTCCCTCGCTGTAAGTGCCCAACGAATCGACAACATCAAAACCATTCCGAAAAGGACGAGAAACCATGTGAGGAGTTTCAATTCATTTCCCCTATCCACCTCAAAACCAATATAAGAGTTATATACATGTTGGACAGCGTGTTTTCCGATAAAAAGCAACGATTTCCAGTCATTCGCATGAACCTTTTGAAAAAAATCAATAAATAGTTCCGTCGTCATACTGCCGGTCACAATCCATACGACTAAAATGACAAAAAAGCTGATCTTTTTTGTCCCAAAAAACATCGCCACCATCAAGCCATACATTATGCTGAGCACCAGTGGTCCGAACATGTAGACGGCAAGAAACCGTAGCAACGACAAATAAAAATCTGAAGGCTCGATTCCCACGATGAAATAAACGAGTGAAAAAATGCCATAGGCAATCATCACCATGATCCCTTGGCACAAAACATGAACGGCAAACATCGCGCTCATTTTCTCCAACATAATGCGATAGCCATCCGTAAAAAACGACTGGACGCCATAAAGAAGTTCCTTTGAATGGAGAAGATAGAAAAAAACGATGTAAAAGATCGACACCATTTGCACAAGCATCAAGACTTCATGTGGCAGCTGTCCATACGCTTCCATATCATATGGATCTGAAAAGAACAAAATGAGTCTAGCAATCAACAAAACAAAAAATAATATGCTAGCCCCAGCGTATAGCTTACTTTTAAACATCTGTTTCAAATAAAAAACAAATAAAAATTTCCACCTCATTGCTTATCACTCGCTTTCATCAAAATGAAACAAACCCCTATTGAACAAATGAAATATGCTAACTTGACAAGCATATTCTCTTTTAGAAATGTCAAATGAAGTAAAGGATCAATATAAGGCCAACGATTTTCAATAAATACGTTAAATGATACAAGCCCATATTCCAGGTAAAATAACGTTATTATCCACAGAAGAAATACACAGATGAACAAAACCGCCCTTTTACGAGAATAGTATACATAAACCACGCTGATGGATAGTCCAGTCACCCAAGCCCACGCAAATGGAAGGGCATAATAAATGAGATACAATTTGAAAATAAAGGCAAAGAGATCCCAGCCAGAGGAAAAAGCAATGATAATCGCACTTGCTATTATTCCAGCAATTAGCATTTGCAATATCGAAAAGCAAAGAAATGCAATAGAAATTTGATTAGCTCCGATCTTTTTTGGGCTTTCCACGATTTCATTAATTGCAATCCAATCAATAGGAACTGAATTTGTAATTAAAAGATGCAAGCGAAGACTTACTAATAACCAGACACAAACCCCAATAGGAATCAAATACTTAGTATATAGGGTAAACTCTGCCGGATTGACTGCATAAGGATTGCTACAATAAACAATAAGGATGCAAGAAAAAACAATAGCAAAAACCATTTCTATTTTTAAACTTAAAACCATCCTTAACCACACATAAAACATCCTCATCTCATCTTGTCCCCTCAAATATTTCATCTGACATTTGTTCATTCAATCCATTAATAAACAAACACATTTTTAAGGCACATCCATATCACTGCCCTGATCAAAAGATGTTATGGGCATCTTTATCAAATATCAAATTCCTTCCATAAACAATCATACATATGTTTCCTTCTACTTTCACCGCCAACTTGTGTCGGAACCCCACCATGTTTTGGCGGAGTTCCAACATCAACTGTCGGACCTAAAAAATGGAAACGCCCTCATCGATCCGATGAAGGCGTTGAAAATAAGGGGGATTCTGGAATCAGTCCCAATTGCTTGGCTTTCTCGATGGCTTCTATCCGCGAAGATACATGCAGCTTGGCGAAAATGTGCGATAGGTGTCTTTCCACTAAATCGCAAGCTCCCGTTCTTCCTCCAATTTGGCTGATACATGAACACTCCACTTTTACGTTTGCGCGTAATTGAAAGCGTTGGATGATCTGTCCGACCGCTTCTTTTAGCCCCATTTCGATCAAAAATGGCGGCCTTAATTCATGGCATATCTTCCCTTGCTACATGTTTCTGTGTAGCTATAGATCAATATCCTTTCTTTATCAAATAATCCATCCGTACCGAAAGAGGGCAATGTCCTGTCTCATCGACTCATCCATCCGGATCTCCTCCCTATATCGATTCGAATCGGGACCTTTCCGATCTACCTGTCTTCATCGTATCTGAACGTAGTGGGATATAAAGTTTGGAACGTTTTATTTCTACTAACGCATAGGCAAAGTTTTATCTGAACGTAGTGAAATATGTTTTGTGCTACCCGCAATAATGACATCTGATCCCTGTTTTATCTGAATGTAGATATTGTTAACATGATCGTAAAAAATGTTAATTTTTATCCTCTCCTTACATTTTGCCAACCGTTATTTTGCAAGTAATAGATGGGAAAGGATGATAGAGGATCCAAGGTATGATGAAATATCCATAAAAGAAATTCTTTTACAATTCTAGTATTCGCGGGGGATCGGCTTGAATTTTTTATGAAAAAAATCTTTTCTTGCAGAAAAAGTGGTAAATACATCCAATATCCATCTTTATCCATAAATATTACAAAAAAACCGTGTTATGATGTACGTGCGAGCAAGAGATGTGATTGGAGGAGGAGAAACATGAATAAAAAAATCGTATTTTCCCTTGCCGCTTCTTTAGCGATTGTCGGTGCGTCGTTTACAGCGAAAGCGGCTGAGACTGATCCATGTCCAGCTGCAAAAAGCTATGAAGTTAAGTATATACTGTCTATCCATCTAGCATGCCGAATATCGAAAAATGGGTTCAATTAAACATTCCATTTATTTTTTATTTTAAATAAAACAGGAATTTTCAAAGAGGCAAAACCGGGCACGACAACTGTGCAAAAACCGGCGGCGAATGGACAAGCTCCTGCTAATAAGCCAGCGGCACAAACTCCTGCGCCAAATGAAAGCAAAAAAGCAAATGAAAATGAAGCAGGACTTAAAGCTTTGAACAACAAGTCGTAGACTTAACGAACAAAGAGCGGGCGAAATATGACTTGCCGCCTTTGAAGGTCGATGCATCATTAAGCAAAGTCGCCCGGGAAAAATCAAGAGATATGGAGGTAAATCATTATTTTTCCCACAACAGCCCGAGCTTGATTTTTAAGGGGATGGTGCATTTTTTCATCAGGCAGCCCCCTTGTTATTGTGGACGGTGTTGCAAAACCGGAATAAAAACTCAAAGTTATGCATAAAGATGCAACACAACACATGCAGTACATATTCAACACAACACATGCAGTACATATTCGATGAAATCCATACCATCGCGGCGGTTCCACCCCATCACTCTTTAACTCGTTTAAATACCCGTTCCATTCCGCAGCGAAGTCCAAACAGCCATTGGCCAAACGGCGTTTGCAAAAAAACAGGAAGAACACGGCCGTAGGCGTCTTTTTGTTCCCCGCTATTGCGGCGGTTGACGGGAGGAAGGAATAGGATTTCTGCTTGTTCGGCTGTTTGCTGAACCTTTTTGTGTCATACGCGGTATCCCCTAACACGAACTCCATCTCCCATTGCTTTATAAAGACTGCTTCCAAGGAGCGTGCTGTCGATCAGCACGATTTGGGGATACCGTACTTCTAGATCTTGGAGCAGCTGTGCGTGAAAAACAGGAAATCCCTGTTTCCGGAAACCACTTCGCCGCACGGGAAAACGTAGACAGATGAGGGACTTCACCAAGCCCGCAGGCCCGCTGAAAACAGCGAAACTGCAGGACGCGTACCAATTTGCGCAAGGAATCAATCGCAAAATAGGTTTTCAAAAAGGAACAATTCAACAACGATTTTATTTTTTCGATACTGGCAGCCTTCCTATCACATACGGTGTTTCTGGCAACGACAGAGAGTCAATATATCGAAATAACGATGCTAAAAGTGGATTCATTTCATAAGACCATGCATGTTCGTTGTTTAAATTGGAAATTATGATCGTGTCCACTCTTTGGAGAGTTGTTTTTTGGTCACTGTATATGATTTCCAAGGCGTGGTTTTTTATATGCATTTATGCATTCGTTATACGTTTTGCAACACATTCATTGTGTTAAAATTCCCGGTTTGTCCAGTAAACTCAGACCGCCAGAAAATAAACTGCTTTTTCCCGGCTTCTTTTATACAAATTTCCGAGAATGAATGTTTTATTGCCGATTGGGTTAAAATAACAGTTTCATAAAAAAATATTTTCCTAAAAGGCATAAACATAAAAATAATGATATAATTGGAAAGCGATGCAGTGACGGTACCGGATGCATATTGGGATGCGGAGGAAAAGAGTGAATACATATGAAGATACGTGACTGGGATCAAAATTTAAAGATTCGTTTATTCGGGGAGTCATTAATCAATATCACCTTTTGGATGTTTTTTTCGTTTATGGCGTTCTATTTTACGGAAGCGTTCGGAAAGGATAAAGAAAGGATAAAGCAGGAGTGCTATTGATTGTTTCGCAAATTTTTTCAGTCATTGCTAGTTAATGGGCGGATATTGCGCGGATACGTTTGGGCGCAAACAGATGATGGTGCTGTCAGCTTATGGCCAAGGGGCGGCATTTTTCTTTTTTGCCCTTGCTAATTCCCCATGGTTTACTTCACCTTATGTTGGCTTTCCTTGTTTTACGATCGCGGGAATTTGCGGGTCGCTTTATTGGCCGGCAAGCCAGGCGATGGTTGCCGATGTCGTGCCGGAAGAACACCGCAGCAGCGTTTTTGCCGTGTTTTATACTTTATACATTTGTTAGTATTGCCGTGGTCATCGGGCCAATTACTGGCGGGATTTTTTATGAACGGTATCGCTTTGAGCTGTTGCTTGCCGCGGCGTTTTCGTGCTCGTTTCTCGCCATGCTCTTGGCAAGGAGACTTCGCGAGACTGCGCCAACGTATGAAAACGGAGGGGCGGCGCGCGGAAAATGGCAGGAGTTTGTTTGGCAGCAAATTCGCCAGTACAGCGTGATCGTGCGGGACCGGATATTTCTCTTGTTTATTATCGCGGGCATTTTGGCCGGACAGACGTTTATGCAGCTGGATTTGCTTATTCCTGTGTATACGAAAGATACGGTGGACAGACAAACGCTATTTTCCTTTGGCGATTGGTCGCTGACGCTTAGCGGAGAGAAGGCGTTTGGCCTGCTGATTTCCGAAAACGGATTGCTTGTTGCGTTGTGTACCGTGTGGGTGACAAAATGGATGGAACGTTATCATGAACGGACGGCGTTCGTTGGCTCGTCGATTGTTTATGGCATGGCGATTTTTTTGTTCGGGCAAATGACATCGATTTGGGGGCTTATTTTTACAATGGCGTTGTTTACGTTGGGAGAGCTGATGACAGCGGGGCTGCAGCAAACGTTTATTGCGAAGCTGGCCCCGAAGGAAATGCGCGGGCAATATTTTACGGCCGCAAGTTTGCGCTGGACGATCGGGAGGGCGATCGCTCCGCTTTCGATTACAGCAACGACATGGTTCGGATATGAATGGACGTTTTTCTTGTTAAGCGTGTTTTCGTTTAGCAGCACCGTTTTATATGCGGTGATGTTCCAGCAGTTTGCCAAGCGGGCCGCAGCACCAGGATAAGCGGTCAATAGAAAAAGGGGGAGAGAGCATGTACATAACTCTCATTCGTCATGGAAGATCGAAATGGCAAATGAGGGGGTGGATGACTGGTTGTGAGTTCGCCGAATGGGTGAAAGCATATGATGCGCATGGTATTTTGGAAGAAGATAAAATTCCTGCGGCCACCCTTGAAACAGTGAAAAAGGCAGCACTGGTCATTTCCAGTCCGCTTCCGCGCGCGGTGCAGTCTGTAGAACGCTTGCAACCTTTTTGCCATGTCGCAATCGCGGAATGGATGCGGGAAGTCGACACGCCGATTCCGTTTGCAAATGTTCGGTGGTTCTGTTTGCCGGTTTCTGTCTGGCTGGTTTTTTCACGCATATGCTGGTTATGTGGATATTCATTAGATGTGGAATCATATCGGGAAGCGAAAAGGCGGGCGGAGTTTGCGGCAGATATGCTGTGTGAATATGCGGAACGATACGGGCATATTGTAGCAGTTGGACATGGATGGTTCCATCGTCTCGTCGGTGCTGCGTTAAAGAAAAAAGGCTGGAAACGGACGGCATCGCCGAGTGCAAAACATTGGCACGCGGTTTTATATACGTTTTATAATAAAAAGCACTAACGGCGCATTTGTTGTTCCCTCCACATAAATTCCCTGATTCTGGCATACAGATGAACTAGACTAAAGACAGGAGAGGGGAAGTTAGGTGAAACAGCATGTATCTACAAACGAAAATGCAGAGGGGGCAAACAGTACAGAAATAAAAAAGACGGGAAACGGCGCAGCGATGCTGGCACGCTATGAACAGAAAAAACAAGCGCGTCTTGTTGCGCAAAAGCGGCGGCAAAAATATTATCGCATCATTCGCAGAATCGGTTTTGCCATCATTGCAATATGGATCATCGGAGAGCTGATTTTAAACGGGTATAGCCTTCTTAAAAACACAGCGGGGAGAGAAATCGCGATTATGCGCTTGGAACAAGCGTTAAAAAGGAAAGATGTCGCCGCTTTGCAAACATATATCCGCATACCTGGCGAAGCGTTTCCCGTCAATGAAACGACGCTTCAGCCATTATTTCTGTATTTAGAGAAGCATCCGCAGGCATATGAAACGCTTGAGCGGGATTTTGAAAAACAGCAGAAAATGAAGCACGTATATATAAAAGGGTTGACGTCGAAACCGCCGATTTTTACGATCAAAGTATACGAAAACCGGTACGTCTTTGAACCAACTTTGTACTTTCTTAAAATTCGCCTTGATGAGGCGGACAGTCAAGTAATGATCAATGGAAAAAAAGTGCAGGGAGAAGCGACAAAAGATCCGTTTGTTAAAAAGGTTGGTCCGTATTTGCCAGGAACGTATACGATCACGAGCGTGAAAGATGGCGAAAAACGCAAAGAACGGACAAAACAAGTTACTCTATTTGGCGGTGCGAGAGTGTATGAAGTCGATTTGACGAAAGAATAAGATCCTTCGTGAAAAGAAGGATCTTTTTGTTTAATAAAGAAAGCGATCCACGCTGCCCGGGAAGGGAATTGGCGACTTTGGCTTTACGCCGCTTTATTTTTATCTTCATCCTCGCCGGCATTCCAATAATATACGCGCGGCAGCCTGATATAGCACCAATATTCTTGCAATAACGTCACTCCGACAAAATATGCCATTTGCCAATCGATATGTTTCATGCCTTCCATCTCCTTTGCATATGTTTTCTTTTCCATCGTATTCTTCCGTTATGTTGTCCTATGCGCGAAAGGAGGCAACAGCGCCAAGATAAACTATTGCGAATCAAAAGGGTGAATGCGATAAATGAAACAAAATCAGCAATTGACACGTATGAAAGAAAGGAGACATGCTATAATGAAAGTAAATAGATCAGGAGAAAGGGATGGACGATGAAACGGTTGCTTAGAACGTTATGGCGCTGGTTTGTTTCTTGGAATGTGGGGGTAATCGTGGCGGTGGTGACGTTTTTTCTCGCTGATTTTCACTTCTTTCCTTCCTTCTTTTCAGGAATGGGTGCGATGGTTGTCACATCGATAATCATGAAAAAAAGAGATGGCCGGATCGCGGGAAATCTTTTAAAGGAAGAAAAAGCGTATATTCGCTCACAGCTTGATGAGGCGCGGAAAAAGTGGAAACAAATGCGCGCCGCCCGTTTTCGCATTCGCTCACTTGCCATGTGGCAAAAAATTTCGCGCATATGCGCGGTTGTCGACAAAATGATTCGCGCGGTGGAGCAACATCCGCATCAGTTTCGTCTTGCCCAATCGTTTTTTCTAAATGAATTGCCGACGGCGGTGACGATGATCGAAAAATACGTGTATTTAACGAATCAGCCTGTGCGCAATCAAGAGATGAAAGAGACGCTCTGGAAAACGGAACGGCTTCTTGATGAACTGGCTGCTTCTGCGGAGCAGCGTCTTTTGGAGATACTTTCGAACGATGTTTTTGATTTAAAAGTAGAAGCGAAATTGCTCGAGCAGTCGCTAGAGCAGCAAAAGCTGCCGGAAACGATGGAATGGAGAAAGGAGAACGATTATGAAACCGTCCGATAACATGACGGCAAACGATTTTCGCGATCAACAATGGACAAGCTCGCTTGATTCGTTGCTGGAAAACCCGTTTTCATTGCCGAATGAACAGAGCGAAACTGGCGTGGATGAACAGCGGCAGCCAACGAAGCTGATTGACACGTTAAAGCCAGAACATCGCAGCAAAGCGCTGCAGCTCGCAAAACAAATCGACCCGCGCAATCAGCAAGCGATCATTCAATACGGAGTTGCCGCGCAAGCCGAGCTGTCGAAGTTTTCCCATGCGATTTTGCACCACGTGCAGACAAAGGATGCGGGTCCCGTCGGGGAAGTGATCAGCGACTTAATGGCAAAAATTAAAGAAGTGAATCCCGATGATTTGCTTCCGGCGAAAAAAGGATGGTTGGCGCGGTTGTTTGGCTCTGTGTCCAAATCGCTGCACGGCATGGTCGCGAAGTATCAAAAAATCGGCGTGGAAATTGATAAAATTGCTGATCAGCTTGAGAAGCACCGCCAGTCGCTGTTTCGCGACATTATGATGTTAGAAACGCTGTACGAAAAAAATAAGGAATACTTTGATGCGCTTAACATTTATATCGCCGCGGCTGAACATAAATTGGAAGAATTGCGGACGAAAGTGATTCCGGAAAAACAGGCCCAAGCAGAACGGTCAGGAAACCAAATGGAAATGCAAGAAGTCAACGACTTGTTGCAGTTTGCCGACCGGCTTGAAAAACGGATTCATGATTTAAAATTAAGCCGGCAAGTAACGATCCAGACGGCACCGCAAATCCGCATGATCCAGCATATGAACCAGACGCTTGTCGAGCGCATTCAATCATCGATTTTAACGGCGATTCCGCTATGGAAAAACCAAGTGGTGATCGCCCTGACTTTATTCCGCCAGCAAAAAGCGGTCGAGGCGCAAAAACAAGTGGCGGAGACGACCAACAACCTGTTGCTTCGCAATTCGGAAATGCTGAAAACAAACAGCATTGAAGTCGCGAAAGAAAACGAACGCGGGCTGATCGATATTGAAACATTGAAAAAAACGCAGGAAAATTTAGTCACTACATTAGAAGAAACGCTGAAAATCCAGCAAGAAGGCCGTCTCAAACGGCAACAAGTGGAACGGGAGCTCGTTACGATGGAAGAACAGCTGAAACAAACGCTGTTATCATTAAGACGAAACGATGGATGAAGGAAAAAGCTGACCTCTTATCGTGCGGGGTCAGCTTTTTCGCTGGACTTCTTCAAGATGGATGCGCTTCGGACGGCATTTCTTCCGCCGCCTCTGTTTGCAGCTCTTGCCTCCTCACACGTTTTTTGCCCCATTTTCCTCTTTAATATTTCACCTTGTGCGATCAGCAGCGCGGAAAATGCGCCGTGGCAAGCAGCGTGCCGCCGGTTCCAAGCTAAACACCGGCCATCATTGCGGATATTGCCAAAGCGCGGAAGAATGTATAAATCTGCGGGCGCATAAGCAGCAAGCGTCATCCATAAGCTGAATAGCCTGCGGATGAGGTGCCGTGGCAAGCAGCACGTATTTGAATGGAGAGGGCGATGGCATGCATGCTTCACGGCCATCCTTCGCAGCGATTATTCGGCGGAAATATTCGGCCCTTCCAGTTTTTTATCCCCGTATCCCGGCTGTTTCTCTATATCTTTTTCCTGCTGGCGTTCTTTCTGTTGTTGTTCAATACTATTGTTTTGTTTGTTTTGCGTCATGTTGCTTTCATCTCCTCTTGCAGTAATGTTTCATCATTAGTTTGTCGCTTTTATGCAGATGTCATACATGCCCAGCAATTTCTTCTTTTTATTTTCCAAGATTGTTTCATATTAATGATGAGTGGAAAAGAACAAGGAGGCATAAAGATGGAAAAACAAGAAAACTTAAATATTGCGGGAAGGAAATATGATCCATCTGGCCATGACCGTTCCGTTTTTTTGCCTTCTGCGTTGGCGACAACGCACGAACAAGTAAGGGATGCGTATGTGGAAGGGACGGTCGACGGGATCATCGATGATGGAAGCGGCGGGGAAGGCGCTCCCCTTTCCCGGCAGCACAACGAGTAAGCCAAGGCGTCAAGGCAGAAAAAAAGCCTTGACGTTATTTCGTTTTTCCGATTTATAATAAAGGATGTACATTGCAGCAACAGGGGAAAATCGTGCCAGTTTATTGGGATTGCGGCCGCGCTATTCGCATCGATTTTGACGGAATTGCAGGAGAAAAAGGAAAGAAAAGCTGTTCGTATTTAGCTTCTTTCCTGACCATACTAAATACTGATTATATCACATCATATAGGGGAGGCTGATCATTGTGAAGTGGCAGAGGGCGCTGCTTGCGTTGCTGAAGGAACGAAAAGACCATTCCATCGCCTTGGCGATCGATACGTCCAATCGGCCGTCACGTCCGATTTTAATCCAAAACATTGTTAAGCTGTTTGAAAAAGTAAGACCGGATACGGTGTTGGTGCAAGCCGATTTTAAAATTCGCGACGTGTCTCCTATTGGCATGGCGGCGATTAAATATTTCAAACATGGAAAATCATCGTATACGGAAGTGTTGGAATGGGCGAAAGAAGAAAAAATTGATACGCTTTTTTACATTACCGATGTCACGGGCTATTTTTATGAAGAATTGGAAGTAGATTATGAAGTATTTTGGCTTGTTCCGGATGATTATATGCCGCGCGTGCCGTTTGGCAAGCCGATCCGCGTGGCCTAGACGGACAGAACGCTTTGAACCAGAGCGGTTTAAGGCGTTCTGTTTTTTATTGCATGATTGTTGTAGGTTACGGGAAAGTCCAGCTGCTTTTCCATCATTTTTGCGGTTTCATCCAATAAGAAGGGTATTATAATTATGTCATTAAATATAACAAAAATATTTTGTAATCGGTACCAAAATAAAATTGGTGTTGCAAATACATTTTAAATGTAATATATTTTTACATATAAAGTTATAAAATATAACAGAGGGGGAGAGAAAATATGGATGAAAAAATGTTGGCAGCAGGACTTGATGCGCTTTGGGTGATGGTGAGCGCGATACTAGTGATCAGCATGCAGGCAGGATTCGCTTTGCTGGAAGCGGGATCGACAAGAATGAAAAATTCCGGGCATGTGGCAGGAAAACAAATATTAAGCTTTGCGATTGCTTCGCTTGTGTTTTGGGCGGTTGGTTTTGCGATTGCGTTCGGCGCAGGAAACCGCTTGATCGGAATGGAAGGATGGTTTTTGCAAGGAGATGAAAAGACATTTGCTTCTCTTTCATGGGCGAACGTTCCATTATCGTTGAAGTTTTTGTTTCAGCTCGGCTTTGCCGGGGTGTCGCTGGCAATCGCGTGGGGAGGTTTTGCGGAACGAGCAAAATTATCCGTCTATTTTCTGTTTGGAACGATTTTTATGATTGCGATTTATCCAGTGATTGGCCACTGGGTATGGGGTGGCGGATGGCTTGGCGAAATCGGGATGCAAGATTTTGCCGGATCTACCGTCGTCCATCTGCAAGGAGCGATTGCCGCGCTGATTGCGACAATGTTGCTTGGCCCTCGGATCGGCAAATTTAATAAAGATAAAACGCCGAACGTCATTCCGGGGCATAACCAAGTATATACTGTGATCGGCGGTTTGATTTTATGGATCGGCTGGTTCGGATTTAATGCCGGAAGCACGATGGCGGTAGGCGACGGGTTTTTCGGCCATGTCGCGCTGACAACTAATCTGGCGGCTGCGGCGGGAGCGGTTGCGGCTATTTTAACGGCGAAAATCATGATAGGAAAAGCGGACATTCCGGCAATGGTCAACGGTGTGCTTGCAGCGTTAGTGGCGATTACCGCGGCGTGCGCCTTTGTGGAACCATGGGCAGCGGTAGTGATCGGAGCGGTGGCTGGCTCATTCACATTTTGGACATCGATTTATTTGGAACGAAAGGGCATTGATGATCCGATTTATGCGTTTTCGGTGCATGGCATCGCCGGCATTATCGGTACAATTTCAACCGGGTTTTTCGCAGCGCCTCGTTTAGTCGAAATAACGGGGGTTGGCAAAGAGGGATTGTTGTATGGCGGCGGATTCCATCAATTAATCGTGCAGACGGTCGGAGTGCTGGGAGCAGCGATATATGTGGCAGCGGTATCGTTTATCGTGTTGTTTGTTTTAAAGAAAACGATCGGATTGCGTGTGACAGCGGAACAAGAAATTTCCGGTTTGGACATTAGCGAGCATGGTTCGTACGGTTATCCGGAGCAGCTTGATCCGGCTTATCAGTCCAAGCCACTTACTCAATAATGTTTATGTCGCTGCGCGTTTTCGAAGGAAGAGAAATCATGGAATTATTATACGAATTAATGAAGCAAATGGAACAGACAGAGACGATCGGAGAACTGCGCGTTTGCCATTATGAGCTTGCCAGGCGGCTGCGCCTTGTTTTGCAATGGGAACGGATTGAATTGCTTTCCCATATTGTCAGCGAGGCGCACGAAGTTCTCATGCAACGGGCGTTTCAGCTTGCGGAAGAGGAAACGCTGCGCGCAGCGGTAGGCATTCGCCCGAGAAAATGGTGTTGGTATGTGATGGGGAGCTTGGGGAGACGGGAGCCGACCATATGGACAGATCAAGATAACGGCATTTTGTTTGAATGCGGCGGGCATGAAGAAAAAGAATGTTATGAATTTGTCCGTCATATGGCGGCAGTCGGAACGAATTATTTATATGAAATCGGCTATCCGTATTGTCCTGGCTACGTGATGGCGACGAACAAACGGTGGGGGCAGTCGCTTGCTGACTGGGAGAATCAAATAAAGACGTATATTCGCGACCGTCTCCCCAATGATATTCGTTTTTTGTTTATTGCGATCGATATGCGGCCGATTTATGGAGACAGCCAGCTTGTTATTGACAGAAGACAGGCGCTGTTTGACTGGATCCACCGTGAGCCGCAGCTGCTTCAACAAATGGGGGAGCATGTGATGTTTCCTACCGTGCCGCTTGGCTGGTTCCATAACGTTCAAATCGAACGGTGGGGGGCATATAGCGGGGCGATTCATATGAAACATGGCGGTTACGTGCAAATCGTCAACGCGTTAAAGTGGCTATCATGTTTTGCCAATATTTCTGCGGCAACGACGCTGGAACGATGGAATGAGATCACGAAACAGGCGCTGCTGCCTTTAGAGCTGGTGAAGGAAGCAAAGGAAGCGCTGTCGATTTACTACTACGTTCGGTTAAAGTACGCGACAGAAGCGGGAAGTGACCGTGACTATGTATTATGGCGCACGCTTGAAGCAAATGAACGAAAATGGCTGAAAAAAGCGATGAGGACAGCAAAAAAGATGCAACGGTTTGTTGCGCGGCAGGCAGGTGGTAAGTAAATGGACGGACAGCATCGCTTTTGGCAGCGGGCGCTTCGCTTTTTATCGCTTGGAATACCATCTGGAAATGTCCCATCTGCGCTTGCTGACGGGGAACATTCATTCCAGCAGGAAATGTGGCTGCGCACGTTGCGGAAAGAGCAGCAAAAAAAGCAAATCGATATGAGCATGTCTCTTGATGAAGTCACGTTCATGATCATTGACATGGAAACGACCGGGTTTTCACCGCAGCACGGCGATGAAATTTTGGCGATGGCTGCGGCAAAAACGGTGCGCGGAGCGGTAAAAGAGACATACTACACGCTTGTTTGCCCGGAAAAAGCGATTCCGCTGCACATTTCCGCATTGACCGGAATTACAGCAAAAGATGTGCAGTATGCTCCGCGGCTGCATGAGGCGATGCGTTCGTTTTTATCTTTCATCAGCGGAGGGGTAATGATCGGATACCATATCGGCCATGATTTATCGTTTTTGAATCATTTCCTTTGGACGCATTATCGGACAAAATGGGCAGCGCGTTTTTTCGATATGCAGCCTATCGTTGAAATGGTGCAGCGCCGGTGGTTTCCAACATTGGATGATGCGCTGGGGCATTATGGGATTTCTTGCGAAAGACGGCATACGGCAGATGGGGATGTTTGGGCGATGGCCGAGCTATGGGCGCAGCTGTTGGCAGAATTAAAAAGGAATAACATTGAAACGCTGTATGATTTATATAGTGCGCTAGGCAAACGATAAAAAGGCGGTCGCCAAAACAGGTGACCGCCTTTTATCATTACAGCGATTTTGTTGGTGTCGGCTCTGCATAGCCTTCTTTATATTTTTCGTCAATCATTTGGCGAATTTCTTTTACCGATTTTCCTTGTTCATATGAAGCGATCGATTCCTTCGCAATTTCAAGGCAGACGCCGCATTTGGTAGCGTGGTCGTCCCAAACGACCGATCCGTCTTTTTTCGTTTCGTAAACGAAACAATCGTAATTATTTTGATGGCCGGCCGACTCGCCGCAGCCGCAGTAGCAAGGAATATGCTTGAGCAAATCTTTATGTTTGGCGGCTTGTTGGTATAAAACAGCCATATCTTCTTCAAAGTTGTTTAAAAATTTAGGAAGATGGTCGAGCGATTTTGTCGTTTCACGGATGTCTCCGGAATTGGTGGTATATGACGCGGAATGGTCATCCTTCGCATTGTTCGCTTTATCATCGGAACAAGCGCCCATGATGATGCCAAATGAAAGCAGGCACGCTGCCATAACGGCGGTTCGCTTCATGCTTCCTCATCCTTTCTTTAGGATTGTACTTTCAATTTAACATAGTGCAGGAGAAGCGGCAACGTTTTTCCACCAGCAGCGCTGTCAATAGAGACTGCATGCATAAAAAAGCTGCCTTGCCGAAGCAGGGCAGCTTTTTTTCGTTTATTGCTGTTGCAAGAAATATTTTTCGATATCATCAAGCATTAAATGGGCAGCAAGCACACCGCCTGCCGTGTTCCAAATCGTGTCGCTCACTTTGTATACTTTTCCTTGTTTGGCAACGTTTAAGCGCTTAAAGAGCGGATCGTTAATCCATTCTTTTTCAAGTTTGCTTGCTTCTCCGTCTCCTGTTTCATAGGTGAAGTAGAAAAGGATATCGCCATCCATCGCTGGGATGCGTTCTTTTGTTACGCCCGTTTCGGCAAAGTCATTGACATTTTGTGATTCTGGACGGGCAAATCCAAGCTGGTCTAAAATGACACCAGAGAATGAATCTTTATGATAAATGCGGACATCACCGGCCATAAAGCGAACGATAGATACTTTCATTTTCAATTTGTCGCCTAATTTTGCTTTTAAGTCTTCGATGCGCTTATCATATTCGGCGATGACTTCTTTTCCTTTTTCTTCTTTATTTACCGCTTTGGCATAGAGCATAAAGTTGTCTTTCCAATTGCCGCGAAGCGTTTCGGCAAAAACAGTCGGGGCGATCGCTTTCAGCTGCTCGTAAATTTTTTCATGGCGCAGTTTATTGCCGATGATTAAATCTGGTTTTAATGCAGCGATCGCTTCCAAGTTTGGTTCTGATTCTGTTCCAAGCTCTTTGACGCCTTCCATTTGATCTTTAATGTGATCATACCAAGGATCGCCTGTCCATGATTTGACCGCGCCAACCGGTTTTATTCCTAGAGCAAGCAGTGCTTCCGTTCCTTCATTTGTTAAAATGACGACACGTTTCGGAGTTCCTTTAATTTCTGTTGTGCCCATGGCATGTTCAACGGTATAGCTCGTTTCGTTTTGTTTTTCATTTCCGCCGGTTTTTGGCTCTGCTTTCTCATTTTTGCCGCAACCAGCGAGAATGATAACAAGGGTGAGAATGGCAGTGATGAGAAAAGAAAGTTTTGATTTGAACATTATGTATCCCCCTTCATTTTTGATAATGATTTTCATTTACATAAAGAAATAATAAATGAATACGAAAATCATTGTCAATAAAAAATGAAAAAAATATTGACATTGAGAGTCATTATCAAATAGACTTCTCAATAGAGATAGATATTTAATTAAGGGAGATTCACGATGTTAGCGACAAATGGGAAGAAATCGATTGGCCTATTCCTGCTATGCTTGTTGCTGCTTACAAGCATTTGGATGAGCATCATTTACGGCTATACCGATACAAGCTGGAAAAATGCGATAGAAGCGTTCACGAACAATAACGGTTCAAACGCCCATATCGTTATTGAAACGGTCCGCCTGCCGCGGGCGCTGATTGCCGCCGCGGTAGGCTCGAGTTTAGCAATGGCGGGGGCGCTGATGCAGGCGCTGACGAAAAACCCGCTTGCCTCGCCGGGGATTTTTGGAATCAATGCGGGCGCTGGCTTTTTTATCGTTCTGTTTGTGACCTTTTTCCAAGCCCATTCGTTGCAGCTATTTACATGGCTCGCTTTTATTGGTGCTGCGCTGGCAGCGGCAATCGTGTTTATCATTAGCGCGGTTGGAAAAGACGGAGCAACTCCTTTGAAATTAACGCTTGCCGGCACAGCAGTCGCCGCCTTGTTCGCTTCGTTAACACAAGGAATGTTGGCCGCGAATGAAAAAGCGCTGGAAGAAGTGTTGTTTTGGCTGGCCGGTTCGGTCGCCGGACGGAAGCTGGAAATGTTGACAGCCGTTCTTCCATACTTTATCGTTGGCTGGCTTGGCTCGCTTTTGCTCGCGCAAAAAGTAAACGTTTTAATGATGGGAGATGATGTGGCGAAAGGGTTAGGGCAGCGCACGAATGCCGCGAAAATAGGAGTGGCGCTTCTTGTCGTGTTGCTTGCTGGCAGCTCGGTCGCCGTTGCCGGCCCGATTGGGTTTATCGGCATCATTGTTCCTCATATTGCCCGTGCGCTCGTTGGTGTGGACCATCGCTGGGTATTGCCGTATTGCGCTTTGATCGGAGCGATTTTATTAATTGCGGCTGACATTGGGGCGCGCTATATTTTAATGCCGCGCGAAGTTCCGGTCGGAATTGTGACGGCGTTTCTTGGTGTTCCGTTTTTTGTTTATATTGCCCGTAGGGGGATTATGGTGAAATGAAGAAGTATACATCGTTGCGAGTCGGGAAGTCGATCTCATTTTTAGTCGATAAAAAAGCGTTAACTGTTAGTTGGATATTATTCACTGTTGGCGTCGTCGTGTTTCTTGTCAGCGCAGGAAGCGGCGAAATGTATATATCCCCTCTGGAAGTGGCGAAAACGCTGGTTGGAAATGGTTCTGAGATGAATGAAGTCGTGATTTATACGTTCCGCTTGCCGCGCATTTTTGTCGCATTGTTAGCGGGAATGTCGCTTGCCGCGGCAGGTGCGATTTTACAAGGGATGATCCGCAATCCGCTTGCCTCGCCAGATGTGCTTGGCATAACGGGAGGGGCCGCGGCGGCGGTCGTCGCGTTTTTATCGTTCTTTAGCGACGATAAAAATAATTCCTTAACCATCAGCATCCATTGGCTTCCACTTGGCGCGTTTGCCGGCGCGACGGTGGCCGCTTTGCTCGTGTATATGCTGGCTTGGAAAAACGGCATCGCGCCGCTGCGGCTCGTATTAATAGGGATTGCGATATCTGCGCTGATGCAGGCGCTAACGACATTATTAATGATTACCGGCCCGATTTATCGGGCGAGCCAGGCGAACGTCTGGATTACCGGAAGCGTCTACGGCGCTTCGTGGAAACATGTTACACTGCTTGCGCCATGGGCTTTGGTTTTACTTGCGGCTAGCTGGCTATCGGCGCGGAAGATGAACATTCAAGAATTAGGCGATGACTTGGCCATCGGTGCGGGGGTTTCCTTGCAAAAGCAACGTTTTTTCCTTCTTTTATTAAGCACTGCCTTAACCGGGGGAGCGGTCGCTTTTGCGGGAGGCATTGGCTTTGTCGGGTTGATGGCGCCGCATATGGCAAGAAGGCTTGTCGGTTCTTCGTTTGGCGCACTCCTTCCTGCCTCCGCTTTATTAGGGGCCATTTTAGTCATGGCGGCTGACCTTGCCGGGCGCATGCTGTTTGCCCCTATGGAAATTCCAGCCGGGGTGTTTACAGCGGCAATCGGGGCACCGTATTTTATTTACCTATTATATAAAAGCCGGTATGCATAAAAGGGGTGGAAGAACATGAACGCCTTACAAGCAAAAGGGTTAACATTATCATATGGAAACACGATCATTATCGATGAGCTGGATTTAATGATTCCAAAAGGAGAAATTACCGTATTTATCGGGGGAAACGGCTGCGGCAAATCGACGCTGCTTCGCGCTTTGGCACGGCTTTTGAAGCCGGCAGGCGGTTTCGTTTTACTAGAAGGAAAAGAAATCGCGACATTGCCGACAAAAGAAGTGGCGAAAAAACTGGCGATTTTGCCGCAATCACCGACAGCTCCGGAAGGTTTGACGGTACTGCAGCTTGTTAAACAGGGGCGGTATCCGTATCAGACGTGGTTAAAACAATGGAGTGAAGAAGACGAACAAGCGGTGCGGCGCGCGCTCGAAGCGACGAGAATGACAGAATTAGCGGAACGCCCGGTCGATTCGCTTTCGGGGGGGCAGCGGCAGCGCGCTTGGATCGCGATGACATTAGCGCAAGATACGGACATTATCTTATTGGACGAACCAACCACCTATTTGGATATGACGCACCAGATTGAAATTCTTGATTTATTGTTTGAGCTAAACGAGAAAGAAAAACGCACGATTGTCATGGTGCTCCATGATCTTAACTTGGCGTGCCGCTATGCCCATCATATCGTTGCAATTCGCGATAAAAAAATATATGCGCAAGGAAAGCCGGAAGAAATCATTTCCTGTCAACTTGTGAAAGACGTATTTCAAATGGACTGTCAAGTGACATATGATCCATTATTTGGCACTCCGCTCTGTATTCCGTACGGAAAAGGAAGATGTCTTTTGCAGAAAGAAGGAGTCCCGTCATGATTCTTACCGCAGAGGAAATAAAGGTGTTAGAAGCATACCGGCTTTCCACTGTTCCAACCAATTCACCGTTATCGATTCGCGTGGATCATCTGCTTGAGGAAGGTGCCCTCATTCATTATTTAGAAAAAGTCCGGAAAAAGTTAGGAGCTGCCAATAACGTTGTTGCCGCTTCGATGCTTATCAAACGGTATAGCTTTCTTATAGTGATGTCGCTTTATGCGATGTCGGTTTGGAATAAACGGCTTGTGCTGTCACCGGAGCGGATTTGGCTGGAAACGGACGATCATGATGATAAGTGGTTGCCGACTTTTCGTTTTGAGGAACTCCATGCAGAAATATGCACAGGCAGCCGTGAGCAATGGAGAGAAGAGACGGTAAGGCAGCTGTTTGCGGAGCACCTTTTTCCGCTGATAGAAAAATTGCGGAAAACCGTAAAAATATCTGGCCATATATTATGGGAGAATATCTCGATTTACATTTATTGGGTGTATGAAAAGCTTCGCAATGATGAAATCCTTGCCCATGTTCATGAACAGCTTTGCGATGATTTTCACTATCTCGTTCATGGCGCAGATGGATCGTTATTTGGCACTCCGCAACAAAATCCGTTAAAACGGTTTTGGAAAGGCAACGATGGTCCGAGACAGCGGTCGACCTGTTGCCTTCATTATCAAACAGGCAAAGGATCACATTGCCGGACATGCCCTCGCATAGCTCATCAGCGTTGTCAGGCAATCAGTTGATAACCTAATGAAACAGCGCCGCAGGAAATTTCATAAAATAGCAAGCCACAAGAATACACAAAATTCTAAAAATGGAATAAAAATCATAACCAGTCGGCCTCTGCTCATCATCCCTTCTAATGAACGCATTAGAAGGGATTTCTTATTATTTCCATTCGTTTTTCGGGACAAATGTTGCACACTAATAGTAACAAACAGCGATGGGGGAGTTACATGATTCAAGAGTTTTTACCGCTCGATCAACCGGTGAAAGAACAAATTATTCGTTCATTACGTGATATAACACAAGAGGCGGAAGCCATCCGCCAATCGTTAATGACGGATGAGTGCTGTATATTGTCGCGTTTAGAAACATTGCAAAAGCATATTTTGGATGTACAAACAGCGGCCGCTTCTTTTTACTTGCATTCTTATTTAGCGGAATATACGCCGCATTATGCCGACTTGTCCCTTGCGGCAAAACAGTTGGCGGAACGTCGTCACGGTGCGCTTATCGTTATTGAGCGCAACGATCCGCTCGATCATTTATTGCATCACGGCACTCCTGTTGGGGCAAAGGTTTCTCCTACGCTGTTAGAAACGATTTTTTATCCAGGCAATCCGCTTCATGACGGGGGAGCGTTAATCCGTTATGATGAAATTGTTTCTGCGGGCAATATTTTGCCGCTTTCCGAGAATGTGACATCAAAGCAGAAATTAGGCACCCGCCATCGCGCCGCCATCGGGTTAACGGAGCGGAGTGATGCGCTGGTGATCGTCGTCTCCGAAGAAACCGGCACTATCTCGTTTGCCATTGCCGGACAATTATACGTACTGCGTCCATGAGAGGAGGGAGAAAGATGGAATTTGCGCCAAGAAGCGTGATTATCAATGAGTTTATTGACACGCTGCAGCCGTTGATGGATGTTTATCAGTTGGATCAAGTCGGAATTTTTGAAGAAGAAGGCGAAGGGAACAAGTATTACATCGGCTATACGATCAACAAAGATGATGACATGATTGTCCTTCATATGCCATTTGTCAAAAATGAACGCGGTGAGCTGGCATTGGAAAAACAAGAGTGGACGATACGGAAAGATGGACGGGAACAAAAAGGATATTACTTACTGCAAGAAGCGATGGACGAAATTACTAACAGACGATAAAGAAGACGGTTTATGCCGCTGGGCAAAGATCGTCGTCTTTTTTTATGAAGAAAACAGGAAAACGAAACGATCATCGAGAAGTAAAAATGGGCGGCACATGATGAAACGGAAAGGAAAGAAACGCATGATTCAGGAGATAAACATAGCGGCAAGCGAATGGGCGGAAGCGGTGCTGCGCCTTCAATTGCGTTCTTGCGCTGTCGAAGCGGAGCTGATCGGATGGGCAAACCTTCCGCCATTGCAAGATACAGTCGCAATGCTGCAGCAGTGCGGGGAACGGTTTTTTGGATATATGAAACAAGGACAGCTGGCATGAGCGGGAAATAAAATGAGGCAAATGATTGCGCTTGGGGGCGGCGGGTTTTCCGAAGAGCACGCCGGCGTCCATGGACCGCTATTTGCACAGCTGCGCCAAAATTCATGGCCTTGTTGTCGGAAGGTTTCCTCCGTCTGTAGGGCTTCAGCATCAGCCGGAACTTTTACGTGACATATTGTTTGTGTTCGACGCGCGGATATGATTTTCCGATTGTGTATATGCCGATTTTGGACATACGGATCCGATGCGATTTTGCCAAACGGCATCCATGCTGAATGAAAGCGACCGATGAAGAAAATGTGACTTTCCGCTTGTTTGAGACAGCGGTGGAATAATAAGAAATAACATGAACGGGGGAACGAGAATGGTAACATTATATTTAACTAGACACGGAGAAACCGAGTGGAATGTCAAAAAACGAATGCAAGGGTGGCAAGACTCGCCGCTCACGGAAAAGGGCAGGCAAGACGCGGTGCGGCTTGGAAAACGGCTAGAAACGGTCGATTTGGCGGCGATTTATACCAGCACAAGCGGGCGCGCGCTCGAAACCGCTCAGTTGATTCGCGGCGAGCGGTTGATTCCGGTTTATGCAGAGGAACAGTTGCGCGAGATTCACCTCGGCGACTGGGAGGGAAAGACCCATGAGGAAATTAAAGAAATGGATCCTATCGCGTTCGACCATTTTTGGAATCATCCGCATTTATACACACCGCGGCGCGGCGAGCGGTTTATCGATGTGCAAAACCGGGCGTTTGCCGCCATAGAGCAAATCATTGAACGGCATTCTGAAGGAAACATTTTAATTGTAACCCATGGAGTGGTGTTGAAAACGGTCCTCGCTCGTTTCAAAAACACGCCGTTAACAGAGCTTTGGGCTCCTCCGTATATGTACGGCGCCAGTGTGACGATCGTGAAAACGGACGGAGGAAAATTTGAACTGCTGCTGGAAGGAGATGTGTCGCATTTGGAAAAAGTAAAAGAAGTATGACGAAAGTTTATCGGTTCCATTTTTTCGATTATCGCTCTTCCTTGAATGAGCAAACTTGTCAACAGGAACAAAGCTTTCGCGCATCAGCCGCTCCTTTACCTTTATTAGCGGTCCTGTGCCCTTTCTTTTATCGCGAGGCATTTTTTTAATGATTGCCAGTGCTTTTCATTAATATTAGCTTGGCGGTGAAATGATTGTCGCGCGGAAACATGACAAATTTCTAATTTTTTTCACGTTGGCAAGCGGGCAATGATATGGTATCTTTATTGCATAGGGGCTCGCTTGCTTTCTTTATGCTTCTTTTTGTGATATTTGGAAAATAGTCCTTTTCCCGTCATATGTCCGCCTCTTTCCATGAATTTCCTCCCTAAAGAAAAGGATATACACTTTCTTCCCCAAACGTTTATACCTTCCGTTTTTTTTTGCCCCCTGCGCTTTGTTAAAACGTGTGTGACTTTCTTATAAAGTGGTTGCTAATAAAAATGGAATATTACTGTAAAATTTGGAAGGAAACAAGTATATGGCGAGGAGGAGATAAATGGTTAACTGGTCTCCGCCCCATAAAAAATGGTGGAGTGGTCAAGATGATTGGTTCCATCACTGATATTCGGAAACGAAAAACAATGGAGAAAGCGGTGATTCATGCGAAAGAACGCTCAGAAAAAGCGAATCAGGCAAAATTTAGAACTTATTTCGCGGATGAGCCATGAACTTAGAACGCCGTTAAATGGCATTTTAGGTTTCGCTCAGCTGTTAGAAATGGATGAGTCGTTAAACAGCCAACAGCAGGAATTTGTACAGGCAATATTAAACGGTGCTCGACATTTACTGAATTTAGTGAATGAAATGCTGGACATTGCCAGAATCGAAACAGGGGAGATACAACTCGCTTATGATCTTATTAAACTTGGTTCTGTTATTGACGAAAGTGTCAAGTTGATCGAGCCGTTAGCAGGCAAAAGAAACATAAAAATTGTCAATCAAACGCAGCTGGATAAATACTATGTGTATACGGATTCGACAAGATTAAGGCAAATTTTATTAAATTTATTAGATAACGCCGTGAAGTATAATCGCGACAACGGCACTGTGACGCTCACGAGCAGAAGTGAAGGAGGCAACATATGTATACACATAAAAGACAGTGGAATTGGCATTCCAAAAAATGAGTATGAAAACATTTTTGCGCCATTTTATCGAATAAAAGGAACGAAAGTGGACGGTACTGGTATGGGACTGTCATTAGTGAAGCAGCTTATTCAATTAATGGGAGGAACCATCGGAGTTGAAAGCGAAATGGGAGAAGGAAGTGATTTTTGGTTCAGCCTTCCTGCGGTAAAAGAAGACTGTTCTGGCCGCATGAATTTGTATCAAGAGCGGTTGTCGCAAATCGGGGAAAAGAAAATTTTATATATTGAAGATAGCGTGGTTCATTTAAAGCTAATGAAAAAAATATTAGAGCCATTTCCTAATTTTCTCTTGATTTCTGCCAACTTTGGAAAAGATGGGTTAAAAATTATATTTCGTGAACAATGGGATCTTATTCTCGTTGATACAAATCTTCACGATATCGGTGGATATAAGGTGTTGGAATATTTGCAGGAAGATGGACGAACCAAACAGATTCCTATGATCGTTTTCAATGCCGGCACTGTTTCAGCGGAAATGGAAATGCTAAAAATTGCAAAAAAAGGGAGCAAAGAATATATGGCAAAACCATTAGAAGTCGGGCTGTTTTTTCGAAAACTAGAACAAATATTAACACAGAAATAGAGAATGGATTCTTTGCCTGCAGGGGTCATTCTCTTTTTTTGTCCGCTTTTCAAGTTGATGTCGCAAAAAGTAAAAATAACTGTCTAAAATGTCCTTTTTTTATCTATGACAAGCGGTTAATGTTGCCTGATATGCAAATAAATTGTTAGACAAACAAAACGAAACAAATTATATTAGTTTCACTTATGAACTTATGACGCTTAGGCGATGAATTGAGGGAAAACGATGAATGTTTATTATATGAAGGAATGGGAAAAAGAAGAACAACCGTTCTATCACGTCTATCAGCCCCTTTGGAATTTGGAAGCTTGGGATATACTCGGGTACGAAGCATTAATTCGTGTAGCGAATGGGAACATAGAAAATGTCGAGAGTTTGTTTCAAGAAGCAAGGAAAGCAGGGCATTTATACGAATTCGATACCGCGTCCATCAAAAATGCCGTATCTCATTTTCTCTTTTCCCGATTAAATAAAGAATTGTTATTTTTAAATATTTATCCTTCCACGATTCTTCACGATCGCTTTAAATACTTTTTGGACGAGCTGACTAGCCAATTTCCAGAAATAAACGGGAGAATTGTATTTGAGTTAAACGAGGCGAAAGAAGAAGATGAGATTTGGAAAGTTGCCGAATTAAATGAGAAAATCCAAATGATAAAAAGTTACGGATTTTACATCGCCGTTGATGATGTTGGAAAAGGAGCCTCGACGTTCCAAAAGATCATTGAGTTCCAGCCAAATTACATTAAGTTGGACCGATATTTTGCTAAAGATTTGGCGTTCAATGAGGAAAAACAGCAAATCGTCACTTTGCTGGCAAATTATTGCCGAAACAAAATGGTTCTTATATTAGAAGGGATTGAAAAAGAAGTTGATTTGGCGCAGGCAAGGCTATTACAAGTGCCGGCAGCGCAGGGCTATCTTTTAGGAAAACCACAGAAATTTTTATAAAAGATGTTTGCATGAAAACTGCCGTTTTTATCAAAAAAATAGACAGATCCAGCCGCTGGTTGTCGCTGTTAAGCGGCAAGTTTCGTTTGTTGGCTGCGACCATTAAGGTTTGCGAAAGAAGAGGTGTGTATTAGACCGCGGCTGGACCGATCTTGCAAAACCATTCCGCCTTTGTTTCTTTTCCCGTACTCCCAATGAATGCCATTATTTCAAACAGCTTACATAAAAGGGGTGATGGACAAGTATCGCATTGCGGATGGCCTATGTAGAGTTAATGTATGCACGAAACAGTGCGATAGATTGCAGCGGTGGCGTAGCAGTTTTAGGACAAGGGGGTATAATTGTAAAATTCATGCTGGCGGCTTTTATAAACGGGGAATGCGCGGAAGAGCAGCTTAGCGAAAATACGGAGCGGCCGTTAAAGGGTTGACACGTATTGTTGTTCTGTCTGACCAAGCAATTCAAGCCGGATTTGCCAAGAAAGGACCGATGATGCAATTGGCAAAGTCAAATACCGTTTTCCAAAAGGACGAAGCTGCGTTAAAGCGGCTGTGAATAGGAAAGAGAAAGAACAGATCGTTTTTATAAATTAAATGCTGGGGCGCAGGAATAAAATATAGATGGATTGTAACCGTTTACTTGCATTGAGGTCGGATTGGATGTGAAGGAAAAGTTTCGGAAGCCAGCCGCTTTCACTAATTCCGCTTTATTATTTGTTTGCATAGATGGATTCATTTTGTGCACGATCTGCGGTTCATGAAAGCGACGCGAGGGAGCGCCGGATAGAAAGGGGGCACAATAATGGAATCCTTCAAAATTATTATTGCCGATGACAATGCAACATCAAGAACCCTTTTGCGCCACTTTATTCATGTTTTGCCGCAATACAAAATTGTCGCGGAAGCGGTGAACGGGGAAGAGTTTGTCCGGCTTGTCCTTGAGGAAAAACCCGATATTGTATTAGTGGATATCAACATGCCCGGCTTAAACGGGATGGAAGCGGTCAAAATATGCAAACAGGCTGTTCCTGCTTTGCAGATTATTTTTATCACAGGCTATGACGAATTTGCCGTTGAAGC
Source organism: Parageobacillus thermoglucosidasius (assembly GCF_001295365.1). Taxonomy (GTDB): domain Bacteria; phylum Bacillota; class Bacilli; order Bacillales; family Anoxybacillaceae; genus Parageobacillus; species Parageobacillus thermoglucosidasius. Next base: position 3,002,938 of record NZ_CP012712.1, on the reverse strand, counting down.
TTTTGAGATTTCTGCGACCGATTATATTGTCAAACCGATCGAACGTGCTCGCCTTTTCCGCGCTCTTGAAAAAGCCCGCAAGCTGATCGAATTATCCAGGCAGAACTGTTTATCTATAAAGAAAGACAAACGGCTCGGCCTCAAATCGCACGGTTCTATTCTGTTTCTCCCTTTGGATGATATTTTATTTGTAGAAAAAGAAAGCCGAAAAACCGTTATTCATACTGCGAGCGAGCGGTACGAAACGACGGAAACGTTGAGTGAAATCGGGGATAGATTGGACGGGTGTTTTTTCAAAACTCACCGTTCATACATCGTCAATTTAAAAAAGATAGTAAAAATCGAACCGGCAGGGGAAACTTATTTGGCCCATTTCCGTGACAGCCATAAAATTGCTTATATTTCAAAATTAAAAATTAATGAGGTGCAAAGGAAAATTTTAGATATTCATGACATTTAATAGTTAATGTAGTGTTGTTTGATTCGACAGCGGCACGGCTCTTTCAGCAATGCTAAAATAAATCTTTATAGCATGAAGGAGGGCAACGTGAACAACGATAAATTGTTATCAGCCGATTTGTTTCATCGATTGGATATGTTGAATGCAGTTAAAGATATGATTTTTGTGATAAAAGCAGATGGAGACACTTTTTGTTATATATGGATGAATCAAGCGGCATGTTATGAGATAGGTGTTGATGAAACGATTTACGGAAGACAGATCGAGGATGTTTTGTCTCCAGAACAAGTTGCCGTTGTGAAACCGAAATACCAGCAGGCTGCCGCAGAGAAAAGTACTATCGTGTATGAAGATACTTTTGTAACTTCCCGCGGTTCGTTCGTAAGGGAGACGATTCTTATCCCCATTTGTTTTGAAAATGAAACTTGTGGCATCATTGTGGCGGTTGTGAGGGATGTAACAGAAAGAAAAAAGAAGGAACAGGAAAGGCAAAAAGCGAATTGGGAGTTAGAAATAAATGAGCAAAAGTTTCGGGCGTTAATGGAACATAATACGGATATCATTTTCGAATTGGACTTGCATGGAACAGTTCGGCGCGTTAACCATGTAGTCGAAACGGTATTAGGGTACTCCGCAGACGAAATGATCGGTCGTTTATTTATCATTTTTGTTGCACGCGAAGACAGAAAAAGAGCATTACGGCATTTGCAGAAGGCAATAGAAGGCGGTTCCGAAGAATATGAAGTCTCCGTTTATCATCGAGCGGGAAAAAAAGTGAACCTGCAAATAAAAAACGTTCCGGTTATCGTTCATAATCAAGTTGCCGGCGTTTTTTGCATTGCCAAAAATATCATGGAGAAGAAACAATGGCTTTCGTCTTGCGGGGAACGCTACCGGAAATTAGTGGAGTTTCTGCCTGAAGCGATTATCGTATTTAATACGGAAGGAAAAATTATGTACATAAATTTGGCAGGGGTAAAATTGCTTGGCGGCAAGCAGAAAAAAGATATAATCGGAAATGCAATATGGAAATTTTTCCGCAACGCTGCCCAAATCGCGCCAAAAAGACGAAAGCAATGGCAAAACAGTTCCGATGTCCAAGAAATTTTCGTTGAGGAATTTGTTCGGCTGGATGGGAAACCGATTTATTTGGAAGTATCGCTATCGTCTGTTGAATATGCGGGAGAATCAGCGATGCAAGGGATTTTTCGCGATGTCACGGAAAAGATTAATTATGAAAAACAGTTGGAATTTTTGGCATTTCACGACCCATTGACAAAGTTGCCGAATAGAAGACTGTTTTTCGATATCGTTGATAAATCGATAATAGAAGCGGAGCGGACGAAAAGCGGTTTAGCCGTGCTGTATTTGGACATGGATAATTTTAAAGATGTTAACGACACGTTTGGCCATGATATTGGCGATGAATTGTTAAAACAATTTGCCAAGAGAATAAAGAAAAACGTTGGCGAGCATAACGTTGTTTGCCGAATTGGCGGAGATGAGTTTTTAGTGCTGTTAAAAGGGGTAAAAGAACGAACCGATGTCCATCAAATTGCGAAAAGACTGTCTACAAATATTCGAAAACCTTACCGAATTAAACATCTTACCATTCGGACGACGGCAAGCATGGGAATCGCGGTTTCTCCCATTGACGGCACCACTTCCAAAGCGCTTATCCACCATGCAGATCAGGCGCTTTATCAAGCGAAAATGAAAAAAAACTGCTACCGATTTTATTCATTTTAATCCCCCGCCTTTTGTTTGTGCTAAAGGGCGGGGGCAACAAGTTTAACAAGCTATTGGATGCCGTTATTTCATTGCCTGCGGCTAACACATTGCAGCAGTGCTCTTCCGCTTGCAGTTAAACAAGGGAAAACCATCGCGCGATATGTGCCGTTAAAAATGTAACGGTAATCGCTATGGCGGTTGGCAGGGCAAATGCAACAAACGTCCATTTTTTGCTTTTTGTTTCTTTATAAATATTCATCAATGTCGTTCCGCACGGATAATGAAGCAAGGAAAACAACATCATATTGAGCGCTGTCAGCCATGTCCAGCCATGGTCGGCGAAAATTTGTTTGAGCGAGTGAAGGCCGTCGACCTCTGTCAAGGAACCGGTTGATAAATAGCCCATCAGTAAAATCGGCAAGACGATTTCATTGGCCGGAAGCCCTAAAATAAACGCCATTAAAATATAGCCGTCGAGCCCAAGCGCCTGTGCAAACGGATCAAGCCAATCAGCGATATAGGCGAGAACAGTCGTACCCCCGATATGAATGTTTCCGAGCAGCCATGTCAACACACCGGCCGGAGCGGCAACCACAATGGCCCGCTTAAGCACGTAAATGGATTTGTCTAATGTGGCGCGAACAATCGTATTCCATATTTTCGGGCGCCGATACGGCGGCAGTTCTAATGTGTAATGGGTCGGGATGCCGCGCAGCGCCGTTTTCGACAGCACCCATGAAACCGCCAGTGTGACGACAATGCCAAACAGCACCATCGCGACGACAACACTAGCGGTGACAAATGTTTTCCATCCACCTGTATAACTTGCCGCCATAAATAAGGAAGACAGCAAGATCAGCGTCGGCCACCGTCCGTTGCAAGGGACAAAGTTGTTCGTCAAAATCGCCAGCATTCGTTCGCGAGGCGATTCAATGATGCGTGTGGACATAATCGCGGCAGCGTTACATCCGAATCCCATCGCCATTGTGAGCGATTGTTTTCCGTGCGCTCCTGCTTTTTTAAACAAGCGGTCCATGTTGAATGCGACGCGCGGGAGATATCCATAGTTTTCTAGCAATGCAAAAATAGGAAAGAAAATCGCCATCGGCGGAAGCATCACGCTGACGACCCAGGTCGTGCCCCGATACAATCCTAGCACGATCAATCCATGCAGCCACTCAGGAGCATGCAACGCTTGAAAGAAAAGCGTGAGATACCCTTCAAGCCATCCGAAAAAGCTTGCTAACATGCTGGATGGAACATTCGCACCAGCAATCGTGATGTAAATAACGACCGCAAGCATCGCAAGCATGATCGGAAATCCCCATAATTTTGAAGTAAAAATGCGGTCTAACTTCTCCGCTTCGCGTTTTGCTTGATTTGAATAGGTAACCGTTTCATTGCAAATTGCTTGCGAAGTGCGGAAAATGGCAGATACGATCTGTTCGCGCGTATCCGCAGGCGCTAGCGCTTGCGCTTCGTTCATCAGATGTTCAAATTGATTTTGCGGAACCGTGACATGCATTTATCCTTACCTCCTTTGTGGATGGAAGTGGTTGCAGGAACGAGCGAAACAAAGATATATCCCCATCGAGCAAGCGGAGCGCGACCCAGCGGGCAGGGTACGCGTCGCCAATCACTTCTTTCACGCGTGGAATCAGCTTTTCAATGCATTGTTCAATTTCTGGACTGTACCGGACGGCAATAGGTTTTGTTTGGATGTTTCCACACACCATCGCCTCGATTGTTTTGACTAACACGTCGATTCCCTCTTTGTTGCGCGCGGAAATCGGTACGACCGGCACTCCTAATTTTGCTGCTAGTTTCTCGGTATCGATGCGGATCCCCTTCTTTTTCGCTTCATCCATTAAGTTTATGCAGACGATGACATTGCTTGTCATTTCCAATACTTGCAAGGCGAGGTTGAGGTTGCGCTCTAACGCTGTGGCGTCGAGAACAACGATCGTCACATCCGGCTTTTCAAAAATAATAAAATTCCGCGCCACTTCTTCATCCGCTGAATTCGAATAAAGGGAATAAGTTCCAGGCAGATCAACTATTTTATAGTGGTTGTTATTGTGCGTTAAAAACCCTTCCGCATAAACGACCGTTTTTCCCGGCCAATTTCCAGTATGCTGGCGCAATCCGGTCAAAACGTTAAACAATGTGCTTTTTCCAGTGTTTGGATTTCCAGCAAGGGCAACGGTATATTCATTTGTTGTCATCGCGTATTCTCTCCCCATAAATATAGTCACTTTCTTCCTTTCGCAATGCAATCGTTGTATTGCTGACACGATAGGCTGTCGGGTCTCCCAACGGGCTTTTTTGGAGAACGGTGATTTCGCATCCGGGAACAAATCCTAAGTCAAGCAATCTTCGTTTCATTGTTTTATCTTCTATGTGAAGTTGTTCAATGCGGAAACGTTCCCCTTCTTCCGCTTCGGATAGGCGCTGTAATTTTGCTGAAGGCATAATAGTTTCCTCCTTGCTAATAAATTGTATACAGATTATAATTTTGCGTCGAACCAAATTTTCTTTTATCTTATTCTTTTCTCCTTGTTTTGTCAATTATTTTGTTTCGCGATGTTGCGACGACTTTTCGCATTCTTTTTATGAAGTTCGTTCTCTGTTTCTATATTTTCAACGGTAACAAAAAATGTTATTATATAAATAGTCTAAATTTTCAATCAACAAAAAGGGGAAGGGGGGAGTCTGCGTTTTTACGCAGGTGGAAATGAAAACGGTTACGGAAGGGACGACATTATGGACGCCGACAGAGGAGCGTATTCAACGGTCAAGTATAAAACGCTATATGAATTGGCTAAAGGAAAAAAAGGGGCTGGCATTTGAAACACATCAAGCATTATGGAATTGGTCTGTGGAACATTTAGAAGAGTTTTGGGAATCGGTGTGGGAATATTGTGAGATAAAATCGGCGGCTCCGTATCGTTGTGTGCTGGAAGAACGGAAAATGCCGGGAGCGAAATGGTTTCCGGGTGCGACATTGAACTATGCCGAGAACGTGTTTCGCAACGAGCGATCCGATCGGCCGGCGCTTCTTTTCCGCTCCGAGCGCGTTCCTTATCGTGAAGTGACTTGGAAAGAGCTGAAAGAAAAAACGGCGGCGGTTGCAAGCGCGCTGAAAAAAATCGGCGTCAAACCGGGAGACCGGGTGGTGGCATATATGCCAAACATTCCGGAAACGGTCATCGCTTTCTTGGCATGCGCCAGCATCGGCGCAATTTGGTCGAGCTGTTCTCCGGATTTTGGCGCGGGCAGCGTCATTGACCGATTCCAGCAAATCGAGCCGGCAGTGCTGTTCGCGATTGATGGATGCCAATATAATGGAAAAGAGTTTGATAAACGCCCAATTGTCGACGAATTGCGAAAAAAATTGCCGTCGCTCAAGAAAACGATTTTGCTTCCATATTTGCGGAAAAACGAGCAGGAGCGAGATGATTCGATTTTATTATGGGATGAGATCATTCAGGAAAAAGCGGAACTTTCTTATGAATACGTTCCGTTTGACCATCCGCTTTGGATTTTGTATTCCTCCGGCACAACGGGGTTGCCGAAACCAATCGTGCAAGGGCATGGCGGCATTTTAATCGAACATTTAAAAACGCTTATGATTGAACAAAATATTACAAAAGAAAGCACATTTTTCTGGTTTACGACAACGGGATGGATGATGTGGAATTTTTTGATCGGCGGATTGCTTGTCGGAGCGGCGGTTGTTCTTTATGACGGCAGTCCGACGTATCCGGACGGAAACGCATTATGGGAACTGGCGGAAAAGGCCCGCATTACCCATTTCGGAACGAGCGCGGCGTTTATTAACATTTGTATGAAGCATGGAATAAAGCCGAAAGAATCATACGATTTTTCCGGTTTGGAAGCGGTTCTTTCGACGGGATCTCCGCTGACGGCGGAAGGATTTTTATGGGTATATGAAAACGTCAAAGACGACATTTGTTTAGTTTCGTGCAGCGGCGGAACGGACGTATGCACTGCTTTCGTTGGTGGCTCACCGATGTTGCCGGTCCGCGCCGGCGTCATTTCCTGCCGGGCGTTAGGAGCAAAGGTGCAGGCATTTGATGAGAATGGAAATCCATTAATCAATGAGGTCGGGGAGCTCGTGGTTACTGAACCGATGCCGTCGATGCCGTTGTTTTTCTGGAACGACAGCAATCATGAGCGCTATATGAGCAGCTATTTCGATACGTACCCGGGGGTTTGGAAGCATGGCGACTGGATTAAAATCAATGAGGAAGGCGGCTGCATTATTTACGGCCGTTCCGATTCGACGATTAATCGCGCCGGTGTCCGGATGGGAACGAGCGAAATTTATCGCGTCGTCGAAGCGATTGACGAAGTGCTCGACAGTTTGATCATCGATTTGGAAATGATGGGGAGAACATCGTTTATGCCGCTCTTTGTCGTGTTGAATCCGGGGGCAGTGCTCGATGAGGCGTTAAAAGAGAAAATCAGGCAAGCCATCCGGCAAAATGTGTCGCCGCGCTTTGTGCCAGATGAAATTTACCAAGTCAAGCAAATTCCAAAAACGCTTAACGGAAAGAAAATGGAAATTCCGATTCGCAAGCTGTTATTGGGATTTCCGCTCGAAAAGGCGGTTAATCCAGGATCGATGGCGAATCCGGAATCGCTGGAGTTTTTTATGGAGCTGTCTGCTAAACTAGAAAACAATGTGAAACACCAATGAATGATTGCTGCTAACAGACCGTTCATGGAAAAGGAATGGATAAGGAGAACAGTCTGCTTTGCTTTTTCCGTTTGAATATCATAAGAGGCTATCTTCACTTTCCGATTGAAGATAGCCTTTGTTTTTATAATGACAAACATGATTTTACTGATTCCGGTTTGCAAAATACTGGAGGCCTTTGCGGAAAATCCATATGGAAACTCGGCGCCTGTGGAAGTTCCTTTTTTCTTTTCCTGCTCATAAACATAAACGATGTTTGCTCCAAAGTATAATCTTTGCGAGCAATGTTCTGGGCAATCTCCATTGGTATTCATAGCAAGGAACGATGTTTGTTTTCCGCTTCTTCCCAGTTTACAGGCACATGTCTTTGCTTCTCTTTCATTTCATACATATTGCACGGAATACAATGCGTATGTACGTTAAAATGGTGATTGCGGAACTTCCTCCTTCCTACTTATGTTTTCCAATAGCCAAGCTTTTCAGAAATTTCGTTTGCTGCGCGCTTGACTTTTGCGATGATGGACGGGTTATATGGGTTCATGCGATGCACAGGGCCAATCACGCTGAGCGCGTAAACAACCTTTCCCGTGTAATCCCGAATCGGTGCAGCAATCGATGCTACTCCTTCGCGGAGCTCCTCAATGCTAATGGCATAACCTTGCTGTCGAATTGTTTTTAATGCATTGCGAAATGCATCGGGATCGGTGATAGTGTTTGGTGTAAATCTTGCCAATCCTTGTTCAATGTAAGATTCGGTTTTTGCATATTCTTGATAGGATAAAAGAACTTTTCCTGAACTAGTGCAGTGCAAAGGATTTCTTCTGCCGATATGGGATAGGGCTTGAACAGGCCGCTGGCATTCCACGCGATTAATATAGACAACATCCATTCCATCTAAAACAGCAATATGTGCTGTTTCTTGAATGTCCCGAACAAGTTGTTGCAGGATAGGCTGCGCTTCACGGTTAATTTCTAAATGGGAAGTTACAATTGTATTTAAGTGTAAAATTGTCAGTCCCAAGCGATATTTTTGGGTTGTCGGATCTTTTGTAACAAACCCCTCGCTAGCGAGAGTTTGGAGCAAACGGCTTACTGTGCTTTTCGAAAGTCCAAGGGAAGAAGCTAATTCAGTAACTTTTTTTTCTGGTTCTTCCAGCGAAAAACTCCGTAAAATGCGCAACGCATTTTTCACAGAAGAAAGCAGATAATCTTCATTCGGTTTTGACATGTGGATTTCTCCCTCTCTCTTCAAACATTGCATATAGAAGAACATGATTCTTTGATAATAGTATATAACATGTAGAAAAATAAGAAAAATCATAATTTTGTTTCATATGTCAGAATATAGATGTTGTATAGTAAACAAATAGTCCATATGGCAATAACAATCATTTCTTGTTAAGCAACAGATCGATGATGAGGTGAAAAGGAAGCTGGTTCTGATTAGAGCCAGATTCTTCATTTTTATCAATGCAATGAATGAAAATGATGATCATAATAAAAATCTTACCTATTGTCAGAAAATATACATGAAAGTTTCATAAATTGCACATAATTATTTGTTATGCTTCATCTTGGAAAAACGATTATGAGGAAAGATTGCTTTATGAAAAATTATTGTTGCTTTTTTCTCTTTTTCATTGTTTTCTGGACTTTTCCGTTAACTTATCATGCCGAAGATACTTTGCAGTCTCGGATCGACAAAGCTCCTGAGCACGGAGTGGTTAAGTTGCCAAGCGGTGTGTATAATGAAACCATTGTCCTCTCCAAACCTGTTACTTTAGAAGGTGTTGGGCAAGTTACGATTCGTTCTTGCAGCAAAAAACCTGTTATCACGATCCAAGGCCAACAAGTAACATTGAGGTATGTGAATGTCGAACAATGCAGCGACGGGAAGGATACGGAGGCGATCTATGTTACAGGCAAACATCATAGATTGGAAAATGTTCATATCCGTACGAAGCAATTTGGCATAAAGCTCGACCAAACTAGCAATACGGTTATTGAAGGAGTCTCTGTGAAAGGGGAGCAGAAGGGAAACGGGATTGATTTGTGGGAGTCGGATTGGAATATAATCCATGATGTCCGTATGGATCAAGTGAGAGATGGAATTTACATGGAAAACAGCCACTCCAACCAGATAACACAAAACGATATTCGCCATTCCCGTTACGGCATACATATTATGTTTTCTGATCACATAACCGTGAAGAATAATGTTTTGCGGGACAATATTACGGGCGCCATGGTTATGGGAACAAAGGGAACAAAAATTGAGGAGAATGAATTGATATTTAACAACCGGAATATAAATGCTCAGGGGCTGCTGCTATATGATGCATCGGAAACGGAAGCTGCTCGTAACAAGATTTCTTATAATCGCGTTGGCGTCTATGCGGAGAGTGCGGAAAATAACCGCATTTTAGCTAATGAAATCAGAGGCAACTTCATTGGCATACAATTCAAAAACGCGAATGCAAACACCGTATCGGATAATGCGTTTATTGGAAATGTCATTGAGGCACAGGCGATAAAAAGTTCTGAAAATGCGATTGCGCATAATTATTGGGATGCGTCTTTAAAACTGGATACAACTGGATCTGGGATGAGTGCCATACCGTATAGAGCGGATCCGTTTTTCCTGAGGCTGACGAATGATGTGCCAGAGTATCAGCTGTTTTTCCAAGCGCCGGGCATGATTGTGTTACAAAAATTGTTGAAAAGTCCAGACAATGAAGTCATGACAGATGAAGCACCGCTTATGAAAGCGGCTACATATGATGGACAGATGCATGCATCATCCAAAATGCTGCTGGGTGCAGTGAGTGTCAGTATGTTAGCAGGAAGTATAAGTTTATTTATGATAGGGAGGAAAAGATGATGAAATGGAAGGGTATATTAATGACAATGTTTGCAATTTTAGTATTAGCGGTAGCTGGTTGCAGCAAAAAGGAAGTTAAGCCAGTAGCAATTGATGAGAAAAATGATAAATGCGCAGTTTGCAATATGGCAGTGATGGACAACCAGTTTGCTACGGAAATCATTCTTGAGAATGGAAAAACTCTAGTATTCGATGATATCGGCTGTATGTATAAATGGTTGGGCGAGCATAAGGATGAAAAAGTACAAGCAAGGTTTGTTCGTGATTATAATACAAAAGATTGGATTGAAGCGGATAAAGCTACCTATGTATACGATAAGTCTATTCGAACACCGATGGCTTACAACGTCATTTCTTTCAAAGATAAAAAAGATGCCGAAGATTTCGTATCTAAAAATAAAGGCACAGTATTAACCTATAAAGAGCTAGAAGATCATAAATGGGAACGGAACAAAGAAATGATGATGAAGATGAAACAAGAGCATGGCACGAATATGGAGATGAACCATTCGCATTAATACAGAAAAGGGCAATCGTTCTGATTGTCCTTTTTTACAGGAAGAGGGATTGTATGTGGAACATTTGGTACTCTGAGTGGCGCATGGCGATAAGGCAGCGTTCTTCCTACATGCTTCTATTGCTGTGGGTAAGTGTTTTGTCTCTCTTATTTCTGCTGGAACGGAATACTCCTGCTTTAATCGGATATACAAACATGACCGGAACCATTGCGAATTTGCTGCTGTATATTGTGCCGTTGTTTATGCTCATCAGCGGCTCGTTTGCCATCGCCAACGAGATGGAAAATGGACAGTGGCGTCTGCTATGCACGTATCCATTGCCGACAACTTCCTATTTAATAGGAAAACTTGCCGGACAATTTACCGCACAAACGGCTGTGTTTACCTTAAGCTTTGGCGCGAGCCTTGCTATCGGCCTGATTAGCGGAAGTGTTTTGTCCGTAAAATGGGTGCTGGCTCTCTATATCTTTGCGATATCATTAATTTTTTTCTTTCTTGTGATCGGTTTGGCCCTAGGTGCGTTCGTTGCGACAAGGTGGCAGGCTTTAACGCTTTCTGTTGGAGTTTGGTTTTTTTTGATTATGATATGGCCGCCCGCGCTTATCGCTGTCCTTGGTTTGGTTCCTTATCCAATGATTGCCCCGCTTTTAAAAATTGCTCTGTTAAGCAATCCGGCAGAATTGCTGCGTATTGTTTTGGTGGTTCAACTTGGCGGGGGAGCCGTTTTCGGGCAATCCTACGATGGGCTTGTCTCATTTTTGCAGAAAGGAGCGGCATGGGGAATACTAGGCTTATATGTATTCATTTACACATCTTTTTTGTTCATTCTCTCCGCATGGAGGCTTGAAAGGAGGAAAGCGCAATGACCTTATTGCAAGTTTCAGAGGTTTCCAAAAAATATAAAACAAAAGTTGCGCTTTCCGCATTTTCATTGGAAGCAAAACGGGGGGAATGCATAGTCTTGTGCGGCGGGAATGGCGCTGGAAAAAGCACGCTTCTTCATATTCTTGCTGGCGTTTCGGCACCGACATCCGGGACAGTAATGTTAAACGGTATCAGTTTGCAGAAAAATCGAAAGGCATATGTCTCACAGATCGGCTACATGCCGGATGAATTTTATGCTCAGCAAATGATGACCGTCCAAGAGTTTCTTTCCTTTTATGCGGCATTGCGGAAAACGGGAAAATCAAAAGTAGAGGAAATTTTGAAAAGGATAGGCTTGGCGGAGAAGAAGCAAGAACTGGTGAAAAATTTATCAAAGGGAATGCGGCAACGGCTTTTATTCGGACAAGCATTGCTGGGGGAACCAGCACTGTTGCTATTGGATGAACCGACAAACGGTCTGGATCCATTCTGGGTCAACATGTTTGTCCAGTTGCTTAAAGAAAGGAAGGAAAGAGGCGCCATTATCATTTTTTCCACCCATATGATGGATGTAGCGGCCGAGATAGGGGATCATATCGTATTCATGAAAGACGGATCAGTGGTCAAACATATAAGAAATACAGGCAATAAAGAAGAGATGACTTTGCAGCTGCTGCAGCTGCACCGCCAAATATAAGGCTGCTGAGGATGCTCAGCAGCTTTTTATTCATGCATATGAACACAGCCCATTAATTCACTTCTTGCAAAAATGTGTGGGCCACAGCTAATCGAAATGATAAGGCAGCGGCACCAGAACGGCTTGTTGCGGGATAGCGGATTGGCATAGGCTATGCCGCGTATAACAGCGGAACAATTCATTAAACAGCCGAACAAGCATCCACTCGTAGCGAGAAACGGAAAGATGCCCATGGCCGGGTTCTTGTTGTCTTTTTGAAAGAATCTTTTCTAAAAGATTGTTGCTGCATAAACAAAAAATAGAAAAATTTTAAATAAAATACTATAATTAATAAAAAAGGAGGGATTCAAAAACGGATGAATAAATATTAAAAACTTTCCATTGGCATTATGATTGGTTTTCCTATATTCTTTTTAATCGTAAGCCTGTTTACTGGGAAATGGGGGTTTTTCTTTTGGAATTTGCCACCAAGTTTTATCAGCGGTATGACAGGGCGTTTCGCTTCTAAACATGCCAATCGGAATGCTTATCATTCACAAGAACAGACTGTATCAGAACGCTGTGAAAAAGGCGTTCCTTTTTATGATGATCTAATGTGTTCCATAGCGGCAAAGTTTGAACATAGAACGGAACAGCATTTTTCCGATTTTTTATAGATTGTCTGGCAAATAATATTTATACATTTTTAACGCATTTGTATGTTCCTTTAAAACGGAAATGGTTTTTGGATTCGGCTTGGTATAAATGATCGGAAAATCTTTTTCGCCCAGCTCCTCTTGGACGGGAAATGCTAATATTTCTTTATCTATAGAAAATTCTGCCTGTACACCTGGTTTGTTTCCGCGAGCATCTAAACGAATCCACCGATTTAATGAAGAAAGAAAAACACCATTCAGCGCATGAAGAGAATACCCCTTGTCCGGTGTATCGAATAGCATGAGCCGTTGATAACAAAAACCTGTCGGGATCCCTTGCGATCTTAACAAAGCGGCTAATAAATTCGCTTTTGCGTAACAAATTCCTTCTTTATAGTGAAGCACCTCAGAAGCTTTGCATGTAACTCTTGCGCTTTGTATATCCCATGAGTGCGAAATTTCATCCCTGACAAATTCAAATGCTATTTTCGCCTTTTCCAGTTCTGACTGCCCTTCATGAAACAATTCATTTATTTTTTTCTGGATGAGAGGATGAGAAAAATCGACAACATCTAATTCTTCCAGATAGTCCTTTAAATTGGCGGATTCGGGCGTTCGTTCCATGTTCGTTCCCCCTTATCAAACAGTTTTGTATAATTATAAAAATATTTAAATAAAAATTCAATTATAATTTGCTTGGATAACTTCTGCTGCGCTATTTGTTGATGGAAAGCCCAGATTGGCTTTATCTTCATCGAGCGGTTGATAAAGTTTGCCAAGAGCTGAAAGACTTTGCTACGCTTTCCGCTGCGGGCATTGCCCTGCCCGTTAAAGTGCCGTTCATTTTGGAGGCCTGCTTTTTGTTTGCGTGCTGCCTGCTAATCATATAAAAATAATGTACGGACAAAACATCTTGTCATCAGTTGGGGGAAGAAACCATGATTCATGTGAAGCATTTGCATAAATCATTTCGCGTCCATGTCCGCCAAGCGGGCTGGCTGGAGGCCTTGCGCAGCTTATGGAGGCGCGAATACCGGGTGGTGGAAGCAGTCAAAGATATTTCGTTTACGATCGAAAAGGGGGAAATTGTCGGATTTTTAGGTCCGAATGGCGCCGGCAAAACGACGACGATGAAAATGCTGGCCGGGCTGTTGCATCCGACTTCAGGAGAAATAACAGTTGGCGGTTTCGTTCCGTTTGAGCAAAAAGCGGAATTTAAAAAAATGATGAGTTTGGTGATGGGGCAGAAAAGCCAGCTCATTTGGGATATCCCGCCGATGGAAACATTTTTAGTCAACAAGGCGATTTATGAAATCGATGACCGGACGTTTCGCGAAACGTTGGACGAATTAGTGGAATTGTTGGAGCTTGAGCCACTTTTGACCAAACCGACGCGCAGTTTGTCGCTCGGGCAGCGGATGCGCTGCGAGCTGGCGGCGGCGCTGCTGCATCGCCCGCAAGTATTGTTTTTAGACGAGCCGACGATCGGGCTTGATGTCCATACACAGGAAAAAGTGCGCCGTTTTATCGTTGATTACAACCGCGAGCATGAAACGACGATTTTGCTGACGTCGCATTATATGGGCGATGTGACGGCGCTATGTGACCGTGTCATGATTATCAATTATGGAAAGTTGATTTATGACGGGGAGTTGACGGTGCTGACGGAGAAACTCGCCCCATACAAGCGGCTCGAAGTCCGCTTTGCCAAGGTGCCTGACGTGCGCTGGGAAGATTTCGGAGAGGTTGTTGAAATCGAAGACGGCAATGTGGCATTGCGAGTGGCGCGGGAGAAAGTGGCAGAAGTGTCGGCGCATTTTTTGCAGCATTTCCACGTCCATGACATTAACATTCAAGACCCGCCGATGGAAGAAGTCATTACGCGCGCGTTTCAGGAGGGATTACATGATTCGTAAATACATTGCCCTTCTGCGCATGAAATATATCGAAATGCTTGCTTACCGCCTGGCCACTCTCGTCTGGATGACGGGCGCCATCACCCAGCCGCTCATAACAATGGTCGTATGGATGAACATTGATCCGGCGCAAAGCGATGCTTTTATTTTTTACTTTATGGCCGTTATTTTTGTTGAGCGGATGACGAGCGCGTGGGACGTTTGGGAGCTTGAACGCGAAATTCGCGAAGGGACGTTTTCAAACTACATTTTGCGGCCGTTGCATCCGATTCACTGGGCGATTGCGGAAAATGTGGTGTATAAAGCATTGTTTGCTGCCATCTTGGCTCCGGTATGGGCGATAGCGGCTCTGTTTGTGCCTGCGCTGCGCTTTGATGTGACAGGGGAACAGGTGCTTTTGTTTTTGGTGGCGGTGCTGCTTGGCGCTGTGCTGCGCTTTTTGCTTAGCTACATTTGCGGGCTGCTCGGCTTTTGGATTACCAAAGTTACGGCGGTCTATGGCGTGCTGGAAGTGATTTCTCTATTTTTATCAGGGCGGATTGCGCCGTTGTCGCTGCTGCCGCCGGTGTTGCAGCAGTGGAGCATTTTTTTGCCGTTTCGTTATATGATTGGCTTTCCGATTGACATCATTACCAAAGCAGCCAATAGCCATGATATGCTGCAAGGCTTTGCCATCGCTTCCATTTGGATTGTGGTGTTCGTTATCGCTTTGCGGTGGATATGGAAAGCGGGATTAAAGAAAAACCAAGCGGTAGGTGGTTAAGCGTGCGAAGATATGTACGGATTTTCCGCGAGTTTTTCCGCGCCTGTTTTGTGGAAGAATTGGAATATCGCAGCGAGTTTCTCGGCAATCTCATCTCCAGCTTTTTTGGCATTGGGATTGCGGTTTTGACGGTTAACATCTTTTTCTATCAGACTGACCAATTAGGCGGCTGGACATATGCCGACGTGCTTGTTTTGCTTGGCGTCTTTAATACGCTGAGAGGGATGATTGATTTTGCGTTGCGTCCAAACATGCCGCGCCTGCTTGAGCATGTCCGCCGCGGCACGTTGGATTATATTTTGACAAAGCCGGTCGATAGCATGTTTTACGTCAGCTTTCGCCATTTAGTGTTTTGGCGCCTGATTGACGTGTTGCTTGGCCTTGGCGTCATCGGCTACGGCTTGATGGTCAAGCGTTATATTCCGTCATTATTCGATGTGCTTATTTTTCTCATTACCATTGCGGCATCATTCGTATTGATTTATTCGTTATGGATGATGCTGATGACGACGTCGTTTTGGGTCATCCGCATTGACGACTTGTCCTTTATTTTTGATTCGTTTTTTGAAACAGCCAGATTTCCGATTGGCATGTACCGCGGCTTGGTGCGCATCGTGCTGACGTACGTCTTGCCAGCCGCTGTCATTACGAACATGCCGGCGTTGTCATTGTTAGGGAAGTGGAATATGGCGACTGCATTTATCGCCGTTTTGCTGGCTTTAGTCTTTTTATGGCTGGCGCGCCGCTTTTGGCGCTTTGCGCTTCGCTTTTATACGAGCGCGAGCAGTTAAGGGGGGGAATCCTCCTTTTTGTTTTATTATGGAAAATTTAGTTGACTTTAACGTAAACGTAAATTAAAATAAAATTCAGAAAATTAAAATGATAGAAGGGAATAATATGCATTACTTCACCATTTCCCAGCTGGCACAAGAATTTGATATAAGCACACGGACGATCCGCTATTACGAAGAGCGCGGGCTGATTGCCCCGATTCGCACGGAATCGGGACAGCGTCTGTACACAAAAAAGGAGCGCGCGAAATTAAAGCTGATTTTGCGCGGCAAGCGCTTTGGCTTTTCGCTTGAGGAGATTCACGAAATGATTTCCCTTTTTGATCAAGACCGCACTGGGCGGAAACAGCTGGAAAAAACGATCGAATACGGGAAGCAGAAAATAAAGGAGGTGAGCGAGCGGATCGATGATCTCCTGCAGCTGAAAGAGGAGATGGAAGCGATGCTAGCGGATTTTGAAAAGCGATTGCGTGAATTGGAGGGGTTGGATGGATGAACATTTCAGAGCTGCTCGCGCGCAATGCGAGAAAATTTCCGGATAAAACGGCGATCATTGATGGAAACGAAGAGCTATCGTATGCGGAAGTCGACCGGACGGTCAACCGCTTGGCTTCGTCACTGGCCCGGCTTGGCATTCGCCAAGGAGATAAAGTGATTTTGTATATGCCGAATACGAAGGAATTTGTGTTTGCGTATTTTGCCGCGCTTCGCCTTGGCGCTATTGTCGTTCCAGCCAACGCGCGCCTCACTGCTTCCGAGGTGCAATATATTCTCCATCATAGCGAGGCAAAAGCGGTGATTGCCCATGAATGGATTTGCGGGCAGATCGCCCCGCTGGTAGGACAAGGGAATGTCGTTTGGATCAAAACGGGAGAAGCAGCTGATGGCTGGGTATCCATGGCTGACTTGATAGCAGCAGGGTCGCCCGCTCCGGTTGTTTGCCCGCTGAACGAAGCGGATGAAGCAACGATTTTGTACACATCGGGAACAACAGGACGGCCGAAGGGAGTCTTGTTTACGAACCGCAACATTTTTGCCGTCGCGACGATGATGGTCATCGAAGCGAAAATGGACCGCCACAGCCGCATTTTGCATATGATGCCTCTCAGCCATTCCGCACCGCTGCATTTGTTTTTTGTCGGCGGCACCTATGTCGGCGCCACCCATGTACTGGCACCAGCGTTTTCTCCAGAAGCGTTGCTCCAGCTTGTGGAGCAGCATGAAATCACCCACTTTTTTGGCGCGCCTGTTGCTTACTTGCTGGCTGCCAAGCATCCGCGCCTACATGATTATAACCTTTCTTCCGTCCGCTATTGGACGTACGGCGGCGCGCCTTTGTCACGCACCGAGGTGTTGTTCATTGCCAGCCGATTCCGCACCGACCGTCTCATGTGTTTATACGGCCTCACCGAAGCGGGTCCGAACGGAACGTATTTATCGCCGGAAGAGCATGCCGAAAAAGCCGGCAGTGTCGGCAAATACGCCGCCCTTCATTGCGAAGTGAAAATCGTTGATGACCAAGGGAAGGAAGTGCCGCCGGGGGAAATCGGCGAGATTGCGCTGCGTGGGGAAAGCGTGATGAAAGGCTACTATAAAGATGAAGAAAAAACGAAGGAAACAATGAAAGACGGCTGGCTATATACCGGCGATTTGGCCCGCCGTGATGAAGACGGCTATATTTGGGTGATCGACCGCAAAAAGGACATCATTATTTCCGGCGGCGTCAACATTTATCCGAAAGAAGTGGAAGATGTGCTGCGCACACATCCGGACATTGTCGATGTCGCGGTCATCGGCGTTCCGCATCCGGAATGGGGAGAAACGGCCAAAGCGTTTGTCGTTGCCGGCAAACCGCTGGAAAATCTCGCAGAAATTTGTAAACGCTTTCTTAAAGGGCAGATCGCTGACTATAAAATTCCGCGCTTATATGAGCAAATTGAGGAACTGCCGCGCAATGCGACAGGAAAAGTGTTAAAACAAGTGTTAAGGGGGAAGTACGATGAGACGGCTGAGCGACGTTGATCCGAATTTGCTCGCCAACTTAAAAAAGTATTTAGATAAGGAGTTATATGCCTATGCGGAAAAAGAGCTGGAACAGTTTTACCAGCTTTGCATGACCGATATTGACCGCCGTGCTGTGCACACCGACCGCGAAGGCCAGCCGCGCCTGATCAAATACGATCGCTTTGGCAACGAGATTTCTGAAGTATGGGTTAATGAAGGCTACCAGCAGACGGCGAAACAAACATATGAAACGGGAATCGTCGGCTATGTCCATAAGCCGATTCCTGAGCTGGGGCGGAAAGGAAATTATATTTATTCGTACGCGCAAGGCTACCTATTGTCACAGGTGGAGACAGGGGTTTATTGCCCGGTGACATTGACTATGGCCACCGCCTATTTGCTTGAACATTTTGCCGATGAAAATTTGAAAAAAAAATATTTGCCGCATGTCATTTCCACCGGAGAAATTGAATTGTATGAAGGCGCCACTTTTTTAACGGAGCGCCAAGGCGGCTCTGACGTCGGCGCTAATGCGGTGCGTGCCGTTCTGTGCGGCGATCACTACAAATTGTTCGGGGAAAAATATTTTGCCAGCAACGCCGGCCGCTGCGGTGTCGCCGCCGTGCTAGCGCGCATTGACGGAAGCGAGCCGGGAACAAAAGGGCTGAGCTTATTCCTTGTCCCGTGGCGCAACGAAGACGGCACGCTTAACAGCATTCAAATCCGCCGTTTGAAAGATAAGCTGGGAGTTCGCGCCGTGCCGTCGGCAGAGGTTGTTTTTGACGGAGCGAAAGCGTATGTCATCGGCGATCCGAAAAAAGGCTTCTATTATATGATGGAAGCGTTAAACTTGTCGCGCGTCTGCAATGCGGTCGGGTCGATCGGCATTATGAAGCGGGCGTTAGAGGAAGCGAAGCAGTATGCCGCTAACCGCACTGCCTTCGGTCATAAACTGACCGACTATCCGATGGTTCGAGAAACACTTGCCGATTTAACGGCACGGCAAGAAGTGCAAACGAGCGCCTGCTTTGAAATGATTTCCGTGTTTGAGCGAGTCATGACTGCACCGGATGAAGCGACAGAGGAAGAAAAAGCGTGGAACCGTCTTCTCATCGCCTTATTGAAAATGCGCACCGCTGAAGAAGCCATCGCCTTTGCCCATGAAGCGATCGAAATGCACGGCGGCAACGGCTATATCGAAGATTTCGTGACGCCGCGCTTGCTTCGTGATGCGCAAGTGCTGACGGTATGGGAAGGGACGGCTAACATTTTAGGACTGGAAGTGTTGCGGTTAATGCGTAAATACCGTGTTCATGAGCAGTTTATTGCCAAAATGGCGGAGGCGCTCTCTTCCCTTTCTGACGATGTTGAGCCGCTTGCCAGTCCGGTGAAGCAAGGATTACACGAACTTGCGGAAGCGTTGAAGCGGCTTGACGGCCAGCCGGAAGAGGTGCAAACATTTCATGCAAAAAAAATCGCCAACCGCCTGTGTGACATTTATTTAAGCGTCGTCGCTCTCGAACGCGCCCAAGAAAATGAACGGAATTGCTTGATTGCCCAGCTCTTTTTGCAGCATATTTGGAATCGCCATTTAGTGGATGAACAAATGCTTTCTGTTCGCCATTTTGAAGTCATTATTCATGGACAGAGACAGCTATCCCCTTCGTGACGAAAATGATACAGAGCCGCTTCCATGGCGGCTCTGTTATTTGATAAATGAAGTGGGCACAATTC
This sequence comes from Parageobacillus thermoglucosidasius, assembly GCF_001295365.1. Taxonomy (GTDB): domain Bacteria; phylum Bacillota; class Bacilli; order Bacillales; family Anoxybacillaceae; genus Parageobacillus; species Parageobacillus thermoglucosidasius. The sequence continues at coordinate 2,983,221 of NZ_CP012712.1, read as the reverse complement.
GACAGAGATAAGCTTGCTGGAGGAAGGAGCATTGATGGGCAGAGTTTCTAAAAAGATGCGAATTGTAAAGTAAAATTTTTTCTTGACAGAAAAAACGATATGAATTAATGATAATAGTAAATAAATCATGCCGTTTTGATAGATCGTTCAATTGCTAGATGGGAAGCAACACAATGAATACATATGTTGTTTTGGCTTGACCGGGATGTTTCACTGAAATAGTGACCATGCCGTTTTTTTGTTCAGCAAATAACAGAGAAGCCTCCCTCTTTGACGGGCAAAGCGAGTCAGCGGGAGAAGCTCAAGGGAAAAGGGGAATAGAAAGATGCCTGTATCAAAAGGAGAAATGGAAGATCAAATCAGCCGTGCGCTGACGCAATGGGAAAAAGAATATTTAGGACGAGGATCAGTTGCCGTGAAAACGGACATCATCCGGAATATTATTCTTATTCAATTGAAAGGAATTTTAACTCCAGCGGAAAAAAACTTAGCAAGCACGAAGGAGGGGTTGCTGTCGATTAAGCGGATTCGCGCGGATTTAATTGAATCAGGCAGCGAGCAATTAAAAGAAATGATTACGCGAATCACAGGAAAGGATGTCATCAGCATGCATACAGACATCAGCACCCGCACAGGGGAGCGGGTGATCGTGTTCTTATTGCGCGATAATTTAGAGGAAGAATTCCGAAAATAGCGGTAGCCAAGATGAACCGGAAATGTTTTTTATTATCAGAAAATGTTTTCGGTTTTTTATGGATGTCGTGTCAGTTAAAAATTAGGAATAAAGAGTTATTTTAAAATTATGATTCCACGATATCATTTAAGTTATGATAAACAAAAACGTCATTCAAGAATGAAAGAAACGGGAGTGAAGAAGGAAGAATGGCACGCGCGGATGCATGTTTCGCTATTTCTCGCAAATGCCATCATCTTTGTTAAGGATGGAAACAATGAAATTAGCGGTACATGTAGAAAATGCTTGAAAAAACAAGAAAGGAAGGACAGCTCAATGAGATGGAAAGTGTCATATTTAAGCCGCGTTATTTTGCTCACTCTCGTAGGGTTTGAACTAGTGCATTATCTCATGAGCTATCTTCTTGAAAATGTAGTAAATGGAATAGCGGTCTCGTTTACAGTATCCGTGGTGTCAATTATCGTTTCTTTTGGCATTCTCCATTATTTTCTAGTAAAACCGATTTTCGAGCTTACAGAACGGGCGCGGGTCATTATGGATGGCGATGTAAGCCAGACTGTTCAAGTGGAAGCAAAAGGCGAGCTGGAGATACTGTCAAGGACCATCAACAATATGACGGCAAGTTTGCGCAATGTAATCATAAAGCTGCAAAGCGATTCTAATGAATTAGTCCGATTTTCTAATTCACTGTCTGAATCGGCAAATTTATCGATGAAATCGATGGAACAATTATCTGCATCGATCCAGCAAAATTCTGCAAGCATCCAAGAGCAAAGCGCCAATATTGAAGAAGTTCAGGCGGCTGTTGAAGAGATCAACGCTTCTGTCGAAGAGATCAATGCGTCGGCCCAACAAGCGAATGATGTCACAAAAAAATCTTTAAACACTTCCAAAGAAGGCGTTGACGCAGTCGACCACGTTGTTCAACGATTAACGTTAGTGGCATCTGCTTCCGAAAAACTAAAAAATACAATTTCGCGGTTGAACAGCGAATCGAATGAAATCGCCCAGCTGGTGAATATCATTACGAACATTAGTGACCAAACTAATTTGCTTGCGCTAAACGCTGCTATCGAAGCGGCCCGCGCCGGCGAGCATGGGAAAGGCTTTACTATTGTAGCCGAAGAAGTGAGAAAATTGGCGGAAGAAAGCGCAAAAGCGGCCAAAAATATTATTGAAATTGTTAATCGGAATAAAAAAAGTACAGATGAAGCTATGTCTGAAATGGATAAGGTTAGAGATGAAGTGATAGAAAGCCAGCATTTAGCTGATAAAGCAAAACATTCCCTCTCTGTAATCATGTCTGTCACCGAAAAGATTAACGAAAATTCTACCAATATCGCCAATGCTGTCGATCAACAAGCGTCAGCGATAGAACAATTAAACCGCGCTATCGAGTCGATTGCCAGCGCTGTCCAACAAATTTCAGCCGGCACGCAAGAATTAAATGCGGCGGTGGAAAAACAAGTACACACCGCGCAAAATTTAGACGCATCATCTAGTACACTTCAAAAAATGGCAGAAAGTTTAGAAAAAATTACAAAGAGATATATTGTTTGCTAAGGATGAAAAAAATACGCTTTAGCTCATTTATGCTCCTTGGGCATGTGAGAATTTCATGTCTAAGGAGTTTTTTCTTGCGCATTACGGGCTGCCTCACGGCACAACCGGAAAAAAATAACACAATGTAAGCGACGGCATAAACGAGCGTAAAGAAGATGGCAAAAACAAACAGCCATACTCGTGCTCCAGAAGGTGCCGCCATTGCTTTCAGAATAAAGCGAAACAACATAAGCAGAAGCAATGAAAAAGCAAACACGAGATATGACGGAACGGCCCCCCGTGTGTTGTCATTCCGAGTGATCCTGGTTGATAGTGAATCTATAAAATAAGCCAATCATAAAGATGGCGACCAAAGCGGCAAACGTGCCGCAAATCCGCCGCTTTTGCGCCGGCGTAGTCCCTCGCAGCAGCAACATCACAACGCCAAAGTATCCAAGCGCAACAAGTTCCATGCATATAACCCCTTTTTTATATTATACTTTTACTTACTATGAAGCAAATTCCTTTTTCATCCGCCTATATTATATAAAGGGAGGGACATTGTCGATGTGCGGACGATTTTCATTAGCTGTTGGGATTGAGCAGCTTCGATCGCTTTTTAAGTTTGTCTTCGAAGAAGACATCGCGCCCCGGTTCAATATCGCGCCAAATCAAGCGGTGCTGACCGTATTTGAAGCGGAAGGGAAAAGAATTGGGAAGATGATGAAGTGGGGGTTGGTGCCATCTTGGGCGGATGATCCGAAAATCGGATGGAAGATGATTAACGCAAGGGCGGAAACGGTCGATGAAAAGCCAAGCTTTCGCCGCGCGCTCAAACGGAGACGTTGTTTGATTTTGGCCGACGGATTTTATGAGTGGAAAACGGTAGAAGGGAAAAAAATCCCGTACCGCATAACATTGCGGGACGGACAGCCATTTGCATTTGCTGGTTTATGGGAAACATGGGAAAAACGTGGCGAAACGCTGTATACGTGCACAATTATCACCACAACGGCGAACGAATTAGTGAAAGGAATTCACGACCGCATGCCGGTAATTTTGCCGCAAGATTGGCATGACGCCTGGCTGGATCCGCATCTTGAAGATACCGATTATGTGAAATCACTGTTGCAGCCGTATCCTGCTGAAGAAATGAAAATGTACGAAGTGTCGACGATAGTCAATTCACCGAAAAACGATGTCATAGAATGTATGGAACCGGTCAATGGCGAGAAAATGGGGGAGAATGATGCATCCAATCATCTTGTTTGATGGTGTTTGTTCGCTTTGCAGCGCGAGTGTGCAATTTATTATCGCGCGCGACCCGCATGCCGTATTTCGCTTTGCTTCTTTGCAAAGTGAAACAGGCAAAGCGCTGCGGGAAAAGTTTGGCATTCCCGCAATGGACAGTCTCGTGGTGTTTGAAAACAGCCGCTATTATGCGAAGTCAAGCGCCGTTCTCCGCATTTGCCGGCATCTTGCTGGCGCTTGGAAGCTGTTATATATATTTTGGCTTGTTCCAAAGCCGCTGCGGGATAGTGTATATGATTTTGTCGCCAAGCATCGGTATAAATGGTTTGGAAAGCGCGACCATTGCCTGATGCCCGCCTCCGACGTCCGCGCTCGGTTTCTTGATGAGCGACAATAAGAAGGAATATGCCCGCTTTTTGTCGTATTGGGAATAAGTAACTAGAATAGGGGGAGATGATTTAATGAATGGTGACCAAAAAACATGGCTGAACAGCTTGACAGCAGAAGCGTTGGAGCAATTTTCCGAAGACATGATGGCGGCAGCGGAACATGACGAAGACAAAGAGAGACAGCGATTTTATGAAGGGATGGCGGTCGCTAGCAAGCTCGCCGCCATGAAATGCAAAGGGGAGTTTGCATCTATTGATGAGATATTGATCCATCATGTGTATGAGAACATGAAAATGCTGAACATGGCGGAAAGAAACGGTATGTCCTCAACGGCGAAAGAAAGCGCGAACGAACGCTGCTCGTTTTGCTTTCGTAAGAAACAACGTCTTGCCAGAGGGCCGTTTGCGTCAATTTGTGAAGACTGTTTGCAATTTGGGCTGCAGGTGATCGAAAGCCAAAAATAATCGTTTTGCAACGACAGCGAGGAAAAGGATGTGATCATCATTGCCCGGAAAGTAGAAGTCGTCCCGTTTTGCGAGCAGTGGGCGACGATGTTTGCCAAAGAAGCGGAAAAGCTGAAACAAGTATTTGGCAAAGAATGTTTGCGCATCGATCATATTGGCAGCACGGCCATCCCGGAAATGAGCGCCAAGCCTATTATTGATATTTTGCTAGAAGTCCATCATATTGATCACGTCGACCAATATCATAAGGCAATGGCAGAACTTGGCTATCAGGCGATGGGAGAAAACGGCATTCCGCAGCGCCGCTTTTTCCAAAAAGGCGGGGATGAGCGCACCCACCATGTCCATGTGTTTCCGGCAGGAAGTGAGCATATTGTAAGACATATAGCGCTTAAGGAATATATGATCGCCCATCCCGAAGAGGCCAAGACATACAACCGCCTGAAAATATCGCTTGCCAAACAGTTTCCTAATGATATCCAAGCATATATAAAAGGAAAAGAGGCATTTGTAAGAGAGACGGAGAAGAAAGCGTTAGCCTGGTACAGGCAGAAACAACGGCGGTAGATTAACGTCGAGTGAATCTCTGGCTGCTATCGAAGCGAGACAGCTGTTTGCCAAACAGCCGCTAATTGAAACATCGATGTTTATCGCGTTCATCCCTTTTGCAGAGCAAGAAAAGAGAGAAGGTGAAGAAGCCTTTTCTCTCCTCTATTGTGGTAACTGCTTGAGATGTTTATGAGCATAGCTGATCAGCGGATAGCTTAATAACAATAAAATCACAATAAATGTGATGACGCCAAGCCAATGAAAGTGGGTCCAAAAATAGCCGCCGGCTGTGCCAGCAAGGCTGGAGCCTAAATAATAGAATAAGAGGTAAAGAGACGAGGCTTGCGCCTTATTCACGTTCGCACATTCGCCAATCCAAGCGCTCGCGATCGAGTGACAACCGAAAAAGCCGAAGGTAAATAACGAAAGCCCGATGATTTTGACAACAACAGACGGAACAAGCGTAACCACCGCACCAAGTGCGGTTAATGCCACGGAAATGCTTAACACCAGCGCATGGCCGTATAAGTCGGCTTTTTTTCCCATATAAACCGAGCTAAAGCTGCCGAACAAGTACACGATAAACAAAAAACCAAGTACGGACTGGCTGAACGAATACGGCGGATCGCCTAATAAAAAGCCGATATAATTATACAGCGTCACAAATCCGCCCATAAATAAAAAGCCAAGCACAATAAGAGCCATTAACGGTTTATTATGTAAATGAACGGCATATGCCCGCAGCGCGGTTTTGCCATTGAGCGGTTTGTTCACTGAATGACGAGGTGCCGGGAGAATGAGAGCAAAAATCAAGCTTAACAGAAGCGAAATAATTCCAATGGCAAATAGCGCTGTCCGCCACGAAAACAAGTCGGTTAACAGGCCGGTTAAAATCCGGCCAGCCATGCCGCCAAGGCTCGTCCCGCTTATATACAGCCCCATTACTTTTCCGATCCCGGCCGGATGAAATTCTTCGGCGACGTAGGCCATGGCCAGAGATGGGATGCCTGCGGCTGCCATGCCGAGGAACATGCGGGCAAGGACAAGGGAAATAAAGTTGGGGCTAAATGACATGGCCAGCGCCAGCATCGATGTCAGCAACATGGATATCATCATCACCTTCTTTTTGCCGACGCGGTCGGATAAACTAGCTGCGATAAGCATCATTACCGCTAACGTTCCGGTAGATACGGACACCGTCAAGCTGGCGGAGGCGGCGGAAACATGAAATTCTTTTGCGAAAACCGGCAGCAGCGGCTGTGTCGTATATAAAATCGCAAAGGTGACAAACCCGCCGAAAAATAATGCCAAACTAGCTTTCTTATACTCACGCGTGCCTAATTCGATGTACGTCAATGTTCTCGCCTCTTTTAATTTGTTTATATTTTTTACTATAACTCTTTTATACGGAAAACGTCCATGCCCTTGAATATCGACGAAAATCGCGAAAACAAACACGCCGCAAGCAGGCGGCGTGTTTGTGTGGGGGATTATTATTTCCGTTCCAGCATCCATTTTGGTTTGCCGAACCCTTTGAATTCCTTATCGATCACTTGTTCAAATTCTTTCGATTCTACTGCTTCTTTAATATCTTTGACAAATTGTTTGTTTAAGTCTTTTGTGTTGACAACAATGCGGTTGCGATAATCATCCGGCATGTTTTCTAATGCAAGCGCATCCGTTAGCTTCATTTTTGCGGCTAAGGCATAGTTGCCGGGAACAGCGGCTAAATCGACGCTTTCCACGGTGCGCGGCAATTGGCCGGCTTCAATCGGCTTAAATTTAAGATGTTTTACATTTTCTTTTATGTCTTTTTCCGAAACGGTGAGCGGGTTGACAGACGGATCGAGCTTAATTAATTTCTTGTCTTGCAAAATTAAAAGCGCTCTTGCTAAGTTGGTTGGATCGTTAGGAATCGCGATTTCGCTACCATCCGTGATCTCGTCAAGCGATTTAAATTTCTTCGAGTAAATTCCCATCGGCGCAGTCGGCACGATAATGACTTCGGAAAGATCGAGATGGTGCTCTTTCGCGAAATTTTCCATGTAAATTTTATGCTGGAACAAATTAGCGTCTAAATCCCCGTTGGCAAGCGCTAAGTTTGGCTGAATATAGTCGCTGAACTCGACTACTTTTACGTTGTAGCCTTTCTTTTCCAATATCGGTTTAATTGCTTTATTGACCATGTCGCTGTATGGTCCGGAAGTAGCGCCGATGGTTAGTTCTTTTTTCTCCTTGTCTTCTGCGGCATTCGAAGCGGTTTCTTTGTTTCCGCAGGCAGCGAGAATGCCAAATGATAGCAAGAAAGCGAGAATGATGGATAGTTGTTTTTTCATAACAAGTTCCTCCCTATAATTTTTTTATTTTCAATCTATCGTTTGTCCACTAAACGGGCGATGCGGTCACCGAAAAACTGAATGATTTGTACAAGGCAAATTAAAATGACAATCGTCGTAATCATAACGGTATCGTCGTAGCGGTAATAACCGAAGCGAATCGCCAAGTCGCCAATTCCTCCGCCTCCGACAATACCTGCCATTGCCGAGTATCCGATTAAACTTATCGTTGTTATCGTAATTCCATGCACAATGCCGGGGCGTGCCTCAGGCAAGAGAACATCTTTAATAATCATCCAAGGGGTGGCGCCAACAGCGATCGCTGCCTCAATAACCCCCTTTTCAATTTCCCGCAACGATGTTTCAACAATTCTAGCAAAAAACGGGACGGCAGCTACTGACAATGATACAGATGCTGCAGTAGGTCCGATCGTTGTTCCCGTAATCAGTTTGGTAAGCGGCAACAGCCCGACAAGCAAGATGACAAATGGAATCGACCGTATCATATTAACAATAAAACCAAGGATCGATTTTACCGCTATATTTTCTAAAAATAAGCCGCGGTCGGTAACGAACAATAAGATTCCTAGCGGCAAGCCGGCGATGATCGCCACGAAAAGCGAAATTGCCACCATATAAATCGTTTCAAAAAACGCTTTATTCAGTTCTGGAATTAACTGGATCAGTGAATCAAGCAGCATGGGCAATCACTTCCAATCCGTGTGTTCTTTGTGAAATATAGTCAATGGCACGCTGGACTTCGCCAGGATCGCCGGTGAGCTCCATAACGAAGATGCCGAGCGGCATATCTTGGATATATTCAATTTTTCCGTGCAAAATATTTCCTTTTACTTTGAACGTTTGCAGCATGTCAGAAACGACGGCTTCTTCGGCAATTTCGCCTTTGAATTGAATTTTTACAATCGTTCCTTTCCGCTTCTTTAACAAATCGTCAGGAAGCTCAAATTGCAGCACACTGTTAATAAATGATTTCGTCAATTCCTCTTTCGGATTCGTAAAAATATCATACACCGTTCCCAATTCGATGATTTTTCCGTTTTGCATGACGGCAACGCGGTCGCATATCTCTTTGACGACTTCCATTTCATGGGTTATCAGCACGATCGTGATGCCAAGTTCGCGGTTGATTTTTTTCAACAAAGCTAAAATCGATTTTGTTGTGCTTGGGTCGAGCGCCGATGTTGCTTCGTCGCATAAAAGGACAGTCGGATCGTTCGCAAGCGCCCTGGCGATGCCGACCCGCTGTTTTTGGCCGCCGCTGAGCTGGGACGGATATGCGTCCCGTTTATCGGAAAGCCCGACCATTTCAAGCAGTTCATTGACTCGTTTTTCAATTTCCTCTTTTGGCTTTTTTGCCGCTTTTAAGGCAAATGCGACATTTTCAAACACTGTTTTGGAGCTGACGAGATAAAAATGCTGAAAAATCATGCCGATTTTTAAGCGGGCCTGCCGCAGCTGCTTGTCGTTCAATGCTGTTAAATCGACACCATCGATGATGACTTGGCCGGATGTCGGGCGTTCCAAAAGGTTTAAGCAGCGCAGCAACGTGCTTTTTCCCGCACCGCTGTAACCGATGATTCCAAAGATTTCCCCGTTTTGAATCGTTAAGGAAACATTATCAACACCGACAACTTGCTTCTTTTTTGTAGAATATATTTTCGTTACGTTTTTTATCTCAATCATTGCCTTTTTCACCTCTATTGTTTTATTTTTGCTAAGTTTGACGATTTTCAGGAATTTCGCCCCTTGATGCGGCCAAACGGAAAGAGGAAAAGCAAAAATGCCCCTTTCATTCAGAAAGAGGCATCGGTATGTATGTAAACACCGACTTATCTTTCAGAATGAAAGACTCATTCTGCAGGATTTGGCACCGTTCCCCTAACGGGAGGTTGCCGGACGTCATTGGGCCTGTTCCCTCGGTCACTCTTGATAAGCGGTTTCCGCTATTCCATTTTGTAACTAAAATCATAATCATTCAAAAGGAGGTTGTCAATAAGCATTTATGTGATGAAAATAAAAGAAAACGTTTACATCATTGGTTTTATTAAAAATTTTTAGAATAAAATTTTTTATGTACGGTTTAGAAAACTGGCGTAAATCTTGTTTTGATAGTAAGGTAAAATGAAAGTAAATAGCGAAAGTGATGATACGTCAAATAGGAGGAAGATGGTCATGAGAGTGGTGACGGCAGCGGAAATGTATGCCATCGATCGCGACACGATCGAAAATATTGGCATTAGCGATGATTCATTAATGGAAAATGCAGGGCAAGCGCTGTTCCATGTGCTGAAAGAGCGCATTTCGCGTTCGGCACGTGTGGCGGTGCTTTCAGGGACAGGGAACAACGGCGGCGACGGATTTGTCGTCGCGAGAATGTTGAAAAGTTACGGATATGACATTGATTTATGGCTTGTTCCGCCAAAAGAAAAGATAAAGGGAGCGGCAAAGATCGCATTGGACGTTTACGAACGGTCGGGGTACGACATCAAAGAATATGCCGGAAATGAACGGATTTTTGCCACACAAATCCACCATTATGATGTAATTATTGATGCGCTGCTTGGCATCGGCATTCAAGGGGCGGTGCGCTCCCCGTATAAAGAGATTATCGAAATGGTAAACCGTTCTAATGCTACCGTTTATGCGATTGATATACCAAGCGGAACGCCGGCTGATGGAGGAGAGGCAGAAACAGCAGTCCGCGCCGATGTGACGATCACGATTCAATGCCCGAAACTTGGGGCGTACACGTTCCCGGCGGCTGATTATTATGGGGAGCTTGCTGTTGTTGACATTGGCATTCCGCCGCTTGTGGTGGAGCGGAATGCTGCAGTCCGCTTGATATGGGAAGAAGAAGATGTGGTGCGGACGTTGCCGAAACGGAAACGCTCGTCCCATAAAGGAACATACGGAAAATTGCTTGTTGTTGGCGGTTCCCGGCCGATGACAGGAGCGATTACGTTAACGGCGAAAGCCGCGCTGCGGAGCGGTGCAGGGTTGTTGACGATGGCTGTGCCGGATGACATTTATTCCGTCGTTGCCAACCGCGTTCCGGAAGCAATGTGCTATCCATGCCCGTCGCGTGACGGTTCGTTTTCCGGTGTGATCGATGTTTCAACATTGGATATCGATGCGGTCGCGCTTGGCCCAGGGATGGGGCGGACGGATGGGGTGCGGCAGCTCGTCCGCACTTTATTGCAGCAGCCGGTGCCGATCGTGATGGATGCGGATGCATTGTTTTTTTGGAACGAATGCGCTGCACTCGTTCGCGAACGAAAGAATGTCACCGTTGTGACTCCGCACCCTGGGGAAATGGCGCGCATGCTTGGTTTATCGATCGGTGACATCGAAAGAGACCGATTTGGCCTGTCCAAACAGTTGGCAGCCGAGTATGGCATTTATGTCGTGTTGAAAGGGCCTTATACGATCGTCACAACGCCAGATGGTTCGCAATATGTCAATACGACGGGAAATCCAGCGATGGCGAAGGGCGGAAGCGGCGATGTGCTGACAGGAATGATTGCTGCGTTTCTCATGCAGCATCACTCCGCGCAAGAAGCCATTAGCAATGCCGTCTGGGTTCATGGAAAAGCCGCGGATATGCTTGTGGAAAACGGGCATTCACAATGGGATGTGCTTGCTGGAGATTTGATCGACGGGATTTCCGCTGTGCTTTCTCATCTTCAGAAACGACAATAATAACTCAGCCATATATTTGCTCAACGAATCATGACCGGACAACCGTTGTTTACTGTTACGTGGTTGTTCGGTCATGATTTTTTTGATGATAAAAAACAAATTTTTTCATTATGTAATCAAGCATTCTAGTTATTGTGAAAAGCTTTTTTCTTTGTCTAGTAAAATAGGGAGACTGAAACATAAAGCTGACTTAGGCAGGAAAGTTTTCAAAATATGTACAAATGTATCATCGTTTTACTAGAAAATAATTCCTTATAATAAAAGTAGGAGATATATGGAAATTCTCTGAGGAAAAAGGGGGAGTGGAAAAATGAAAAAAAGCAAGTTAAAAATGGTTTGGCTCATCTTCGCATTTATCGTACTAATGGTGATTATGTTGCTGCCGAACCCGGCCGATTTGCCTGTGGCTGGCCAACGAGCTTTAGCTATTTTAGCATTTGCAGTTATTTTATGGGTCACCGAAGCGGTGTCTTATCCAGTAAGTGCGGCGATGATTATCGGCCTTGTCGGTTTATTGCTTGGCATGTCACCTGGCATCGATCATCCTTCCGCCCGCATTGGGACAAGCGAGGCGCTGAAAATGGCATTATCGGGATTTAGTAATCCAGCGGTGGCATTAGTGGCGGCAGCGCTTTTTCTTGCAGCAGCGATGCAAGCTACTTCTCTTGACAAACGGCTCGCACTATGGATTTTATCTCGTGTCGGAACGAAAACAAGAAATATTGTGATAGGCACAATTGTTGTATCCATTGTTTTAGCCTTTTTTGTCCCGAGCGCAACAGCGCGGGCGGGTGCTGTTATTCCGATGTTGCTGGGAATGGTAGCGGCGTTCGGATTGCCAAAAGATAGCCGATTAAGTGCACTTCTTGTTATTACAGCGGTGCAAGCAGTTTCCATTTGGAATGTAGGAATTAAGACAGCGGCTGCACAAAATATGGTTGCTTTAGGGTTTATGGAGAAAGAGTTTGGCGCATCGATTTCGTGGAGCTCTTGGTTTCTGTATGCAGCCCCTTGGTCGGCTTTAATGTCCATTGTTCTTTATTTCGTCATGATCCACTTAATAAAACCTGAGACGAAAGTGATCGAAGGGGGGCAGGCATTAATCTCTTCGCAACTAAAAGATTTAGGGCCGTTGCAACCGGTGGAGAAACGGCTTATCATCATTTCCACTGTTCTGCTTTTATTTTGGGCGACAGAAGAAAGGCTCCATTTTTTTGATACTACAACAGTGACTCTCATAGCGGTGGCAGTGTTATTGACTCCTAAGATTGGCGTATTGGATTGGAAATCTGTTGAAAAACTGATTCCATGGGGAACGATTATTGTGTTTGCGGTCGGTATTGCTCTTGGCACGATTTTATTAGATACGAAAGGAGCCCAATGGTTATCGAATAAAGTGTTTGAAGTAATGGGATTAGAAAAAATGCCGATTCTTATCATCATTGCAATCATTTCGTTATTTAATATATTGATTCATTTAGGTTTTGCTAGTGCGACAAGTTTATCGTCTGCATTAATCCCTATATTAATAGCATTTGCCACCACCGCTGATTTAAACGTTAATCCCATTGGTTTTGTGCTGATTCAACAGTTTGTGGTTAGTTTTGGATTTTTACTGCCGGTGAGCGCACCGCAAAATATGCTGGCGTATGGAACAGGTGCTTTCAACGTAAAAGATCTCTTGAAGTCAGGGGTTCCTTTAACGGTTATCGGCTATTTACTGATTCTTTTATTTAGCGCTACTTACTGGAAATGGGTCGGATTATTGTAATGGTTTCCATCCAAAAATGTTATTGAAAATGAAAATAGCGAATTTCGGAACAAATTATCATGTCTATAATGAAATTGCCAGAAAAACCGAAATGTTCGCCGCCCGCTCGGATACTAAAAAGCGATGCACCACTAGCTGTGTGTGTCGCTTTCTTTATTTGAGCTATGTTAATCCCTTTCTTCTGTATTCTCCGTGTTTTTTGATGCGCGATCCGTTGCGAATTTCAGCGCGGGCTATATAAAAGAGCTATCAGTAGTTTTTGCCGCTTGGTGATCGCCAGCGCCATGCCAAGCGGAAGAGGTGGGAAAAGAAATTATTCAAGAAAAACCGTCAATTTTATCAAGGAAGAACTGTGAAAGATGATATTAGACGGTTTTATGTTTTTTAATAAAAAAATAATATAGAAAATTTTGTGTATTTTTATTATAATGAATAACAAAATTCATTTTATGGAATAAGTGTTTCAATATTTGGAACAGAGGAAGAGTGTGATGAATAAAACGGTTGTCAAAACGATGGAAATGCTGAAATTATTCATCGATCGCGAGCGGCTGACGTTGCAGGAGATGGTCGAATTATTGCAAATGCCAAAAACATCGGTTTATCGGATGGCGCAATCCTTAGTGAAGCTTGGCTTTTTGCAAAAAACGGACGACTATTATCAACTTGGTTTAGCATTTTTGTCGTTTGGCATGCTTGTTGCCGAGCGGTTAGACCTCCGGAAAATCGCGCTTCCGGTTATGGAGCGGCTGAAAGAAGACACGAAGGAAGCGGTCAATTTAGTCATTCGCGATGGCAATGAAGCGATTTATATTGAAAAGGTCGACACATCAGAACCAGTGCGCGTGTACACAAAAGTAGGGCGGCGCGCTCCGTTGTACGCCGGGGCGTGCCCGCGTGTATTGCTGACGTTTATGGATCGTGATGAACAACAGCGCTACATCGACAATGTTAAAATGGTGAAAATTGCAAAAAATACAATTGTCCGGCGGGACACGTTGCGGGCCATCATTGAACAAGACCGGAAGCGGCAATATACGGTCAGCTATTCGGAATTGGAGGATTATTCCGCCGCCGTTGCGGTGCCGATTTTCAATCATGAAGGAAATGTGGTGGCGGGATTGAGCATCGCTGGCCCGGAACATCGCTTTTCGCCGGAGGCGGTTCAACGAATGGTGCCGATGTTGCAGCAAGCCGCTTGGCAAATTTCCGAACAGCTTGGTTTTCCAAGGAAGGGATAAAAGATGGATTACACGATGTTTCCTTTAAGTGAATGGGCAGTGACGATCCGCTTTTCCACGGAAGTAGATGAAGCGGTGAATGAGCATGTTCATCGCGTCACCGTTTTTTTAGAAGAGCAGAAAAAGGAAGGGATTTTGGATATTGTTCCAACATTTTCATCTGTGACGGTGTATTATGACCCGCTCGTTGCTGGCGACTACGAAGAAATATGCAAGTGGCTGCGAACGGAGCTTAAGCGGGTGGGACACATAAAAAAGGCGGCTGCGAGGACAGTGGTCATTCCTGTTTGTTACGGCGGAGAGTTTGGCCCGGATTTGCAAGAAGTCGCCCGTTTTCATGGGATAAGCGAAGAAGAAGTGATTTCCATCCATTCCCGGGAAAGTTACCGCGTGTATATGATTGGCTTCGCCCCCGGTTTTGCTTATTTAGGCGGGTTGTCTCCTGAAATCGCGACACCGCGCCGCTCAACACCGAGAACTCATGTGCCGGCCGGTTCGGTCGGCATTGCCGGCAGCCAGACGGGGATCTATCCGCTCGCGACTCCTGGTGGATGGCAAATTATCGGGAGAACGCCGCTCGCTTTGTTCCGGCCGCATGATCCGGAACCGAGTTTGCTGCGCGCTGGGGATATTGTACAATTTCGCCCGATTACGGAAGAAGAGTACAGGATGTGGGATGATGGTCACAATTCAAGTAATACATAGTGGATTTTTCACAACCGTGCAAGGAAAAGGACGGTTCGGATATCAAAAAGCCGGCGTATCCGTTGGCGGGGCAATGGATTCGTTTGCGAGCCGGCTTGCGAATTTGCTTGTCGGAAACGACGCCGATGAAGCAACATTGGAAATTACGATGAACGGCCCGACGCTCCGTTTTGACACAGATGCGCTCATTGCGATTTGCGGCGGCTCGTTTCGCTGCACATTAAACAGCGAGCCTGTATCGATGTGGAAACCACTTTTCGTTCGGAAAGGCGATGTATTATCGATCGGGGCGTGCCAAAGCGGTTATCGCGCATATGTCGCTTTTGCGGGCGGCCTTAACGTTCCGCCTGTCATGAACAGCCGTTCTACGTACGTACAAGCGGGCATCGGCGGTTTTCACGGAAGAGCGCTGCGGTCGGGCGATGTGCTGCCATTGCGGGCACCTGTGATTACGATTCAGGAAAAGCCAGTTCGTTGGGGGATAGCTTTTTCGGAAAGAAATTACATAAACGGGAAGAAAAAGATTGTTCGTGTCGCAGAAGGCCCCGAATATGGCATGTTTACAGCACAGAGCCAAGAACGATTTTTCGCTTCTGTGTATGAAGTAACGACACAGTCGGACCGCATGGGTTACCGCCTGCAAGGACAAGCGCTTGAACGTGCGACAAATCATGAAATGATTTCCGAAGCAGTTACATTCGGGACGATTCAAGTGCCCGCATCCGGCCAGCCGATCGTGCTGATGGCGGATTGCCAAACGACAGGCGGCTATCCGCGCATCGCCCAAGTCATTAGCGCCGATCTTCCCATTTTGGCGCAGGCGCGTCCAGGTGATTACATTCAATTTCAAAAAGTATCATGGCAGGAAGCGCAGCGGCTATACGTGGAACGTGAGCAGCAAATGAAAAAATGGAAGATGATTATTCAGCAAAAATGGAGGGAAATGGATGATGCGCGTTGATTTGAATTGTGATTTTGGCGAGAGCTTTGGAATATACCGTCTCGGCGAAGAAAAAGAAATATTGCAATACGTCACTTCCGTCAACATCGCGTGCGGCTTTCATGCCGGGGATCCGCTTGTCATGCGGAAAACGGTGCAAATGGCGCTAGAACAAAATGTTGCGATCGGCGCCCATCCAGGGTTTCCCGATTTGCTCGGATTTGGCCGCCGCAACATCGCGGTAACTCCAGATGAAGCGTATGCGTATGTCGTCTATCAAGTTGGAGCGCTATCGGCGTTTGTGAAAGCGGAAGGAGGAACGCTGACGCATGTCAAGCCGCACGGCGCGCTTTACAATATGGCGGCAAAAGATGCGGTGTTGGCGGAGGCGATCGCGCGGGCGGTTTATGATGTGGATGCAACGTTAATCTTATACGGATTGGCTGGCAGCGAGCTGATTAACGCCGGAAAAAAAATCGGACTGCAGACGGCGAGCGAAGTATTCGCAGACCGTACGTATCAACAAGACGGTTCATTGACGCCAAGAAGCGACCCGCGCGCATTGATTGTCGATGAGCAGGAAGCGGTTCAGCAAGTGCTCATGATGGTGAAAGAAAAACGCGTCCGTTCGCTGCAAGGCAACGATGTTCCGATTGAAGCGGAGACGGTTTGCATTCACGGAGACGGCAAGAAAGCGGTGCTGTTTGCCAGACGCTTATATGAAGCGCTGCAAAAAGAAGGCATAACAGTTTGCTCTATCACTAGATGAATGGAGGAAAACTATGGAGAAAAAAAACAACAAATGGCGCATATTACTTGGTGCTGTGTTTTTAATGGCGACATCGGCGATCGGGCCGGGCTTTTTGACGCAAACAACGGTGTTTACCCAGCAGCTTGCCGCCAGTTTTGGTTTTGTCATTTTAATTTCCATTATTCTTGATATCGGCGCACAAGCGAATATATGGCGCATTATTGCAGTTTCCGAAAAACGGGCGCAAGATATCGCGAATGAAGTATTGCCGGGATTAGGCTATGTGATAGCGGGATTGATCGTGCTTGGGGGATTGGCGTTTAATATCGGCAATGTAGGCGGTGCCGGGCTGGGCATCAACGTGCTTTTCGGAATGTCGGCGGAAATGGGAGCGATTGTCAGCGCAGTGATTGCCATCATCATTTTCCTTGTCAAGGAAGCGGGGAAAATGATGGATCGTTTTACGCAGATTTTGGGGATAGTCATGATTGGGTTAACGCTCTACGTCGTTTGGACAGCCCATCCGCCGCTTGGAGAGGCAGTAGTAAGAACGATAGTGCCAGAGAAAGTGGACTTTTTGGCGATTGTGACGCTTGTTGGCGGAACGGTTGGCGGCTACATTACGTTTTCCGGCGGGCATCGATTGTTAGATGCGGGAATAAAAGGGAAAAATAGCTTGCCAGAAGTGACGAAAAGTGCGATTTCGGCCATTGGCGTAGCGTCGTTGATGCGAATTTTGCTGTTTCTTGCCGCATTAGGCGTTGTCGCTCAAGGGCTAACGTTAGATGAAGCGAACCCGCCAGCGTCGGTTTTTCGCCTTGCTGCAGGCGAAATTGGCTATAAGCTTTTTGGCATTGTCATGTGGGCGGCTGCGATCACATCGGTCGTTGGTTCCGCGTATACATCCATGACCTTTATCCGAACGTTTCACCCATTCATCGAAAAATATCACCGTTTTTTCATTGTGTTGTTTATTATTGCATCGACTTTGGTGTTCGTCTTTATTGGCCGGCCGGTAAAAACGCTGATTTTAGTTGGTGCATTAAATGGCCTTGTGCTGCCGGTTTCGTTAGGTGTTATGCTTATTGCTGCATATAAGCGGACGATTGTCGGGGATTATAAACATCCGCTGTGGCTGACGATATTTGGGGGAATTGTCGTCATTTTAATGGCGTATATGGGAATATATACGCTCGTTCATCAGCTTCCGCAATTATTTGAATGAAAGGATGAAAAGAGCGCCGTTTGTGTTTATTCATGAACGGCGTTCTATCGTTGATTGCTTTCCAAACATATCATGAGCGCGGAAACTTGATAGATGTGCTCCATCAGCATCTGGCCAATCGTTTCTCCCGCAATGGCAAAAATGAAAAAACAAAGTTAGGAGACGGCGATGCAGGCGAAAAGAATCAAGCTTTTTCCGCTCCATTGTAATTGAAGTGCCATCTAATATCGCGCGCGGAACGGAAAGGGCAAACAGGATTGCTTTTTCAGCGCTGCTTGCAAGGGACAGCTTGGTCTTTTACACAGCTCATCTCATAAGATCATTTGCAACAAAGGAATCGCCAATATGAGCTGTTAGATTCTGGATATAAAACTGTTTCGCTTTATACCGGTTTAGATAATCTGACTTCGAATAAAATTTATATGGAAATCGGCATGAACCAGTAATGGATTCCATGCTGCTGCAATTTGTGAAGGAGGAAGCTACATGAGCAAAATTCCATTTGCCATGATTTTCGATATGGATGGCACGCTGTTTCAAACGGAAACGGTTCTTATTCCTGCCCTGCATAAGACGTTTGAGCGTCTGCGCCGCGCAGGAGAGTGGCAAGGGGGCACGCCGGTCGAAGAATATTTGCGGATTCTTGGCGTCCCGATTCCAGAAGTATGGCGCCAATTGATGCCGGAAGCGGATGAGGCGGTGCGTGCCCGGGCAGCCGCATGGTTTTTGGATGATATCATCGCTGAAATCGAGCAAGGAAACGGGCGGTTATACCAAGACGTGCTTGCGACGCTTGCGTCTCTTGCCGATCAAGGAATCCCGCTTTTTGTCGCAAGCAACGGGCGTTCCCGCTACCTCGCCGCGATTTGGACCGCCTTCCAGCTTGAGCGCTATTTTATCGATTGTTATAGTCTTGACCGGTTTTCCTTGCCAGCGAAATCCGCGTTAGTCAAACAATTGTTAAATGACTACAAGCTCGAAAGTGCAGTGATGGTCGGGGATCGGGGCTCCGATATTCAAGCGGCGAAGGAGAATGGGCTTTGGTCGATTGGCTGCCTGTTTGGATTTGCCAGCGCCGAAGAGCTGCGCGGAGCGGATGTGATCATCCAGCAGTTTTCAGAGATTGGTCCGGCATTGCGAGAAATAGAAAAAAGAGCAGGTAGAGACTAGAATCATATAACTATCTATTATGAGAAAAGACTGTCTCGCACGCAATCGCCAGCTTTTTGCCGTGCTGATGCAGCGCTGGCGTTTGGCAAAGAGGCAGTTTTTTTCATCATTTTCAACAAAATTTGTTTAGTTTTAAAGAATTTTTCAACAAATGTTGTTATTGTCTGAAAATTCAAATCAATTATATGATATAACCGTAGTGAAAATAGTAGTTAATTATATTTTAGGAAGGTGATAAAAGATGATGAATGGCAAGGAATATTTAGAAAGTCTAAGAGATAACAGGGTGGTTTATTTAAATGGGGAAAAGATCGATGATGTAACTGCTCACCCTGCCTATGAAAACGCTGCCCGCTCTATTGCAAGAATGTATGATGCTCTTCATGATGAACAAATGGGAAAAATTTTGACGGCGACTACTGAAGAAGGTTATCCAACTCACAAATTTTTCAAAGAACCTAAACATGCTCAAGATCTTTTAGAAGCAAGAGATGCGATTGCCCAATGGGCCAAGCTGAGCTATGGCTTTATGGGGCGAACTCCTGATTATAAAGCTTCTTTTACAGCACATTTGAAAGCGTTTGCTAATTATTACGAAGGGTTTGCGGACAATGCGCGAAATTGGTACAAAAAAACGACAAAAGAAATTCCGTTTATTAATCACACGATTATTAACCCGCAAGTCGACCGTTCCAAGCCGCTTCATGAAAATAAAGATGTGTATGTCCGCGCTGTTAAAGAGAGGGATGACGGCATTATTGTAAGCGGTGCCAAAATGGTGGGAACGGCGGCTGCCTTAACTCATTATAACTTTGTCTCCAACTATGGAGCCCAAGATTTAGGAGATGGCGATCAAAGCCATGCGCTCATCTTCTTTGTGCCGATGAATGCACCTGGTGTTAAAATGATCAGCCGTCAATCGTATGAGCAAATTGCCAAAACATTAGGCTCTCCATTTGATTACCCGCTTTCCAGCCGTTTTGATGAGAACGATGCAGTCATTGTATTAGACAATGTATTTATTCCTTGGGAAAACGTTCTTGCCTATAAAAATGTGAACGTCGTTAACGGATTTTTTGTTGAAACGGGATTTGTTAACCGCTTTACATTCCAGGGTTGTACGCGTTTTGCCGTCAAGCTTGATTTTATGGTTGGCTTATTAATGAAAGCGACAGAGGCGGCAGGTACGAAACAATTTCGTGGTGTCCAGGCAAACATCGGCGAGGTTATTGCGTTCCGCAATATGTTTTGGGCACTGTCAACCGCAATGGCGGCCAATTGCGAAATGAAAAATGGCGTTGCGCTTCCGAATCTTCAGTACGGCGCCGCTTACCGCGTGCTCGCTCCGATGGTATGGCCGCGTGTCAAACAAATTTTTGAACAAGTCGTAGCGGGGGGACTCATTCAATTGCCTTCCAGTGCCAACGACTTCTTAAATCCAGAATTGCGTCCGTATTTGGATCGTTATTATCGCGGTTCAGGCATTGGCGCGAAAGAACGGGTGAAATTGATGAAAATGATTTGGGATGCGATCGGAACAGAATTTGGCGGCCGCCATGAGCTTTATGAAATCAACTATGCGGGCAACCATGAGAACATTCGTCTAGAGACGTTAAAAATTGCTGATGTCACTGGAGATTCCGAACGATTTAAAGCGTTTGTCGATTCCGCTTTGGATGATTACGATCTTCACGGCTGGGTCAATGATACGTGGGTGTCCCCACAAAAAGAACTTGTTCAGAAATAACAAACAGGAAAGGAGGTGGTGTGAACATGGATGATCGCTTGTTTCGCAATGCGATGGGGAAATTTGCAACAGGGGTGACGGTCATTACGACAGAGCTTAACGGAGATATTCATGGAATGACAGCAAATGCCTTTATGTCTGTTTCTTTAAATCCGAAACTTGTATTAGTTTCCATTGGCGAAAAAGCGAAAATGCTGGAAAAAATCCAACAATCGAAAAAATATGCCGTTAACATTTTGGCGCACGATCAAAAAATGCTTTCGCTGAATTTTGCCGGACAGCTGGAAAAACAAGTAGATGTACAATTTGAACAGCTGGGTGGGCTGCCGGTGATTAAAGGCGCTCTTGCGCAAATTTCCTGCCAAGTTGTTAACGAAGTTCAAGCAGGTGACCACACCCTTTTCATTGGGGAAGTGACGGATATAAACATTACAGAACAAGATCCGCTTCTGTTTTTCAGTGGAAAATACCATCAGCTGGCACAAAACGGAAAAGTGGCGGCGTCGAGCTAAAAAGAGGGGGCATTTCATTGAAAATCATCATTATTGATCATAAAAATGATCAACATCTTGTTGCCTCTTGCCCCGCCGTGGCTGCACTAGGGTTTTTTGACGGCGTTCATCTCGGACATCAAAAAGTCATTCAGACCACCAAAAAATTGGCGGAAAAAATGGGGCTAAAAACAGCGGTCATCAGCTTTTTTCCGCACCCAAAAGAAATTATCGGCAAAACGGGAGAGCGTGTCCATTATTTGCTCCCGCCTGCCGAAAAAGCGAAAAAATTTTCCCGTTTAGGGGTTGACTACTTCTATTTAATACGATTTACGCCAGAATTTGCAAGACTGGAACCGAAAGAATTTGTCCAAAAATATTTAATTCCATTGCAAATCAAGCATGCAGTAGCTGGATATGACTTTTCATACGGCCGAAAAGGAAAAGGGAATTTAGCTATGATGGAGGAAGACAGCGGGTGTTCGATCACTGTCACGAAAGTAGAACATGTCAAACGAAATGATGAAAAAATTAGCTCCACACTGATTAGAAACAAAATTCGATTAGGATTGATGGAAGAACTTCCTGACTATTTGGGGGAATTTTACGAAACAAAAGGAAAAATGATATGTACAGATGGAAAAGACGAGTTGCTTTTAGACAGATATTATATGATTCCTTCCAAAGGATGCTATGACGTGGCGATTGATAGAGGAAAAGGATGGTGCAACGGACGTGTGCTTGTAACAGAGCAGAAAAAAATCTATTGGCTCGGTCCGCCCATCTCTTCTGTGTCGGGCATTTTTCGAGTAAAAGTGAAATGGATTTCGAGAGAAGCCAATTCTATCTCAAAAGAAGAAAAGCAAGGAAAAAATTTAGTATCTGCGAAAGGATAGCGGTATTAATCAAGAAAGGAGGATGGAATATTGGCATTTCTAACGCAAAAAAGCATCAGCGGTGATTTGGCGAAAAAAATGATTGATAAAGCGGTGCAAAAGGCTGTGGAACTTGGCATTAAAGTGAATATCGCCATTGTGGACCAAGGAGGAAATTTGAAAGCGTTTTTCCGCATGGACGGAGCTCCTCTTTTAAGCATCCAAATTGCGCAAAATAAAGCCTATACGGCAGCCGCTTTCGGGATTCCGACCCATCAATGGTATGACATGATCAAAGATGAACCGAGCTTGCGCCTTGGGATCGTCCATACAGAAAAGCTGGTCGTCTTCGGAGGAGGGTACCCGATTTATGACGGAAAGGATTTAGCCGGAGGAATCGGGGTCAGCGGCGGCTCAGAAGAAGAAGACAGAATGTGTTGCGAAGCAGCGTTATCCTTATTGGAAACGGTGTAATGGAAAGCGTTGGTTATCCAATTTATGAATAAAACAAAATCTTTCAATGAAAGGGAGGATTCAAATGAGCGAAATTTTAAGACTAGGGCGATTGGAGATTCGAGTGTTGGATTTAGACGAATCTGTAAAATATTATACCGATGTCATCGGGCTTGAAGTGACAGGGCGCGAGGAAAATCGAGTATATTTAAAAGCTTGGGACGAATATGACCATCACAGCATCATTTTGCAAAAAGCTGATACGGCCGGAATGGACCATATGGCATTTAAAGTAAAAGATATTTATGAATTGGAAAAATTAGAATATAAAATTGAACAATTTGGCTGCACACTTTCCCGGATTTCCAAAGGTACTAGATTAGCAGAAGGTGAAGCGGTTCGTTTCCAGATTCCTACAGGTCATTATATGGAATTATATACGGACATCGAGCAAGTGGGAACAAAGACTGGAAATCTCAATCCGCATCCATGGCCGGATGGACTTAAAGGAATTGCTCCACATCGATTGGATCACGCTCTTTTAACAGGCGATGATTTGAAAACAGTAACCCGCTTCTTTACGGAAGTGCTCGGTTTTAGACAAACAGAGAGAATCATTACGGTAGATGGGGAAGAACTAGTCGGCAGCTTTTTGTCAGTGACTAATAAAGGCCATGACCTTGCTTTCGTGAAAGGACCAGATGGTAAATTCCATCATGCAGGATTTTATGTAGATAACTGGTATGAAGTATTAAAAGCAGCGGATATTTTAACAAAAAATAATGTCCAAGCAGAAATTACGCCAACCCGCCATGGCATCACACGAGGACTAACCGTTTACTTTTTTGATCCATCCGGTAATAGAAACGAGGCGTACACAAGCGGCTATATGAGCTATGCAGACTTCCCGACCATTACTTGGACGGAAGATCAAATTGGCACAGGCATCTTCTATCATCGGAGAGAATTAGTGGAATCCTTCTCTAAAGCATTAACGTAATCAATGGTGAAAAGGGGCATCATCTTTTCCCCTTATACTTATTCGGGTGTCTGTTCCCCCTTTTCTTTAACATCTAAAAGAGAATTGCTTTATCTGGCAAACATGATGGCTGACTCAACCTCGCTTCAAGGCGATGGTTTGAGTCAGCCTCGCTTTATACGGATGTGGTGCGAATACATGTGGATTTGTTCCTTTTGGCTCGTTTCACTTTCGTAATATGCGGTGCACCGGACCGGTTATGCACAGGGCATAAACGGCTTTGCCGGTGTGTCATAAATAGGCGTTATGTTGGGCAAAACTCTTCAATGCTAATGTTTGCATCCTTGTTCTTTAATAATTAGAGTATGGATCGGCAAATTTCTTTTTCCAATGAAAAACTGCGCAAAAGCCGCAAAGCGGCAGGCAGTCTTTGTTTTTATTCTTCATCTTCCTTCATTTGTTGCATACAAAGGAACATTATTTCTATAGAATACAAAATTATCATTTAAATTAATGAAAAAATTGATTATTTTTTGCTTTTTGTTTCTTATAGAGGAACAATGATGTTGTATAAACAATAAATATCCCGTACGATAATAGCAAGGATTTTCTTAAAATTATGTCAATTAACTTCAAAGTGATGACAGGGAGTCAAAAAATCATTCGCTAGCAGTGTTAGAGGGGAGGAATTGGTTTGCAAGAAGTAACAAGCGCCTATGCCAAAACTGGTGCCTACGAAACTTATTTTTACCGGGCCGGTGCCGGGAATGGCGAAGCGGTTCTTTTTATCCATGGGTCCGGTCCTGGAGCAACTGCATGGTCTAATTGGCAATATGCGCTCCCTTTTTTCAAGGAAAAAGGGTTTGATTGTATAGCGCCAGACTTAATCGGTTTCGGGATGTCAGAACATCCGTCTTCGCCTCCGAAAGGCATCCGGTCTTGGATGAGGCTGTGGGTGGACCAGCTTGAACTGCTTCTGGATGCATTGGCAGTGAAACGCACTCATTTGGTTGGAAATTCTTTAGGCGGAGCTATCGCTCTTCACTTATTGGCCGAGGCGCCTGAGCGCATTGACCGCGTTGTGTTGATGGGTCCGGCGGGGGCTCCGTTTCGATTGACCCCGGAGCTTGACCGCGTTTGGGGATTTTATGAAGATCCATCTGCAGAGAGAATGGCACAAATGATTCGCTGGTTTGCTTATGATGAAAGTTTTATCGAAGGCCAGCTTGCCGACATTAGCAAGATGCGCTTTGAGGCTGCTATGAATCCTGCTGTGCGGCGTTCCTATGAAGCAATGTTTCCCCCGCCTCGCCAGCAGATTGTGGATGATCTTGTTTTGCCAAGTGCCACGTTGCGCCGCATCCGACAACCAGTTTTGCTCGTTCATGGACTGAATGATCCGATCGTTCCTGCCGAAACAAGTTATTATCTTGCCAAACATCTTCCGCGGGTGAAGATGATGATTTACGGACAGTGCAGCCATTGGACGCAAGTGGAGTACAAAGATAGTTTTCATTCTTTGCTTTTGCACTTTTTTACCAATAAAATTTAAGAATATTTTTTCATTTCTGCCAAAACAACATTATGATTCTTTCATTGTTTGCACTGCTTGTGCTTGCATGACAGGCCGCAGCGCGAATGGGTCAAGCGCAAGGCGACCATCCGTTTCTTGAGGAGGGAAATGATGAACATTACAGAAATCGCCGCTTTATTATTGGAAGCGGAAGAGAAGAAAAAGCCGATTGATCCGCTTACCGCTCTTTTTCCTCATTTGTCGGCAGATGAGGCTTATCAAATCCAATTGAAGCAAGTGGAACAGAAGGTGGAAAACGGGCGGACCATCGTTGGCAAAAAAATTGGTTTAACAAGCAAGGCAATGCAACATTTGCTTCAAGTAGCGGAACCGGATTATGGCCATCTTCTTGACGACATGATTGTGTTGGATGGAGAACATGTTTCTCTTGATGAGTTCATCCAGCCAAAAGTAGAATTTGAGCTTGCCTTCATTTTAAAGAAAGATTTAAAGGGCCCCAATGTCACGGTGATGGATGTGATCCAGGCGACGGAGTACGTGGCCCCAGCCATTGAAATTATCGACAGTAGAATCAGGGATTGGAAAATTCGTTTTGAAGATACGGTTGCCGATAACGGCTCGTCTGCCAGAGCTATTATCGGTGGAAAACCGACGCCGCTCGAAAACATCGATCTTTCGCATACCGGTATGGCTGCTTACCGAAATGGTCAATTGATCGATGCCGCTGCCGGAGCGGCTGTCATGGGGAATCCGATCCATGCCGTCATCTGGCTTGCCAATGCTCTTAGCCGTTATCACATTTCTTTACATAAAGGGGAAATCATTTTATCAGGAGCATGGACCGCCGCCGTGCCTGTCTCTCGCGGGGATACGTTTACCGTCAAATTTGCCCATATGGGAGAAGTAGCTGTTTCTTTCACGTAAAAGTTCGCTGCGCAATGGCGGGAATGCCGCTTGCTGGGAAATAAAAACACGTTATATGGGAAGGGGAATGGACATGAAATTAAAAGCAGGGATTATTGGATCTGGCAATATCGGCACAGACTTAATGTACAAAATAGAAAGAAGCCAATATTTAGAAATGAGCGTCATGATAGGGATTGATCCGCATTCGGATGGACTAAAAAGAGCAAAAGACCGGGGGGTGACGGTGATTGATAACGGAATAGAGGGATTTTTAAAAAACCCTGATTTAGCCGACATTCTTTTTGATGCGACGACAGCAAAAGCACATTATAAACATCATGAAGCATTAACTAAATTAAATAAAAAAATAGTTGATTTAACCCCTGCCGCCATCGGCCCTTTTGTCGTGCCGCCGGTCAACTTAAAAGAGAAACTGGATGCTCCCGATGTCAATATGGTCACGTGCGGCGGCCAGGCAACGATTCCCATTGTTCATGCTATTCGCCGGGTTGTGCCAGTGGAATATGCGGAAATCGTCGCAACGGTTGCGAGCAAAAGCGCTGGTCCGGGGACAAGAGCAAACATCGATGAATTCACCCGGACGACGGCGAGAGCGATTGAAAAAGTAGGAGGTGCCAAGAAAGGAAAGGCGATTATCATTTTAAATCCTGCGGAACCGCCGATTATTATGAGAAACACGATTCATGCGCTCGTGGAAGAAACGGGAAAAGAAGAAGAAATCGTTCATTCGATCGAATCGATGGTCAAGGAAGTGCAAACATATGTTCCTGGCTACCGTTTGCGAAACGAGCCGATGTTTGATGGAAAAAGAGTATCGGTTTTTCTTGAAGTAGAAGGAGCTGGTGATTATTTTCCTCCGTATTCTGGAAATCTCGATATTATGACCGCATCTGCAGTAAAAGTAGGAGAAGAATTGGCAAAAATGAAAAATTCGCTAGTTTCATAGTCGAAACGAAAGGAGCGGGGATGATGGCGACACCATCGAAAATTCATTTAGTCGATGTAACGTTGCGGGATGGAAGCCATGCAATGAAGCACGCTTTCACCGTCGAACAAGTAAAACAAGTAGCAGAAGGATTAGACAAAGCGGGAATGGAATATTTGGAAGTTTCCCATGGCGATGGATTAGGCGGCTCTTCATTGCAATATGGTTTTTCCAAAGTGAATGAGATGGAACTGATTGCAGCAGCTGCTGAAGTTTGCAAAAATGCGAAAGTTTCCGTTCTGCTTCTTCCGGGAATCGGTGTTAAGGAAGATTTGGAAGAAGCGGTCAAAGCGGGAGCGAAAATGGTGCGGGTGGCAACCCATGTCACGGAAGCGGACGTTGCGAAGCAACACATTGAGCTTGGCAGAAAGCTCGGATTAAAAACAGTAGGATTTTTAATGATGGCACATATGGCTCCGGTAGAAAAGCTTGTCGAGCAGGCAAAATTGTTTGAAAGTTACGGTGCGGAAATTGTCTATGTGACAGATTCGGCGGGAACGTTGCTTCCGCATGAAGTGAAGGAACGAGTGTCCGCATTGAGGGAAGCGCTATCATGCGAGATCGGCTTCCATGGCCATAACAACCTATCGCTGGCAATGGCCAACTCTATTGCGGCAGTGGAAGCAGGAGCCACTTATATTGACGGCAGTCTGCGCTGTTTAGGGGCAGGAAGCGGCAATACGCAAACAGAAGTGATGGTGGCTGTGTTTGAACGCCTTGGATATGAAACAGGTGTTAAGTTATATCCGATTATGGATGTGGCCAATGAAGTAGTGGCCAAATGGATGCCGCGGCCTCAAGAAATCACTGGTTCCAGCTTGATTATGGGATATTCAGGGGTTTATTCCAGCTTTCTTCTCCATACGCAAGATGCGGCCAAGAAATTCGGCGTTGATGAACGCGATATTTTAGTAGAGCTGGGTAAACGAAAAGCCGTCGGAGGACAAGAAGATTTCATTTATGATATCGCCGCCCAGCTGGCAAAGAAAAAAACGGCAGAAACGATTAGATAAGGAGGTGATAGGATGCTAAAAACGGAAGTTATCGATTCCATCGTCGATGAATTGTTCCTTGCCGAAAAGCACGGGAAGGCGATTCCGAAACTGGTCGATCGTTATCCCGGATTGAATGTTGATCTTGCTTACGAAGTACAAAACCGGTTGATTGAACGCAAATGCCGGGACGAAGGGACGAAAGTGGCCGGCTGGAAATTGGGGTTGACAAGCAAAGCCAAGCAGGAAATGATGGGGGTCCATGAGCCGGCTTACGGAGTTTTGCTGGAGAATATGCAGTTGCAAAGCGATGGCTCCATTTCTTTAAGAACATTAATACACCCAAAAATTGAACCGGAGATTGCCTTTATTTTTAAAGAGGAACTAAAAGGACCGGGCGTTACCGTGGCGGAAGTTTTGCAAAAGACGGACTACATCGCGCCGGCGCTTGAAATCATTGACAGCCGCTATCAACATTTTTCTTTCACGTTAGCGGATGTCATTGCTGATAATTCTTCTTCTTCCCGCTTCATTTTAGGAGAACGTTTTGCGAAATATAATAGGGAAGATTTAAGCTTAGTCGGCATGGTTTTTAAAAAGAACGGCGCCATTGTTTCAACGAGCGCTGGCGCAAGCGTGATGGGGCATCCGGCAAGGGCCGTCGCCTGGATGGTGAACAAACTTTCCCGTTATGGCCAATCAGTAAAGCCGGGAGAAGTCGTTCTCAGCGGGGCGTTAACCGGCGCGATAGAAATCGAAGAAGGAGACGTATTCTCCGTGAGCTTGGATCGCTTTGGCTCGGTTGAAGCCTCTTTTACCTTCGGAAAGGGGGAGTAAATAAAGATGCCTTTTATTCAAGTGTATTTATTAGAAGGCCGGCCTCCGGAAAAAAAGGAAACACTCATCCATGAGCTGACGGAGACGGTGTGCAAAGTGTTGGATGCGCCGAAAGAAAACGTCCGCGTAATGATTCAAGAAATGCCTCTGGAACATTGGGGGATTGCTGGAGAATCTGTGAAAAAACGAAGAAAACAGGAAAAGGAGTGAATGATGGGATGAAATCGGTGGATACAAAAGTGCGGGAAATTAAGTTGTTTATTGATGGGGAATATGTTACTTCAAGCAGCCATTCATTATTTGAAGTGAAAAACCCGGCGACACAGGAAGTCATTGCGAAAGTGCATGAAGCGACAAAAGAAGATGTCGATCGGGCGTGCAAAGCGGCAAGAAGAGCGTTTGAAGAAGGCCCGTGGCGGACAATGCCCGTCAAAGAGCGGTGCGAAAAAATTCGCAGAATGGCAGAGATCATAATGGAAAGAAGAGAAGAACTTGCGCGCCTTGAAGCAACGGATGTCGGGAAGCCATATTCTGTAGCGTTTGAAAAAGAAATTCCGAGATCGGCTCATAATTTGAAATTTTTTGCTGATTTTATCGAACAGCTTGGCGGAGAAGTATACCCGATGGAAGAAGAATATTTGAACTATACCCGTTACGAACCTGTCGGTGTAGCTGCTTTAATCACTCCGTGGAATCTGCCGTTTATGCTTACAACATGGAAATTAGGGCCGTGCTTGGCCGCAGGAAATACGGCAGTCATTAAACCGGCGGAAGCTACTCCATTAACCGTTTCACTTCTCGGTGAAATAGCGAAAGAAGCTGGCATTCCTGATGGAGTGGTCAATGTCGTTCATGGGTTTGGCCCGAATTCAACGGGAGAGTTTTTAACTGCACATCCGGAAGTAGATTTAATTTCGTTTACGGGAGAAACGACGACGGGAAAAGCGATTATGAAAACAGGTGCTGATACGTTAAAAAGAGTGTCGTTTGAGTTGGGGGGGAAAGCGGCCAATATTATTTTTGAAGACGCCGATCTTCATAAAGCGATTCCTGTTTCCATTCAAGCGGCATTTTTAAACTCAGGGCAAGTTTGCCTTGCCGGCTCCCGGATTCTTGTGCAACGCTCGATTTTTGACGAATTTGTCGCTCGTTTCAAAAAAGCGGCGGAAGAATTAGTTGTAGGAGACCCGCAAGATCCGCGGACAAATATGGGTCCTCTTGTTAGCGAAGAACATTATAAAAAAGTGACAAGCTATTTAGAAATTGCGAAACAAGAAAATGCGACTTTGATTACCGGCGGCAAACGTCCTTCTAACCTGCCGGACTATTTGAAAAACGGTTTCTATTTGGAGCCGACCGTTTACGTGCATGAAAATCCGGAAGCGCGTATTTGCCAAGAAGAAATCTTCGGCCCTGTCGTGACGATCATTCCTTTTGATACGGAAGAAGAAGCTGTGCAAATCGCCAATAACACGCAATATGGATTAAACGGGGTGATTTGGACGGAGAACTTGCAGCGCGCCCACCGCATTTCCCATCAAGTTCGCGCCGGTACTATTTGGGTGAATTGCTGGTTTGTGCGTGACTTGAGAGCCCCGTTCGGCGGTTTCAAGAAAAGCGGCATCGGTCGTGAAGGAGGAAAACATAGCTTAGAATTTTTCACAGAAGCAAAAAACATTTGCATTGCTTTGCAATAATTCATATGCCGCCGGATGATGTTAGGCTCATCAATGATGCAATCCGGCGGCTTCTTTTTCAGATGTTTCTTTTTTCCAGCGCCAATCCTTCGAAGCATGAAAAAGAATGGCGCACAACGCATGCTTGAATTGTATAAAAAATCTTATGATAGGAGGAACAAGCTAATGGCATATCAAATTAATATAGGCGGAGAAGTATTTTCTTGCGGAGAGAATGTGGATTTACTAAAAGCCGCGAAATCTCAGCAAGTAAAAATTCCTTATGGGTGTGCAAATGGAGGATGCGGGATGTGCAAAGTCAAAATCAAAGAGGGAGAATACAAAATTGGCTTATGTTCGAAGGGGGCTCTTTCGGATGAGGAACGGCAACAAGGATATGTTTTAGCCTGCAAAACATATCCGCTAAGCCACTTGATTGGTGAGCTTGTTAAATATTAAGGTGGTAATATATGAACAAACCAAAATCGGTATTGGACCAATTGGAATTAAAATTTGATAACGGTTACATTTATATGGGGAAGTCCCGCTCGATGATTGTGGCGACAAATGCGCTCGGATTATTGCGCAGAGATTTAATTCGCGACATGGGGTTTGAGCGGATGAAGGGGTTTTTGTTTCGGTATGGATGGAATTTAGGAAGGCAAGACGCGAAAGAGCTGCTGAATCATGCAAACTGCACGGTGGAGGAGTACATTCAGTACGGACCAACATTGCATACGATGAAAGGCCATGTGAAAGCAAGATGTACTCTTTTGGAAATAAAAAAAGAAAATGGAAAATACCAAGTCACCATGGAAGGATATTGGTCCCATTCCTATGAAGCGGAAGAACATGTACGCCATTTTGGAATATCATCCATCCCGGTTTGCTTTACCCTTTCCGGATATGCGAGCGGGTTCGTTTCAGAAATTATCGGAGAAAAAACGATTTTCAAAGAAATGGCCTGTCAAGGAATGGGAAAAGAACAATGCCATTGGATCGGCAAAACGGTGGAGCTATGGGGGAAAGAAGTGGAACAAGAGCTGTGTTATCTCGATGAGTCTCCAATCGTGGAAGAACTAGCGGCAACATACGAAAAACTTTTGGAAGAACGGAATAATTTAAAATTTGTGACGGCTGTTCATAAGAAGCTCACTGAGGAAATCATTAAAGGAAACAATTTAGACTCCGTGGTTCATCAAGTGTTTCAAGCGACGAATATCCCAGTTTTAATTGAGAACCTGCACCTTCATCCGATGGTCTATGCTGGGATCCCTTCCGATGAATTAGAACAATATAAAAACGAACTTGTTGACTACTTAGGAAAAAATCCTTTTTGCCAGCCTCAAGCCATTGTAACATCGACCCATCTTCTTCATTTGCGCCATCATTATCGCCTGATGACACCAATTTTTTTGCAAAATAAAATCGTAGGATATTGTTCGTTTATTTATCACGATTTGGATCAATTCAACGCCTCGATTTCTCCGATGATTTTAGAGCGGTTGGCCTCTGTTAGTTCGGTATGTTTGCTCAATGAAAAAACGAAACTAGAATCGTATGAACGGATGAAAGGGTTTTTTTTGGAGGAAATCATTAATGCGGGACAACAAGGCAATTATCATGACTTAATCATGAAAGCTGGTTTAATAGGAGTGGATTTGTCCAAGCCTTTTTATATTTGTGTGCTGGATTGCCGGTTTCAAGAAGATGACTTATCGAAAGAGCTGGAAATGCAAAAAGAAATTTTAAGTTTTCTTACTGCTTACGGGAATGAGCAAAAGCAAAACATGCTGATTGGCCAGCGCGCCAAACATCTTATTCTGTTAGTTACAGAAGATCAAGTTGAAAAAGCGGGAATACAACCATGGCTGTCCAAAATGGTTGATTTGCTGTCTTCACAATTTTCTTCTGTTAAATTTTACGGAGGAATCAGCTCCAAAGTAAATAATGTATCATATGCCGGAGATGCTTATAAGGAAGCGCTTACATCCGTCAGGGTCGCATCGAAACACCAACAAATCATTTCTTTTGAATCATTAGGAGTCGTTGGCGTGCTGATTAACGAAAAGAATGAACAAGAAGTGAAAAAAATAGCCAAAGCCTGCCTTGGAAATTTAAAGCTGGACGATCCAAAAAACATAGAACTCCTGCGAACATTGTACATTTTTTTAGTCAACGGCGGCAATTTAGAACAGACAGCGGCGGATTTAGCGCTGTCCATCAGCGGATTGCGATACAGAGTGAGCAAAATCGAAAGCATTCTTCAGCAGGAACTTCGAAATCCTATGATCCATCATCAACTTCTTTTATCCATTCAGTCATTAATGATGATTGGAGAAATCGATATCGGCATTAAATAATAAAGGGCTATAGAAGCTGGCAGATTTTCCGGCAATGTTGATGGTAATAACAAAAAATTTTCGGAATTGTCGAAGCTGATTAAGCTTTTGCTTGCTGGCTTCGACATGTGTGCTTTCTTTCATAAAATTTATTGAAACAACGAAAAAGTGCGGTATCGTAAAAGAGTGATTACATGCCAGCCAATCAGAGATGCAAAAGAAAAAGTAATAAGAAGGAAAACAGAGACGTATTTTTTATTAACCCGGTTTGTTACCGTTTTCAAAAACGACGGATGAGGGAGGAAGATGTATTGAACAACCGCCATTTTCCGCATTGGCCGAAACGGTTGAGCAAAACGCTGACAGTGCCGGAAACGACGATGGTCGATCATTTAGCAACAACAGCGAAGCGCTACCCTCAGAAAACCGCTATCCATTACTACGGATCTTCTTATTCATACGAACAGCTATTCGAGCAAGTTAACGCACTTGCTGGCTACCTGCAAAAAAAGCTTTCCGTTCAGCGAGGCGACCGAGTGCTTTTATACATGCAAAATTCCCCGCAATTCGTCATTTCCTATTATGCGATTTTACGCGCCGAAGCGATTGTCGTTCCGATTAATCCGATGAATACAAGTGAAGAGCTTTCGTTCTATATTCAAGACTGTGAGACGAAAGTGGGAATCATTGGCCAGGAACTGTTTGCCAAAGTGGAACCGCTGCTTTTATCCACCGTGTTGGAACGAGTGATTGTCGCCGCTTATTCAGATTATATCAGCGAACTCCATGTTTCTCTGCCTGACGAAGTGGCGCTGCCGCGGCAGACGTATGCGAATGACTGCGTGCATTACTGGAGCAATTGTTTAGAAGCGGATATTCCGGCAAAAGAGTATAACGGTCATGTTGACGATATCGCTGTGCTGCCATATACTTCTGGGACGACGGGAGTGCCCAAAGGCTGTGTTCATACACATCGAACGGTAAATGCCAATATTATCAGCGCCTATCATTGGTCGAACGTGACAAACGCTGCCGTTTGCCTCGTCACATTGCCGCTCTTTCATGTTACGGGAATGGTCCACAGCATGCATGTGCCGATTTTTGCGGGCGCAACGATGGTGGTGCTGACGCGCTGGAATCGCGATGATGCCGCGCGCTTCATGGAAATGTATCGTTGTACGCATTGGGTCAATATTAGCACGATGCTTATTGATTTTTTGGCAAATCCGTCGTTATCTGAATATGATCTTTCTTCTCTTGCCAGCATCTCTGGGGGAGGCGCGCCGCTTCCGGCAGCGGTGGGAGAAAAATTGTTTCAGCTGACAGGTTTGCAATATGTTGAAGGATACGGTCTGTCGGAAACGATTTCGCATACGCATTTTAACCCGCCGGACCGCCCGAAATTGCAATGTTTAGGCATTCCTTCGTTTGATGTCGACGCCCGCATTATTGACCCGGCGACGGGAAAAGAGCTCGGAGCCGGAGAAGCCGGGGAAATCGTCGTGCACGGCCCGCAAGTGTTTAAAGGCTATTATCGGCGCGAAAAAGAAACAGAAGAATCATTTATCGAAATCGATGGGAAACGGTTTTTCCGCACCGGCGACATCGGGCGAATGGATGAAGAAGGATATTTTTTCATTGTCGACCGCGTCAAACGAATGATCAACGCTGCCGGGTATAAAGTATGGCCGACGGAAGTGGAGTCGCTCCTATATAAACATCCCGCTGTCCAGCAAGCGTGCGTTGTCGGCGTTCCCGATCCGCGCCGCGGCGAGACAGTGAAAGCATTTATCGTGCTTCAAGATAATTATGTTGGAAAAGTAACGGAACAAGACATTATAGAGTGGGCCAAAGCGCAAATGGCCGCATATAAATATCCGCGCATCATCGAATTTCGTTCATCGCTGCCGATGACATCGAGCGGAAAATTATTGTGGCGGAAATTGCAAGAAGAAGAGTATCAAAAATTAGAAAGAGGCGGAACGAAAGCGTGAAAGGCACGAAACGTTTGCGGCCGGTGCCGTCCAGTTTGGCAAGGGCGCTATCCATGGGGATTTTGTCTTCCGTCATCCCGGATTTCCGGGAGTTGTTTCGTTTCGCGGAATGTTTAAAGCGGGAATCGCTGTTGCGCGGAAAATGATGGATTTGACGTTATGACCGTTGTTTTGTGACAGGCTTCCATATTACATCCTGCTTTTCGATGATATAGCCAATATTTAGCGTGAATGTCTGTCATAATTGCCTTAACCGCTTGTTTTTACGGATGAGCACTAGCATGCCGGGCATTTATTTAAAACGATCACCCCAACTTAAAAAAGGAAGTGACGGAAGAACAATTAAGCATAAACGTTTAACAAAACAAAAATCCCGCCAATTGTTTACGTAGCCGGCAATACAAGACTGTTGCCGAAAAGCAAAGACAGGCCGCTTCTTGGAGCGGTCTTTTTTTATGGTGGGAACAAATGAATATTTTTCCTTATTTGTTTCAAAATAAAGGAAGGCATTTTAAAAAAAGGGAGGGGACAGAGGTGCCGGTTACAGAAAAGCGACTCCTGTTCTTCTCATTTGTTGCCATCGCTTTATTTGTGTCGCCGTATTTTTTGCTTGGCGAGGATGCGCATATGCGTGTGCATGATAATTTAGATTCCAATATTGCCTGGTATAAAATCGTCACGAGAAGCGGGGAACTGTTTGGCTCTGTTCATGCCGTCATTCCGCAAATTGCGAATGGGCTGCCGCGCAACGCGTTCGGCACCGAATTCAGCGGAATTGTCTGGCTTCACGCGCTATTTCCATCCATTTACGCCTATGGATTAAGCCAGACGATCACTCGCGTGTTTGCGTTTATCGGCATGTACTTGCTGTTAAGGAAATATGTCATTCCTGAGCGAAAATGGATGTGGATCCGCGTTGGCGCGTCCCTTGCTTTTGCCTTGACACCGTTTTGGCCGTCGGGGATGCTAAGCACGCTTGGAATGCCGCTTGCGCTTTGGGCGTTTTTAAATATCCGCGCTGGCGAGCGTTCGTGGGCCAACTACTTTGTGCTAACATTATTGCCGTTTTATTCAAGTTTTGTGCTCGGTTTCTTCTTTTTTTTAAGTGCGATGGGAATATGGTGGCTCGTTGACGTCATCCGCGGGAAAGGGTGGAATTGGCGTTTTTTCTTCGCCATTGTTTACATGATTGTCATTTATTTGGCGGTTGATTACCGCTTGGTCCATTCACTGTTGTTTTCCGATGAACCGACGAGCCGTGATGAATATTTTCACGCCCGTCTGCCCCTGTGGCGCGTCATGCGTTTAATGGTGAAAAACTATGTTCTCGGCCATACGCATGTGATGACGGTGCACGGACTGGTCATTTTGCCAGTGACATTCATCGCGTTGTACATCGTTTGGAAGAAAAAGTTATGGAAGCGGGAAAAACTGTTTATCTTTTTACATGTGTTGAATGTTGCCCTGTCGATGTGGTATGCGTTTTGGTTTTACAAAGAATGGGTTCCGCTAACGGAGCGTTTCGACATTCTTGATAAATTTAATTTTGCCCGCTATCACTTTTTGCGGCCGACGGTCATTTACGTATTGTTTGCCGTTTCACTCAAAGTTTTGTGGCAGCAAGGAACTTTATGGAAACATGCATGTTTTGCGGCGCTTGCCGCTCAGTTTGTCGTTCTTGCCGCATTTAACGAGGAAATTGCGCATCGCAATAAGCCGTCATTTCGCGAGTTTTACGCGGAAAAGCAGTTTCAAGAAATAAAAAAATATATTGGGCGGCCCGTCCATACATACCGTGTCGCCAGTATCGGCATTCATCCGGCAATTGCGCAATATAACGGCTTTTACACATTAGATACGTATAACAATTTTTATCCGCTTTCGTACAAGCATAAGTTTCGCCAAATTATCGCGCCAGAGCTGGCAAAAAACAAAAAGCTGCGCGAATACTTTGATGAATGGGGCGGGCGTTGCTACATTTTTGTCAACGAATTAGGAAAACATTATATGTTTCAAAAACATTCCAAACGGACGATAAAGCATTTGCAGCTTAATACAGATGTCTTTCGTGAAATGGGGGGGCGTTACATTTTTTCGGCACTGCCGATTGAAAACGCAACACAAAATCAGCTGGAGCTTAAGAAAGTGTTTCGTTCCAAACAATCGGCATGGACGATTTATTTGTACAAGGTGATGCCGTAAGGAGGGGATGGCCATGAACGAACCGATGCTTACGATTGTCGTGCCGTGTTACAACGAAGAAGAAGTATTGCCGGAAACGATTGATAAGCTCCGCGGCCTGCGCGAGGAGCTGATTGATGAGCGGCTTATTTCTTCCGAAAGCGCGCTATTGTTTGTCGATGATGGAAGCAATGACGCGACATGGGACATTATTTATAAAGCGAGCTTGCGCTATCCGGAAGTAAAAGGGCTGAAGCTTGCGCGCAACGCCGGGCATCAAAACGCGCTGCTGGCAGGGCTGCTGGCTGCGAAAACGCGTTCTGATTGCATCGTTTCCATCGATGCCGACTTGCAAGATGACATTG
Organism: Parageobacillus thermoglucosidasius; assembly: GCF_001295365.1. Classification (GTDB taxonomy): domain Bacteria; phylum Bacillota; class Bacilli; order Bacillales; family Anoxybacillaceae; genus Parageobacillus; species Parageobacillus thermoglucosidasius. Next base: position 2,946,094 of record NZ_CP012712.1, on the reverse strand, counting down.
CCGTTATTCGCGATTTCGTCAAAAAGTTTCAGGAAGGTTATGAAATCGTTTATGGGGTGCGGAATAAACGCGATGCCGATACGTTTTTTAAACGCCATACCGCCCAATGGTTTTATAAACTGATGAGAGCGATGGGCGTCGATCTTGTTTATAACCATGCCGATTATCGTTTGCTAAGCCGGCGCGCGGTCGAGGAGCTTGAACGGTTTGAAGAAGTGAATTTGTTTTTGCGCGGAATCGTGCCGCTTCTTGGTTTTCGTTCCGCAACCGTCCATTACGACCGGAAAGAGCGGCTGGCCGGAAAAACGAAATACCCGCTGAAAAAAATGATTGCGTTTGCTTTGGATGGCATCACTTCGTTTAGCGTCACGCCGATTCGCATGATTTCTCTCATCGGTCTCGTTTCCTTTTTCATCAGCCTATTGTTCGGGGGATATTTTCTTTTTTTAAAATTAACCGGCCATACGCAGACAGGGTGGACATCGCTCATTATATCCATTTGGTTTCTCGGTGGCTTGCAGCTGATTGCCTTTGGCCTGATCGGGGAATATATCGGAAAAATCTATAAAGAAACAAAACGCCGCCCTCGGTACATTGTCGACCTTGATTTATTTAATTTATGGAAGCCGCAGCAACGCTCTCCTTCGCTAGCGGAAAGATCAGCGATGGCAGATATGAGAAAACCCCGCTCGCCATAATTTTGCTTGCAATATATGAAAAGAAGGAGTAGACTTTTTGGTGAAAAATGATATATGTTATTGCGGGAGCTTGCGGAAGCAGGCTGAGAGTACGGCTATATTCCGCCGTTGACCGTTCGAACCTGTTTGGGTAATGCCAGCGCAGGGAAAGTGACGTGGGATGCGTAAACACTTTGCTTGCGCGCAAAGTGTTTTTTTTATTTTGCAAAAAGGGAGAGGATGGGACATGAATAACAAGGAAGCGGCAAATGTGTTGCAAATGGTGAGAAAAGCCAGTCCGCTCGTACATAATATTACGAACGTTGTCGTAACGAATTTTACGGCGAACGGGTTGCTTGCGTTAGGCGCTTCGCCGGTGATGGCGTATGCGCAAGAGGAAGTCGCCGATATGGCCAAAATCGCTGGAGCGCTCGTTTTAAATATCGGAACATTAAATCAAACCGAAGTGGAAGCAATGGTCATTGCCGGAAAAGCGGCAAATGAAGCAGGCGTTCCGGTTATTTTCGATCCTGTCGGCGCCGGGGCGACGCTGTACCGCACGGAGACGGCGCGAAATATCGTCCGTGATGTAGCTGTATCGGCCGTTCGCGGCAATGCGGCGGAAATTGCCAATGTGATTGGAGAAACGTGGGAGATTAAAGGAGTTGACGCTGGAGAAGGAAGCGGCGATGTCGTTGCTTTGGCGAAAAAAGCGGCGAAGCAGCTGAAAACGGTCGTCGTCATTACCGGAAAAGACGATGTTGCGACAGATGGAGAGACGACGTATATCATTCACAACGGCCATCCATTGTTAACGAAAGTAACCGGGACCGGCTGCTTGCTGACATCGGTGATCGGCGCTTTTGCCGCGGTGGAGCGGGATGTGCTAAAAGCGGCAGCGGCGGCGCTCGTCAGTTACGGGGTTGCTGCGGAAATCGCGGCGGAAATTGCAGGAGAACAAGGGCCAGGCAGCTTCCAAATCGCCTTTTTGGACGCGCTTTCCCGCGTAGGAGCAGAGGAAATCAGCCAATATGGGCGCATTGAACAAGGAGAATGAAGGGAGAGAAAATCATGGTATATAAAGCGTTAACGGTTGCCGGTTCGGACAGCGGCGGCGGCGCCGGGATTCAAGCGGATTTAAAGACGTTTCAAGAATTGCGGGTATTTGGGATGTCTGCATTAACAGCGGTGACGGCGCAAAATACACTCGGCGTGCAAGGTGTGTACCCATTGCCGCCGGATGCGGTCGCGCAACAAATGGAATCCGTGGGAACCGATTTAGGAGCGGATGCGGTAAAAACGGGGATGCTGTTTAGTGCAGAAATTATTGAAGCAGTGGCAGCGAAAGTGAGACAATTCGGATGGGACCGTCTCGTCGTCGACCCGGTCATGATTGCTAAAGGCGGTGCCCCGCTGTTGCAAGAAGAGGCGGTAAGCGCATTGAAAACATATTTGCTTCCGCTCGCGATGGTGGCGACCCCGAATATCCCAGAGGCGGAAGCGTTAACCGGCCTGAAGATTCAATCGATCGAGGACCGCAAAGAAGCGGCGAAACGCCTGCATGAACTGGGAGTTAAGCATGTCGTGATCAAAGGCGGTCACGACGATGACGGGGAAGAAACGGTTGATATATTATATGATGGCAGCGAATTTTTCTATTTCACAAGCAAGCGCATAAAAACGAAGCATACGCATGGAACGGGCTGCACGTTTTCTGCGGCGATTGCGGCGGAGCTCGCCAAAGGAAAAACGGTTCAAGAAGCGGTGCAGACGGCGAAATCATTTATTCAAGCCGCCATTGAGCATGAATTAGGCATCGGCCATGGCCACGGCCCGACAAACCATTGGGCGTACCGGGACAAGCAAACGCGGTAGGTGAGGAAAATTGGCGCGGATCGCAAGGGAAGAGATGAAACAACGATTGAAAGTGTATTTTATTATGGGAAGTGTTAACTGTAAAAAATCGCCATTCGAAGTATTAACAGAAGCGATCGATGGCGGAATCACGCTGTTCCAATTTCGCGAAAAAGGAAGCGGCGCGCTTGTCGGCGAACAAAAATACGAGTTTGCCAAACAGCTGCAGGCTATTTGCCAAAAACGCGGCATCCCGTTTATCGTCAATGACGATGTCGAACTAGCGCTTGCGATTGATGCCGATGGGGTGCACATCGGGCAGGATGATGAAGATGCGCGTGTTGTCCGTGAAAAAATCGGCGACAAAATTCTCGGAGTGTCGGCGCATAATTTGGCAGAAGCGCAAGCGGCGGCCGCTGCTGGCGCTGATTATATCGGGGTCGGGCCGATTTATCCGACGAAATCGAAAGCAGATGCGAAACAAGCGCAAGGTCCTGGAATGATTCGCCTTCTCCGCGACAACGGAATCGATATTCCGATAGTGGGCATTGGCGGCATTACCGCGGAAAATGCCAGCGAAGTAATGAACGCAGGAGCGGACGGCGTTTCCGTCATCAGCGCGATTGCTTCTGCCCCTTCGCCGCTTCTAGCAACAAAACAGCTTGTGCAAACGGTGTTGAATAATGAATAAAAGGTGCCGCAAATGTGATAGGGTCCCCTTATAGTAGACAGAAAAAAGAAAGCCAATTGATCTGTCTGATATTATCCCTCTTGCGTTGACAGTGTGAAAAAAGGACACACTGTTATACAGGAGGGATTTTTTTTGGAAAAAAAGGACAAACTGTTCACATCTATTCCGAAGAGATGAAACAGGAAGCCGAGCAATGTCCAGATGGCCCAATGGATCAAGAAAGTGCAACGTAGCCAAAGATTCATCTGTATTTCGGATATAAACGTATGAATGACAAGGAAAAGAATCATGGTCAATCGCTCAATCGTCAATGTGTATGTACGTCGCTTCATAAGGGAATGGGGAATTCCATCGGTGATTCGTAAAAAAACGTCCTTTCTACGGACGAAGAGGATCCGTATTTCCGAATGCCCTTAAACGGAGAATTTGGCATCGACCATCCGCTTCATTCAAAAATTTGCAACAGATACTACATATGTGTGTGCAGAAGATACTTTTGCTTACTTGTCTGCGGTTTTAGATTGATATAACAATTGTTTGCATAGGAATTATTAGGAAGAAACGATCTTGAATAATATTGAATACGCTTAAAACAACTAGAGGGGAAGCCATTTGGAGAAAATGTTCCTCTGCATTCGGATCGAGGATTCCAATACGGAATCGTACAAAAATCAGCTCTAAGAACTCCAGATTTAAGGAAGCCATTCCCGAAGAGGAAATTGCGACGATCGATCATGCGTGTATCGAATGTTTTTTCTCTCATTATAAAGAAAGAAAAGCTGTATATAGTTCATCCGCTCCAAAACTCACAACCTCAAAATATCCTTCAAGTGCTTAAGATTGTCTTCTTTTATCCATATTATTCCTGTGAAAGGTTAATGTTCTCTCTAAAGAATTATGTTATATTATATAACATTAATTAAATAATTATGTCATATTTTATTACATAAATAGTGATTTTTTATTAAATTTTTATATTATAAAAAATAACAGAAATAATTTTTGGCCAATACATAATTTTCTGATATTTTATGTAGCGGTTAAAAATTAACTACTATTCATTCAATTTAATTTTTAAAAGTGATGGAGGGACGATGATGAAAGGAAAAATCTATCGAATCTTCTTAGTGGTTATGACAATTATGATGATTTTAAGTGCATGTAGCAACAGCAGCTCTGGCAATTCGACATCAGGTGGTTCGGATTCCTCTGAAAGTAATACTGAGCCAACATATGGAGGAAAGTTAGTTAGAGCAGCTATTTATGGTGACCCGCAGAACTTGGATCCTGCGATACGTGCACATGGAACCCCTACTTCTATGATTACATGGAATATTTTTGAACCTCTTATTCGCTTTGATGCAGTAAAAGGAGTGTTTAATCCTGCAAATGCTGAGAGTTGGAAAATCAGCGATGATGGATTGGTTTATACATTTAAGCTAAGAAAAGGTGTGTTATTCCATAACGGACGGGAAGTGACTGCGGAAGATTTTAAATATTCTTTAGAAAGAGTTTTGAATCCGAAAACTGCTTCTCCAAATGCTGGAAGTTTAACAATTATTAAAGGAGCCCAAGAGTTTATTGATGGGAAAAGCAAAGAAGTTAGTGGCATCAAAGTAATTGATCCATACAATCTAGAAATTACTCTTACTAAACCAGATAATACATTTTTAACCATTATGTCTCTTCCTTATGCAGCTGCTGTTCCAAAAGAGGTAGTGGAGGAAAAGGGAGAAAAGTTTGGACAAGAGCCGGTTGGAGCAGGTCCATTTAAATTTAAGAGCTGGATAAGGGATAGTGAAATCGTTCTTGAAGGAAATAAAGAGTATTATGGGGGAAGACCTTATTTGGATGAAGTAGTTTATAAGATTATGACGGATCAATCCACTCGTGACAATGCATTTGCTTCCAAACAGTTAGATATGATGGTGTTAGGTGATGCTCAATACCCTAAATATAAAAATGATCCTACTTTTAAAAATCAAATAATTGAAGTGCCTGAATTATTTACAAGAAACCTGAAGTTTAATTTGAAGAAAAAAGGCCCTTGGCAAGATGTTCGTGTACGACAAGCTATCAACTATGCTATTGACAGAGATTCTATTATTAAAACGGTTCTTCAAGGAAAAGCTTATCCTGCGGTAGGAATCTTACCGCCTACGATTAAGGGATACAACAAGAATGTTACTACGTACAAATACAACCCAAAAAAAGCAAAAGAATTACTGAAGGAAGCTGGGTATGAGGATGGTTTTACCTTAAAAATCTTAACGACTGATCATCCTGCCTTTGGTTTACCAGCAGTTGAAGCATTAAGTGGATACTTGGAGAAAGTTGGAATTAAAGTGAAAATAGAACAAGTTGATTTTGCATCACTCTTGGATCGCGTTAACGCTGGAGATTTTGATGCGGCTATGTATTCAAACGGCGGGCAAACCCATCCTGTTGAATATCTCACACGTTATTTTCATAGTAAATACTTTGGAGCTTCGGGGAACACTGGATATTACAAAAATGAAAAAGTAGATGCCTTGCTTGACGAGGCGGCGCAAACGACAGATGAAGACAAAATGATTAGCTTGGTGCAGCAAGCGGAGGATTTAATTATGAAGGATGCACCTTGGTGGTTCTTTAACTACAATAAAGCAGTTATTGTACATCAACCGTGGGTTAAGGGTTTACAGCCAGTGCCAACTGACATTGATTACCAAGATTTGACAAAAGTGTGGATTGACGAAAAAATGAAATAACCAAGGAGGGAGCTAGATGGTTGGCTACGCTGTCCAACGTTTGCTCGGTGCAATTCCGATATGGATTGCCATAACTTTGATTACGTTTATTTTGATGAACGTTATCCCTGGGGATCCGGTAACGCAATTAATGGATGCCCGCGGCGGTTCGATGGATAAAAAAGTAATCGAACAGATTCGTGAGGAATGGGGTCTTAATGATCCTCTTCCTTTACAATATTTACATTTTATTCAAGGGTTTGTACAAGGTGATTTAGGTACGTCTTATCAAACAAGAAGTCCTGTTACAGATCTTTTATTAGAAAGAATTCCTGTAACGGCACAAATTACATTCCTTGGATTAATTGTGGCCATCGTTTTTGGGATAACGATAGGTATCATTGGTGCTTTAAAACGAGGATCTTGGCTTGACTCTTTAGTAAGCTCATTTTCCATTGCTGGTGTATCCTTACCTTCTTTCCTTATTGGTTTGATTTTGATGTATATATTTGCTGTGAAGTTTCAACTATTACCTGCTTCTGGCTATGCTTCAGGAGAATTGAAATTTTTAATCTTGCCTTCGATAACTCTTGGATTGGGCGTATGCGGAGTAATTGCTAGAATTACACGGTCTTCCATGATTGATATCTTGAAAATGGATTTTATGACAACAGCATATGCAAAAGGGATCTCTTCTTGGCGTGTTGTTTTGCTACATGCTTTAAAAAATGCACTTCCTCCAATTATGACGATTATTGGTGTTCAGATGGGCTTTCTGCTTTCCGGAGCTGTTATAACGGAAACAATTTTTGCTCTTCCAGGAATCGGGCGGTTACTTGTTGACGGTATTTTACAAAGAGATCTTCCTACAGTACAGGGATGTGTTGTTTTTATTACAAGCGTGTTTTTAATCATTAACTTAATTACTGATATTTTTTGCCGATGGATTGATCCGAGAATACGGCTGGATGTTTAACAAGAGAAAGGAAATGTCATGAAAAATTCTATGAAAAACTCCTGTGGGAGCAGTTGTAGGAAATACAACTTTTTGGGGTGCTATGTCTGTAAATTAGGTTAATGCAACAAACTTGCTACTTCCTTTCCTTAGGTATTTGGTGTGCGTAGTAATCTCGCTATTAACTTAAAACAACAGGGATACAAGTTTTTTATAAAGTACCGTGATTTCGACGAATAAAAAGGGGATGATCGTATGAATTCGGTAAATTCACCCGTATTGAAGCGGGAAGTTGTACAGCCGAAAAAAAACGAAAAGAAAAGGAAAGTGCGTTTTTCCCTTTCCATGATTGGAATTGGAGCTATGGGAACAGTGGTGTTAGGGACAATCGCTGTTCCACTCTTTGCTCCATATAATCCAAATGTCAATGATTTGACTCAAGTATTACAGCCACCTTCTGCAGCCCATTGGTTTGGAACGGATCATCTAGGCAGGGATATTTTTACTCGCGTTTTATATGGGGGACAGAAGTCTTTGATTATTGCAATTGTCGTTCAATTAATTGCGGTGGTTCTAGGAAGTCTTTTAGGACTTTTAGCAGGCTACTTTAGTGGAGTTGTTGATAAGATTATTATGGCTATTACCAATATTATGTTCAGTTTTCCGGGACTTTTATTTGCAATTGCAATCATGGCAGCATTAGGTCCTGGAATTGCCAATCTAATTTTGGCTTTAGCACTCGTTAGCTGGCCGGAAATCTGCAGGCTAGTTCGCGCTCAAACCCTATCACTAAAAGAAAGGGAGTTTGTTGAAGGGGGGTATGCACTAGGAGCAAGCACATTCCGCATTTTGTTTCGCTATATTCTGCCTAACTGTTATGGGAATATCACTGTAATCGCTACATTAGGGATGGCCTCGACAATTTTAGCTGAATCAAGCTTAAGCTTTCTAGGACTTGGAGTTCAACCACCCGATCCTAGTTGGGGTTCAATGATAGATCAAGGGAAAGATTACATGTTTAATGCACCATGGTTTCTTTTTATTCCTGGAGCAGTAATGTTCATCACAATACTGGGCATCAATTTGTTAGGAGATGCTCTTCGTGATTATTTTGATCCAAAAATGAAATCGAATAAATAATGTTGGAAAGGAGGAAGGAATTAATGTCCGCTTTACTTGATGTGAGGGATTTACGTGTAGGTTATTACAATAATGAAGGAATTACAGAGGTATTAAGAGGCGTTAACTTTTCCGTAAGAAAGGGAGAAAGCCTCGGGATTGTAGGGGAATCTGGATGCGGAAAGAGCATGACTTCCATGGCCATTATGGGGCTTTTGAAAAACAAGGGATTAGTTGCTTTTGGGGGCGAGATTTTATGGGAAGGCAAGAATTTGTTACAACTAAAGAAAAAGGATTGGAGACAACTGAGAGGAAACAAAATTTCGATGATTTTTCAAGAACCAATGACCGCATTAAATCCTTTGTTAACGATTGGTCGTCAAATAACAGAACAAATTCGCGCTCACCAATCAGTCCGTAAGAAAGAAGCGGAAAAACTAGCTGTTGAACTATTGCAGATGGTTGGAATTCCTTCTCCTGAGCAAAGGATGAGAAACTATCCGCATGAAATGTCTGGAGGGATGAGACAAAGAGTAATGATTGCAATGGCAATAAGTTGTCAACCTCAATTATTAATCGCTGATGAACCTACGACGGCATTGGATGTGACGATTCAAGCCCAGATTCTTGAGCTTCTTTCAAGTTTAAGAGAGAAACTAAATATGTCTCTTATCCTTATAACTCATGATTTAGGAGTGGTAGCAAACCATTGCCAAAGGGTGATTGTTATGTATGCAGGAAAGGTGGTGGAAGAGGCAAGCAAAGATGAGTTATTTAATAATCCAATTCATCCGTATACAAAGGGATTGCTGAAATCTGTTACTTCTTTGGAAAAAAAAGTGGATCGAATTTATTCCATTCCCGGTCGTGTTCCTTTACCAGGGGATATTAAGGAAGGTTGTGTTTTTCAAGATCGTTGTCCCCTTGCGGAAGGTCGTTGCTATACCCAAGAACCACCATTTGTACATGTAGAAGGTGCCAGGAAGGTGAGTTGCTGGAAATATAAAGAAAGCTCAGAGGAGGTCTTGTAAAATGCAAAGCCTACAAAAAAAAGAATCATTAATGGAAATTAAAAGATTAAGGAAATATTACCCTATTAAGAAAAACTTTTTTCAAAAATTAAAAGGAGAAAAAAATGGAATTATCAAAGCAGTTGATGATGTGAATTTCACTATTTATCGAGGAGAAACATTAGCGCTTGTAGGAGAATCAGGATGTGGAAAAAGCACAACCGGTCGTTCGATATTAAGACTCATTGAGCCGACAAATGGAGAAGTATATTTTGAAGGAAAGAATATCCTAAAGTATTCAGAAGAAGAATTAAAAATGGCTCGGCGTGAGATGCAAATTGTGTTTCAAGACCCATATGCATCATTGCATCCGCGAATGACAGTCGAAGAAATTATTATGGAACCATTGACGATTCATCGTATAGGCAAATTGTCAGAACGAAAGAAAAAAGTAGAAGAATTAATGGAAACAGTAGGCCTTTCTCCAAAAATGAAAGATCGATATCCACATGAATTTTCAGGTGGGCAGCGACAGCGCATTGGTATTGCAAAAGCATTAGCCTTAAATCCAAAACTAGTAATTTGTGACGAACCAGTTTCTGCACTGGATGTCTCTGTTCAAGCACAGGTAATTAATTTGCTGAAAGATCTACAGCAAAAATATTCCTTAACCTATTTGTTTATTTCACATGATTTAAGTGTGGTTAAACATATTTCAGATCGGGTCGGTGTGATGTATTTAGGGAAATTAGTAGAAATTGCCCACACTTCGGAGCTGTTTGAGCGGCCTTCCCATCCTTACACTCAAGCCCTTCTTTCTGCTAGACCGGTTATTAATAAGGAAGAACGTCGAGAACGTATTGTTTTGGAAGGGGAGTTGCCAAGTCCGCTTAATCCACCAAGAGGATGTCGCTTCCATACCCGATGTCCGTTTAAAATAGCTAAATGTGAAGAAGAAGAACCGGTAATGAAAGATATAGGGGGGGGTCACTATTTAGCTTGTCACTTGAATTAAGACGAGCTATTTATTGGTTATTATATCACCTTTATTTTGGAAGGAATAAATGCAATGACAAAAAAATCCTTTTATTTATTAGCTTTTATTGTATTTTTATCGATGACAGGATATGGAATCGTATTACCAGCCCTTCCCTATTTAGCAGAAGACATAGGGCTTAGCTCTTTCCAAATGGGTAGTCTTATTACTGGATGGGCTTTTGCACAATTTATCGTCGTTCCTTTTTGGGGAAGGATCATTGACCTAATAGGTAGAAAGCCCATTTTAATTTTTGGGTTATTTGGGTTTGGCATAGCTTTTTCCTTGTTGCTTTTTGCACACACATATAGTCAATTGCTCTTGATTCGAATTATTGGCGCTATTCTTTCAACAGGGATGTTACCTGCTTCCTATGCGATGGTAATTGATTATTGTGGGAAGGAGAAGCGGGGACCTGCACTTGCAAAGTTAGCTGCCGCAAACGCTCTTGGATTCCTGTGTGGTCCAGTAGTTGGAGGGATTTTTTCTCCAATAGGGGTTTCGGTACCATTTATGATTGCCGGCTTATTAAGCTTTGCATCAATTCCACTAGCTTGGATTTTTCTTAAAGAACCAATAGAAAAACATTCTGAGAAAAATGTTTTGTCCTTTAAAAGCTCTCTAAGAATCATGTTCCACCGAGGTTATCGGGAGCTATTTATAATTACCTTCGGTTTAGCTGTGGCTGCTTCAAGCGTATTTTCGATGCTAGGTTATTTTATGATTGATCGATTTAATTCCACTGCAAGTGAAACAGGTATTGCTTTTAGTACTCAATCTATGGCAGCTGTTGTTATTCAGATGTTTATAATGGGGTTTATTTACAGGAAATTTAAGGAAGAAGGAATTGCGAAAATAGGGTTAATACTAGAAACATTTGGGTATTCGTTTATTGCTTTTTCGTTTCAACTTTGGATGATCTTTATTGGCTGCGCTTTTATTGGAGCGGGTCAGGCATTAGCGCGGCCTACTCTGTTAGCTATTTTATCAAGACAAGAAAAGATGGGGAAAGGAATGGTGATGGGGCTGCAACAATCCATGGATAGCTTCGGCCGTAGTGTTGGACCATTGTTGGCTGGCTGGCTTTTTACATTTGGTTCATCAGCACCGTTTATCAGTTCGTTAAGCATCTGTTTTACGCTTTTTCTTTTTTTCTTCTACCTCGGTGCACGTCAGCAAAATAATATTGAGTATCAAAATTCAGGAGGGAAAGATGGATATTTTGTTAAATGATTCCATTATTTCACGAGAAGATCTTACTATTGATCTAGAAGATCGAGGCTATCAATTTGGGGATGGCATATATGAAGTGGTGCGCATTTACGAGCGTCAGCTATTTGAATGGGAGGCACATGCCAAGAGGCTGGAATATAGTGCAAAAGAGCTCATGATTAGCTTGCCGGTAAGAATCGAGGAGTTATACCAAAACCTTTTAAAGCTCATCAAAAAAAGTAGTGTTTCAGTAGGCTATGTATATATACAGGTAACTCGCGGAACAGCTCCAAGAGCGCACGGATTCCCGGAAAATTGTAAGCCGAATTTAATCGCATATGCACGCGAAATGGCACGCCCGCTTATGAAAATGAAGAATGGAGTTCGGGCTGTTACGGCAGATGACATTCGATGGTTAAGAGTGGATATTAAAAGTTTAAATCTTTTAGGAAATGTATTGGCTAAGCAAAAAGCGATTGAGGCGAAGGCAGAGGAAGCAATTCTTATCCGTAATGGCATTGTAACGGAAGGGAGCAGTTCGAATGTATTTGCGATCCGCGAGGGGAAATGTTTTACACACCCAGCGAACCATTACATTCTAAATGGCATTACTCGACAGTTAGTTCTTCGATTATTGAATGAAATAGGTGTAGCAGTCGAAGAAATTCCTATTACCAAAGAAGAATTATTCGAAATGGATGAGATATTTATTACAAGTACTATACATGAGATTTGTCCAGTTATAGAGATTGATGGAGTGAAAATAGGGAATGGAGCCCCGGGAGTACTAACGGGGAAACTTCAATCGTTATTTGATAAACTTATTTTCCCTGCCTCTTCCATTCATTATTCATCATGACTAAAAAATCTAGCAAACCTGTTCAAAAGCATGTAAGTTAACTTACTTTATCAAACTTTCATTTAGGGAGTGTGGCCATATGCAAATAGCTCAAGAGTTTACATTTTCTAAACGTTTTCCTCATTTGCCTTTAGTCGGGGCAGCTTTTTCGGGCAAACAATCAAATGTAATCCCACTTTCATTCGGATTTCCTGCTCCGGAGCTGTTTCCTGTTGAACAATTGTCCAGCGCTTCAGTGACTGCACTACAAACACAAGGAAAGGAAGCTTTACAATACACGGGAGGAATTGGTCAGCAAAAGGTGATTCAATGGATTAAACAACGCGCTTTATTACGTTCCATTGAAGTAGAAGATAGCAATATTATGATTACTACAGGATCAATGCAGGGAATTGACTTAGTCACTAGGACGCTGACAGATCCAGGAGATCACGTTTGGATAGAATCACCTTCTTTTTTCGGGGCAATACGTTTATTCCTTTTAGCAGAAGTGCAATTAACCTCTTTTCCGATTGATGAATATGGATTAAGGGTTGATTTAGTCGAGCAAGCGCTTATTGATGCTAGAAAGAATAATAAACCCATACCGAAATTTTTATATGTTATGCCGAATTATCATAATCCTAGTGGAGTTAGTCTTTCGGTGGAAAGAAGAAAAAAACTTGCTGAACTTGCCTATGAATATAACTTTTTCGTGGTGGAAGATGATGCTTATGTCGAATTAAGCTTTTCAGGGAAACATCTCCCAGCCATTTATTCCTTTGGCCCGGAACGAGTTATCTATCTAAGTACATTTTCTAAAATTGTTGCACCTGGAATACGAATGGGATGGACAATTACTGATAAGCGAATACTAGAAAAAATGAAAATGTTAAAATCTGATGGTGCCACAAGTGTATTTGTACAGGAAATTACTTCTCAATTTTTAAGTAATATTGATTTTGATAGACATCTTAACCAATTAATCCATTGCTATCGTTGTAGGAGAGATGCAATGATCCAATCTATCAATGATTATTTTGGTGATAATGTTTCTTTTATCATCCCAGATGGAGGATTTTTCATTTGGTTAACATTTCCTAACGATGTAGATACGACCGGTTTTTTACAACAATCGATTGACAGAGGTGTCAGTTATATTGATGGAAGACATTTCTATTTTGGAAATGTAGAGACAAACCATCTCCGCCTTTGCTTTACATATTGTAATGAGGAGCAGATTCGGAAAGGAATTAGTTGGATAGCAGATTCCTACTTTGAGTACAAAAAGAAATTCGATGTATTAGGAGGAGGAGTGTAAAAATGTCTAATTTATCTGTCAAAACTAAGAAAATATCGCCAAATGTTTATATCAGGATTGACATTCCTCAAGAATATATCGATAAATTGAAAGAGATTTGTTCAATGGTAATTGTTGAACCATGGAAATACGGTCAACCAGAACCTGTTCCAAGTTCTGATTTATCTGAATGCAATGTAATTCTTACTTTAGGATTACATGATCCTCTTCATATTTTAAAAAATGCTCCAAATGTGCAATGGGTTCAGTCTATAAGCGTAGGGACGGATGCAATGATAAATGATGATGTTATTAACAGTGATGTGATTATTACGAATACTAAAGGTTGCACTTCTGTACCAATTGCCGAGCATACTATTGCTATGATCACCTCTTTCGCACGAGGAGTTCCTACAATGATTCGGAATCAAAAAGAACGAAAATGGGAAAGAATTCCTGTAATGGATTTGGAAAATGCTACTGTTGGGATTATTGGTTATGGAGAAATTGGTTTTGAAATTGCAAAAAGATGTCGATCACTAGGGATGCAAGTAATTGGTTGCCGGCGTAACCTAGGAAAAAAGAATCGCGAGTTTGAGCCAGCGAACATAGTAGTTGGGATGGACCAAGTTGACGACGTGATTTCCCATTCAGATTTTTTGGTGTTGGCTCTTCCTTCAACAAGGGAAACTGTTCATTTCTTCAATAGGGAACGATTAAGAAAAATGAAACAAGGAAGCTATTTGATTAATGTTGGGCGCGGAAATACGGTGGTGGAAGAAGATTTAATAGAATGCTTGATTAATAATAGGATTGCTGGAGCAGCTTTAGATGTTTTTGAGGTAGAACCGCTTCCGAAAGAACATCCTTTTTGGCAATTGGAAAATGTGATTGTTTCGCCTCATAATGCATACTATTCGCCGAAAACAATGGATCGATATATGGACTTGTTTATGCGGAACCTTAAGCTTTTTTCAGAAGGTAAGCCATTGATCAATATCGTAGATAAACAGTTGGGGTATTAAATAACTCAATTTTCACACAGTAAAAATTAATATCAATTCTTGATGTATATATAAGATTCATTATTGTTGATTATATTATTTGATAAATTTGTATAAAATGGAAAAACACTCTTCATTTTGTATAGCGAAATTGTGACCTAACACTACCAATAGAAGAAGCGCTCCCACATTAGCCCCCTAATGAATTTGGGCATTCGATAAGGCGATTTTTTATAATCGAAGTGACCAATAAAGGGGGCTTTTTTGATATATACATGAATCAAGAAAAACATTTCAAGAAGATTAAGATACAAATAGCAAAAGAAGCACTAGAAGTTGGGAATAAAGCGGCGGTGGCTAGACGATATAACATTAGTTGAAGCGGTGAATAAAAGGGTATCAAGAAGGATAGTTAGGAGAGACAACTATGATCCATTCAAAAAAGTTGGAGGAGGAGAGCAAGTAACTCAAAAAACTATAGGGAAAAAATTAGAAGTTGCATTTTGTATGATTTGATAATAACTGAAAAAATGGAAATAGCCGAGCGGGTGGGTCGAGAAAGGATAGCTGATTACGAATAGAGATTCTAGAAATCCATAGTTCAACTCACTGCTATCAACAAAACGGAAAAGTCGAGGAGAAGTAGGGAGGGATGTAAACCTCCTGATACTCTCTGACGACAACCGATAAGTGATGGACAAACAATTTAAAGAATGGATATCGGAACTTGTTATGCAGTTTTTATAACGAATGACGTTCTTTCAGTATCTCGATTTTCTATAGCATGAATTTATAAAAAAGTTCGGAAGCTTTAATCATTAAGAAGTTCATGTAAAGCAAGCGGATTTTGTCTCTTGCCAAGAAAAATGAGAAATTTTAAGATTAATCTCTAAATTAAGAGACAAAATTAGTGAGTCAATTCGATTAGCTGTTTTGCTTTAAGATTACCTACAGTTTTGAATTTTTAGGATTTGAGGATACTCATTTTCGTATGATTGCATTCTTATCCATTCGGGGATGATTCTTGCTTTTTATTTTAAGCCTATTTTCTCGTACATTTCTGATCTATCTATCTGTAAAGTTGGTATCGGTAACACTAGAATGTTGTGCACTGACTTTTACAATTTCTCCTAACAAGTTTCTTTTTTACCACGTTGAGTTTCCTCCCATTCTGTGCAAATTCTTCTTTTTGTAGACGTGTTGATTGACTTCTTTCTACTCTTTCTATAGTAATATTTTAACTTATTTGTATATTCACATCTTAAATAGACCATTCTTCCTATCACCACTCCGATTATCAATGGCAAAGGTAATTAATAACATATTATAGAAATGATCTTAGGATTTTGGTGTAAAAAATATGTTAGATAAACTGACATAAAAATTGTTCTTATTTTTTAAATATACTTTAATATTTATATAAAATTTTTTTAAAATATGTAACTACCGAGAGTAGGTACTCTTTTAAGCGTGTTGCAAATAACAAGTAAACACTCAAATTACTTTTAATTTAGGAGGAAAACGAATGGCTGTTAAAAAACCAACGATTGAACAATTAAAAAGAATTGCAGAGAAGTTTGATCTTGACCTCACAACGAATGAATTATCTTTATATCAAGAATTAATAGAAGGGACACTTGAATCCTACCATCGTTTAAACCAGCTTGTAGAACCAAGTCTCCCAGTAAAATATCCACGCACTCCAGGGTATCGTCCAAGCGCTGAGGAAAACCCGTACAATGCATGGTATTGGAAAACTAGCATCAAAGGAAACAGCACAGGAAAATTAACGGGAAAAACAATTGTTCTAAAAGATAATATCAGTCTAGCAGGTGTTCCTATGATGAATGGTTCCGCTATCCTTGAAGGTTTTGTACCTGACGAAGACGCTACCATTGTAACTAGGATACTGGATGCTGGCGGAGAAATTGTAGGCAAAGCGGTTTGCGAGGATTTGTGCCTATCTGGAGGCAGTCACACTTCTGCAACAGGCCCCGTTTTAAATCCACACGACCCTACCAGATCATCAGGTGGTTCTTCTAGTGGCTGTGCAGCATTGGTCGCTGCTGGTGAAGTGGACATGGCAATCGGCGGTGACCAAGGAGGATCTATTCGAATTCCGAGCTCCTGGTCTGGTGTATATGGTCTTAAGCCTACATACGGACTTGTTCCTTATACCGGGATTTTTCCGATTGAACAGACGATCGATCACACTGGCCCTATTGCGAGAACGGTGGAGGATGTTGCCTTATTGCTTGAAGTGATCGCGGGGGAAGATGGATTAGATCCAAGGCAGTCCGGTTTAGAAGTGAAACCATACACAAAATCACTTGTTGGTCATGCGAAGGATATGAAAATCGGAATCGTAACGGAAGGCTTTGGCTGGGACGGGCTGTCCGAGGAAGATGTGGATCATTTAGTAAGAGAAGCCGCGTATTCTTTGGAAAACAGTGGAGCAACAGTGGAAGAAGTATCGATTCCCATGCATCGGGATGGCATTCACATCTGGAACGGGATTGGCATAGAGGGGCTTACTTCCTTAATGGTCAAAGGCAATGGCATGGGAACGAATTGGAAGGGACATTATAGTACGAAACTTCTTGATGCCTATGGGAAAGCACGCAAAATACGAGCCAATGAATTTTCCGATACAGTGAAAATGACAATCTTGCTTGGACAGTATATGCAGGATCAATATAACGGGAAATATTACGCGATCGCACAAAATCTGGCTCGAACATTAAAACAAGCCTATGATCATGCACTAAAAACATATGATGTGCTGATTATGCCAACAACACCGATGAAGGCGACAAAAATTCCTTCTTCCGATGCTTCAAAGGAAGAAATTATAACGAGAGCTTTAGAAATGATTTATAATACTGCACCATTCAATGTTACAGGACACCCAGCCATGAACGTCCCGTGCGGAAAATCCGAAGGGCTGCCTGTCGGGATGATGATCGTTGGAAGACATGGCGAAGATGACATGGTTTTGCGTGTTGCTCATGCCTTTCAGTCGACACATGAACGTGTTGCTACAATATAAAGCTAACTTGTATTGCTAGATAAAAGAATCACAGGAATAAGGCCCATGTATAAAAAATCTTTTTAAAAAATACTGAATGTTCGGAAAGAAGAAGTTCTGTACAGAGTGTTATTTTTATCTTACAACAGACAATGCTAAAACTTAAAGACAGTACAACATTGCTATTTTATTTATTGTAGCTACACATCTATCTTGGGAAAGGAAAAATAATATTTTACAGAAGAAAAAATCTATTAGATGAAAGAAGAGTATGAAATACTGATTCTACAGTTGATTGAAAAATTCTTGAGTATAATACGAAACCAGCGCCAATAACTGAAACACAGGATTTTTAGGAAGTGAGTAAAGTGGAAAGTCAATCGATGATTAGTGTGGGAATCGATATCGGAACAAGTACGACAAAATTTATTGTCAGTCATTTGAAATATGCAAAAGTATCCAGTCATTTTTCATTGCCTCGCTATGAAATAGTTGAAAGAAAGATTGTGTATGAAAGTCCTATGTTCTCAACGCCGTTAAAAGAGAAACGGGATGAAATTGATTTGAAAACTCTCGCGTTATGGCTTGAAGAGCAATATAAAAAGGCAGGAGTGACTGTATCAGAAGTAAAATCTGGCGCTGTGATCATAACCGGCGAAACCGCGACGAAAAAAAATGCAGAGAACATTTTACATTATTTAGCTGAAAAAGCGGGTGATTTTGTAGTTGCTATTGCTGGTGCTGGTTTGGAAGCATTGCTTGCCGGCAAAGGATCTGGTGCTTTTTTGCGATCTAAAGAAGTGAAAGGAACGGTTGCTAACATTGATATTGGGGGTGGAACGGCGAATGTTGCCCTTTTTCGGAGAGGGAAGGTATTAGGTACCATTACTTATCATGTTGGCGGAAGATTAATCGAATTAGATCAGAATGGCGAAATTACGTTTATATCCCCATCCATTCAGCCATGGTTACAGTCGAAAAATTTTCGACTGCAGGTGAAGAAAAAAATTTGTTTTAAAGAAATGCAGCAGATTGTCCAGGAAATGTGCAAAGAGATGCTGGATTCGCTAACAGGTCAGAAACCGATTCGGTCGGATGATTCGCTAATTCACAGCACGAGCTTTCAGGTGATTCCGCCTATCGATGAAGTGATGATTTCTGGAGGAATTGGCCAGTTGCTCGGCAAAGAAGCTCCTGCAACGATCTACGACACGGTTGTCTATGGAGATATCGGTCCGCTTCTTGCACACGAAGTAGTTAAGGCGGTTGAAAATTGTTCATTAAAACTAATAAAAGCAACGCAAACATCTCGGGCAACAGTAATCGGGGCTGGAATGCAAAGCACGGAAATTAGTGGAGCTACTATACATGTTGCCCCGTCACGTCTCCCGATCCGCAATTTGCCAATTATGATGATTGAGCTAAACGAGGAACAGATAAAAAACGGTGATTGTGTGTATGAGCAAATCAAGAATGCGATGATCGAGTGGAAGCAATACTTTCAAGAGGAGCAAGAAATTCCTTTTGCCGTTTGTATTCGGGGGATTTCTTATTGCTCCTATGCAGGATTAAAAGAAGTAGCCAAGATATTATTTTCACTTTATGAACAATACTTTCCTAGGAATCTTGTTTTAGTAGTCGTCTGTGAAAACGATATTGCGAAAGCACTCGGGCAATTGCTAGTGCTTCAATCTAAAAATAAAGTAGATATTATTTCGATTGATCAAGTTGTAGTCGAACAAGGTGACTACATTGATATAGGAGAAACCATCAATCAAAGTATGGTTCCGGTAGTCATCAAAACGCTGGCATTTATGAAAAATTAGGAGGTGATTCGATTTGAAAACAACGATCACATTAATGGGGAAAACTTATCAATTTAAAAGCTTGAAAGAAATTATGGCAAAAGCAAATGAAGAAAAATCAGGCGACCAGCTAGCGGGTATTCATGCACAAGATGCACAAGAACGTATTGCAGCAAGACATGTTTTATCAGAGTTAACTCTTGCTGATATTCGAAATAATCCTCTTTTGCCGCCGGAAGAAGATGAGGTATCACGTGTCATCGAGGAAGGGGTTAACGAAAAAATTTACGCATCGATTCGAAACTGGACGGTTGCAGAACTTCGTGAATACCTTTTATCACCGAATGTAACAAACAACGAAATCACTCATATTCGCAGAGGATTAACAAGTGAGATGATCGCTGCAGTAACGAAGATTATGACAAATTTAGATTTGATTCAAGCTGCCTCAAAAATCACAGTAGAAACACGTTGCAACGCAACGATCGGTCAAAAGGGACGATTAGCAGGGAGAGCACAACCTAATCACCCAAATGATAATTTACAAGGAATCAAGGCGGCGATTTTTGAAGCATTGAGTTACGGCGTTGGGGATGCGGTTATTGGGATTAATCCGGTTGTTGATACGGCAGACAGTGTGAAGGCGATTTTAAATATGACAAAGGAGTTAATTGAAAAGTGGAATATTCCAACGCAAAATTGTGTTTTAGCACATGTAACAACGCAAATGAGGGCAATTAAACAGGGAGGGGCAGCAGATTTATTATTCCAAAGTTTGGCAGGTACTGAACTTGGAAACAAAGCATTTGGCATTAGTGTGGAATTGCTCGACGAGGCAAATGAACTGATTTTAAAAGAAGGAACAGCTGCTGGCCCGAATGTATGGTATTTCGAAACAGGACAGGGATCAGAACTGTCAGCAGATGCTCATCATGGTATTGACCAATTGACGTTAGAGGCTAGATGCTATGGGCTGGCTAAGCGATATAAGCCGTTTATAGTGAATACAGTAGTGGGGTTTATCGGACCTGAGTATTTATACAACAGTAAACAAGTGATTCGTGCGGGACTTGAGGACCATTTTATGGGAAAACTTCATGGTTTGCCGATGGGAGTGGATGTTTGTTACACCAATCATATGAAGGCGGACCAAAATGATATGGAAAACTTAGCAGTCCTGCTGGCTGCAGCGGGTGTTAATTTCGTAATCGGTGTGGCTATGGCGGATGATTGTATGCTAAATTATCAATCTCTTAGCTTCCATGACATTGCCACACTAAGAGAATTGCTGCACATGCGGCCGGCTCCAGAGTTTGAGCGCTGGTTAGAAAAAATGGGGATTATGGAAAACGGAAAGTTAACATCGATAGCTGGTGATCCTACTTTATTTTTATAAGCTATAAAGGTGGTGGTATGTGAAATGAATCAAGCGGATATTCAACAAGAGAAGTTGATTATGGAATTACAGACCAAAATATCAGACAAAATAATCGATAAAGACGAAGATGAAAAAAGTTTTCATTACACTGTGGTTGATTGGTCAACATATGTCCCAAATCCAAAATTTCCTGAAGGAATTGATGAATTGCGAAAAGTAACTCCTGCACGTATAGGGGTATGGAGGACGGGGACACGTCCACTGACGAAAACAATTTTAAAATTACAGCTTGATCATGCTGCAGCTGTTGATGCTGTTAACGGAGAAGTCTCTGATAGTTTACTTAAAGAATTTAATTTATTTACAGTAGAGACTTGTTATGAAAATAAAGAAGTTTATTTAAAGAGACCAGATAAAGGGCGGGTTCTTACAGAAGAGGCAGTCAAAACGATCCAAGAAAAATGTGTGAAAAATCCTCAAGTACAAATCGTTGTTTCTGATGGATTAAGTGCAAGTGCGATTGAGGCAAATCTCAGAGATATTTACCCAGCATTGTTGGATGCATTAGAAGTAAATGGGTTAACGCAAGGAACTCCTTTTTTTGTAAAAGGTGGAAGAGTAGCATGCATGGATCATATCGGTGAGATCTTGCAACCAGAAGTTCTTGTCCTTTTAATTGGAGAGAGACCAGGTCTTGTTTCTGCCAATTCTATGAGTGCTTATATGTGCTATAGACCGAGAAAAGGAACTATAGAATCGGAGAGAACTGTGATTTCTAATATTCATTCAGGAGGTACTCTTCCTGTTGAAGCTGGTGCCTATATTGGTACGATTTTAAGAAAAATGATTGATCAAAAAGCTAGCGGACTTCATTTAGAGCTTTAACATAATTATTAAGGGGGAAGGATAGTGTGGTGAACAATTCTAATCATTTGCAAAAGGCGTTAAAGCCGATTCATTTATGGGGAATTGCGGTGGGAATGGTGATTTCAGGCCAGTATTTCGGATGGAATTACGGGTTTGAACAAGGCGGAACGATAGGATTAGCGATTGCTGCGATTATTGTCACTATTTTTTATACGACTTTCATATTTAGCTATTCAGAACTTTCTACATCCATTCCACATGCTGGGGGACCATCCGCCTATGCAAGAAAAGCAATGGGCCCTTACATGGGGTTTATGACAGGATTAGCCTGTTTACTTGAATTTGTTTTTGCTCCTCCTGCTATTGCTGTTGCGACAGGGGCCTACATTAACTTTTTAATTCCAAGTATTAACGCTGTGTATGCTACAGTAGCTGTTTTTTCGCTTTTTATTTTCATTAATCTAATAGGTGTTAAAGGAGCAGCAATCATTGAGCTTGTTGCTACTATTTTAGCGTTGATCGGTTTAAGTATTTACTATGTTGCTGGACTGCCACATGTAAAAAGTTCAATGATATTTAATGATATGTCATTTTTTAACGGTTGGACGGGAGTATTTGCCTCTATTCCTTTTGCGATTTGGTTTTTTCTTGCTATTGAGGGGGGAGCGATGGCGGCAGAAGAAGTTCGTAATCCTAAAAGGGACATACCAAAAGGATTTATTTCTGGAATTTTGACGTTAGCGGTTGCAACAGTTTTTACGTTACTTGTTACGGCGGGACTTGGCGGAGGACAAGGAAAACCTGCTGATTATCCACTTCCACAAGCACTAGCTAGCGTTTATGGTGAAAACAATATTTTACCAAAAACGGTCGCCGTTATTGGGGTGTTTGGATTAATAGCGAGTCTACATGGTATAATCATTGGTTACTCCCGACAAACATTTGCATTAGCTAGAGCGGGATATCTTCCTAAATTTCTCTCTAACTTATCAAAAAACGGAGTGCCACATTGGGGATTAATTGTACCTGGTATCATAGGAGTAGTTAGTGCTGGTTCAGCTAGTTTTGCCAATGCTTTAATTATTTTATCTGTGTTTGGTGCGATTACTATGTATTGCTTGAGTCTCATATCGCTGTTTGTGTTGCGGAAAAAAGAACCTAATATGGAACGTCCTTTCAAAGTAAGCTATCCAGTTGTCCCAGGCATAGCACTTTTTTTAGGTATCATTTCGTTTTTTTGCGTATTAAAGTATAGTGTGTTAGCTACAAACCTTCCTCTCTTCGGAATGGAAGTTCCATTGATCGTTGTAATTTTGTTCGTGTTTGGCGCGGGAAGCATTTACTATTTCTTAGTAGGTGCAAAGAAAATTCGCCCAATATCTGAGGAATTTGTATCTATTGAAGATGTAGTATCTAGCCAGCAAAATATATCGTTATAATTTCAAGAAAAAGTAGTTCATTACTCATAAAAGTGGGAGGGAACCAGAGAAAGAGCCGAAGAGTCGCAAGTGAAAGAAAGACAAATGGCAATTGGAATAAAATCTTCTTTCTCCACAAAGAATATCAAGAAGTGTTAGGCGAACGGAATAGATTTTCGAAAACGAATCCGGATGCGACATTCACGGCGGTGAAAGATGATCATGGAAAAATGGCTAGTAAGAACCAACCTAGATACAATATACAGGTGTGAGAACAGAAAATCAATTTATCGTTATCACGAATAACCGGTGAGACCTCCATGTTTGGAGCCATTTGGTCACTTTGGATATCCAAAGACCAAACAAAAACGAGTCATTATGGATTCCGCCTAAAGGAGTGAGGAGAACTACATGTACTGCGAGAAAAAGAAGGTGGTCACCCTTGGAGCGGAAACAAAAGAAAGAGTTGCTGAAAGAGATTAGCTGAATTGAGAACATGACGTATGAGGAGAAATTGAATGAGAGAGATTTACACCAAAAGGGAACTTGGTGTTTGTGTGTAAACAGAATTGCTGTGGAATGGTTTATGCTACCCACAATTGAAAAAAGTAGGCGGCCACCGTCGACACAATGAAAAGAAGAACATACAGGAGAATGAGGAGAAGATCTTTTGAAAAAGTAAAAATATCAAAATGATGTAAAAACAAGGAAAGAGGCTGCCCGCAAAAAGTTATTTTACCGATATTGGGACAGCCTTTTCTTTGTTACTATGTTTATGAAACAGCCTGTTTCTTTTTTGGGAATCGCCATTCTAACAGCGGGCGCATAACGCGGGCGATCGGCTCGCTTCCAAGCACAAGCACAACAATGACGGATAACCCTAGCAATAGCGGATAACCGTGAATACTCATAATAAAATCTGGAAATTTTGTTTCATGCAAATATTTTAAAATAAATCCGTGCAAAATATAAATATAAAAAGTTCTTGCGCCTAACTCGGAAAAAGAGAAACGGCGGTTTGGGATGAGCGCAAGAAAACAGAGCATCATTAACGCGCTTGCGCCATAAATAACCAGCCGTCCAAAAATTCCTTTTTCCTCTGGCACACCGAGCGTATCGTATGATTTGGAGCCATATAGCCATTCCTGAGGTAAATCAGGAAAACCAAAATGAATCATCACGAACATTCCGGCTAAAACAAAAGAGGAAAACAAACGCCAGCGCCATGTAAATAACCGTTCGATATCCTGTTTATGAAGAAAAAATCCTAATAAAAAGAATGGAAAAAATGTAAAAGTGCGCGATATGCTCAGCCATTTTTCCGCATCGATCATGCCTGCCCCCACTCCTAAAAGAAGGGAAAGCAATAATGAAACAGGTTTTGGGATTTTCGCAAAGATCCATAACAGCAAATTCCAACTGAATAAGCTAATTAAAAACCATAAACTCCACTGCGGAGTTAATAAGTCGAATTCAATGGAATCTTGTTGATATAAGAAATAATAGTAGACCGAATACAACAGTTGGAAAATAAGATAAGGGAGCAATAATTTTTTTGTGATTTTTTTTAAATATCCTTGTTCATGAAATTTTTTTGCGAAATAACCTGAAATAAAAATAAACGCCGGCATGTGGAAAAAGAAAATCCAAATATATAAGCTATGCACCCATAGCACACTATCGATATACGGGCGGAGAAAGTGGCCAAACACGACGAGGAGCATCAATACACATTTCGCGTTGTCAAAGTAGTAATCACGCTCACTCATAGTGTTTCCTCCTTTTTTGTCTATACCAATTCGAATGATACTTCTTCTTTTTTGAGGGGTCAATAGTATATCATTTTTTGGAAAGGTGTGAATTTTTAATGATTAAAGAAAAGAGCTTGAAGCGGCTGTATAAGAAATCATCCATACGAAAGGGGAGCGAAACAAATCGTGCAGCTTGTGTGCTAAGATGGAACATTCTCGGAAGCAAGCGTTAGCGGAAGATGGAGATAACGCTGATAAGAAAGGAGGGAATACCAATCGAAGTCATTCGCGCAAAACAAATCGCTGAATCGGGAAAAATCGTGCCAGTCACTTATGAAGGACAACAAGTAATGATCCAACATGTGGATGAGGAGCGAGAAATGGCGCGCATTTATCGGAAAAATGATCCGGAGAAAGAATGGGAAGTGCCGGTCCGCCTTCTACAAGAAGAATAGATGTAGCGGCGGCACTTTCGGTTCACATATGATATAATACGTATGTTACAATAGAAGAAAAAATATATGTATGGAGGTGAATCATATGAACATCGGATTTGGAGAAATCGCTCTCATTGTCTTTTTTGCGTTGCTTATTTTTGGCCCGAAAAAGCTGCCGGAATTGGGACAAGCGGCTGGAAAAACGTTGCGCGAATTTAAAAATGCGACAAGAGGAATTATCGATGACGAAGAGCAAAAAGCGCAAAAATAAGGACTTGGCATGTACTGCTAAGTCCTTATTTTTGTTCTAGATCGCACTCATGCAAAGGAATGACTTTTGTTTTCTTCACAAATTTATATGCAAGCCAGACGATAATAAAGAGAGGCAAGCCGATGTACGAAACAAGAACACCATACCAATCAACGGTTCCGCCAATAAACGCCTGGTAGTTTTGCCCTAAAATCACAATAAGGCAAATGACAAATGCAAAAATCGGGCCGAACGGGAACCACTTTGCTTTATACGGCAAATCATTGAGATTTTTTCCTTGCGCAATATACGCTTTACGGAACCGATAATGGCTGATGGCAATGCCAAGCCATGCAATAAACCCAGACATTCCGGAAGCGTTTAACAACCATGTATAAACAACGCCGTCTCCAAAGAAAGAGGCCAAAAAAGCAAGTGTTCCTAATGAGGCAGTGACAATCAGCGCATTGACCGGAACTCCGCGTTTATCCAGTTTCGCTAAAAATTTTGGCGCTTTTCCTTCACGGGCTAAATCCCAAAGCATGCGGGTGGATGCGTACATCCCGGAGTTGCCTGCCGACAATACGGCGGTTAAAATGACCGCGTTCATGACCGAAGCGGCAAAGGCGATTCCCGCTTTATCGAATACAAGTGTAAACGGGCTAACCGTAACATCGTCATTGGCAAGCCTTTCGTCTGTATAAGGGATTAACAAGCCGATCGCCAGAATGGCTAAAACATAGAATAACAAAATGCGCCAAAACACCCGGCGAATGGCGCGGGGAATGCTTTGTTCCGGGTCCTCTGTTTCTCCTGCAGCGACTCCTAACAATTCCGTTCCTTGGAAGGAAAAGCCAGCCGCCATAAAAATTCCTAGCATTGCCATAAAACCGCCGTGAAACGGAGCATCCCCGATAGTGAAGTTTTTAAAGCCGACCGCTTCGCCGCCCATAATACCGACAATCATGAGAAAGCTGACAATTAAAAAGACGATGACGGTCGCTACTTTAATGAGGGAAAACCAATATTCTGCTTCCCCAAACCCTTTGACGGACAAGTAGTTTAAAAGAAACATAATTGCTAAACAAAGCGCGCTCCATAACAGCGATGGACTATTTGGAAACCAAAATTTCATGATCATCGTGACAGCAGACAGCTCTGCGGCGATCGTGATCGCCCAGTTATACCAGTAATTCCACCCTAATGCGAACCCTAACGCGGGATCGACAAACTTTGTTGCGTATGTGCTGAACGATCCGGAAACGGGCATGTATGCGGCCATTTCCGCAAGGCTTGTCATTAAAAAATACACCATAATGCCAATAGCGATATACGCGGCAAGCGCTCCACCGGGGCCTGCTGTATGCACCGCTCCGCCACTTGCTAAAAACAAGCCTGTGCCGATCGTTCCTCCGAGGGAAATCATTGTTAAATGGCGGGTTTTTAGCTTTCGCCGCAGGCCGCTCTCAGAAAATGAAGCGGCAGAAGAAGCAACTATTGTTTTTGTTGATGTTTCCATGAAACGCTCCACTCCTTTAGGTTACAAATATTAATGCATTCATCCATGAAATGCCTAAACATCTGCATAATAAAAAAAGCCGTCGAAGGAGATCGACGGCAGTGTTGAAGTAGCTGCATACCATCAACTCTCCCATGAAGATAGCGCTCCATACCCGCATGGTTTATGCAAGTATGACAGTGTTGTCCCTATTCGGCGACAACCCCAGCCTGAGCATCCAGAGAAATGCCCAGACTTCGGCAGCTTTTCCTTTCCGGTAAAGTCATTGACGTGCTCTGCGTCTCGTTTACCGTACTCATAAAAGCCGCAGCCTCTACTTCATTGGGCGAATGAGCATCATATTCTATTTTATATTAATATATTAATCGATTATTCCAATAATCGCAATAGAAAATGCATAATGCATCTTAATTTTTCCTTGTTATGTAAATTTTTTTGACGAGGGGCGGCATCCGAAAATCGATGATTTGCAAGCAGGAGGATTGTTCAAGTTTCGGCTGCGAAAAAGACAAGTCTTTTGCTGCGGCGCCATATATATAGAATATCGATGTTTTTCTGTGTTGTGCCAATTCTTGCTGACGAAAGTTTTGCAAAAAAACGAGGTGTCGCTTTCATGTTAAAAAAAATCGCCGTTATTACGATCGGCAGCATTTTTCTTGCCATCGGCATTAATGTTTTTTTAGTTCCTCACCATTTATTAGATGGAGGAATCATCGGAATTGGTTTGATCGTCAAATATATTTGGCATGTCAAAGTGGGCCTGGTAATTATTTTATTAAGTGTTCCTCTTTACATTATTGCTTGGTTTTATTATCGGCCGCTTTTTTACAATAGTCTTCATGGTTTGCTGTTCTCTTCTTTGATGATCGATGTCTTTTCCGTCCTGCGCGGCGCAGTCACGCTGGACCCCATCGTGAGCTCTGTTATCGGGGGAGTTTTTGTGGGAGTCGGGATCGGCATGATGCTGCGCGAAGAGACGAGCACGGGAGGGACGGATTTATTGGCGCAATTTATTGCAAAAATGACGAACTGGAACGTCGGGATGATTATTTTTATGATGGATGCCATTATTATTGCGGTTGGGAGTTTTGTCATTGATTCGACTTCGTTTTTTTATTCGTTTATTGTCGTAACGGTAGTCGGGATCGTGACGACGGTGTTAACAAAAACAAACGGATGGAGGCACCATATCGTGTAATATCCACATTGCCGATTTTATTATCACTAATCGGCAATTATGTGGCGCATAAACAGCGGGAGAAGGGGAAAATGAGATTGGCCTTGGCGGCTGCATTCCATTATTATAAAAAAGCTGGCCCGTCAAAGGAATCCAGCTTTTTAGTTCATCATTCGCACCAATTTTTTCGTAAACAGCAGCAAAATCAGGCCTAATCCAATCGTCACGCCGCTAATGAGGCTGAAAATTTCTAAATAGCCTAAAGATTGTGTAAATGCAGCTAATTGACCAGCCAGCAACTGAGCAACACCTGTTCCCGCTAGCCATACTCCCATTAATACCGATGCCAGCCGGGCAGGAGCAAGTTTGCTGACCATCGACAAGCCAACCGGCGATAAGCAAAGCTCACCAAGCGTGTGAAGGAAATAAGTGAAAATGATAAATAATAAATTTGCTTTTTCGACGATATGTTGTTCATCACTTCCGGTTTGTAATACAGCCGGAATTAGCACGGCAAAGCCAAGGCCGAGCAAAATCATGCCAAGACCCATTTTTGCTGGGATTGGCAAGTCACCGCGTTTGGAATTCGAAAGTTTTGTCCAGATTAGCGACACGACCGGTGCCAACACAATGATAAAGAATGGGTTTAGCGATTGGAACCAAGAAGTAGGCATCGTCCAGCCGCCAATCGATTTATCCACGAATTTGTCTGTATATAACGTTAATGAACTTCCGGCTTGTTCAAATCCAGCCCAGAAGAAAATAACAAAGCACGTTAAAATAAAAATAACGGCGACGTTTTGTTTTTCTTGTTTCGTTAAAGGGGTTTTGGCTTTTGCTTCTGTTTCTTTGTTCTGTTTAGCTGGCGCGCCGGTAGGCTGTTTGCCGATGTCCCCTAAATAGCGGTTGCCAAACAGGTTGAAGATAAGTTGTCCGATAATCATGCCGATTGCTGCCGCTAGAAATCCGTACTTAAATCCGTAATGGATGATGCCATTGATGTTCGTTGCGAAATATTTTTCCGCCAAAAATCCGCATACAAGCGGTGCAAACAGTGCTCCAATGTTAATCCCCATGTAGAAAATGGTAAATGCGGCGTCTTTTCGTTTATCGTTCGGAGCGTAAAGTTCTCCGACAAGTGTAGAAATATTTGGTTTAAAAAAGCCGTTGCCAATAATTAATAAAATTAATCCGATATAAAGCCCTATTTGATTGTTGATGGCAAATAAAATGAAGTTACCAAGCGCCATCGTGATGCCGCCGATGGTAATCGCCAATCTTCTGCCTAAAAATCGATCAGATAAATAACCGCCGACAAGCGGAGTGAAATAAACTGCGCCAGTAAAAATTCCATAAACCGTCATCGCGACGCTCGGCTTTATTCCTAATCCGCCGCTGACAAGTTCTGTCGTTAAATAAAGGACAAGAATTGCCCTCATTCCATAATAGCTAAATCGTTCCCAAAGTTCTGTAAAAAACAATAAATAAAGCCCGGGAGGATGTTTCATCTTTGGACGTTGATTTTCTAGCGCCGTTGTTTCCGGTAGTGCACTCATTATTGTCTTTCCTCCTTGGTGTTTTTATATGATATATCATTTATTTTAATTATAAAAATATTTGTATGTCAATAAAATTATATATAAAATATATAATTATAAATTTTTATTTAACATAAACATTATTATTTTTGTAAAAAATATATAAAAATATTTTTCTAAAATATTTTTATATGTTATTTTTATAAAATTTATAAAATTTAGCAATCGCATGTGATGAATAAGTGAAGTAACAAAGGTTTTTTGTTGTAGGAAGATGGTTTGTTTCTGGTGAAGGGGGGTACACTATGCGTGCTGCAATTTTCAATGGAAGGTGAAATGGAATGCGCAAACTGTATATCCTTATTATCATTTTCCTTTTATTGTTCATTGGAGGAGGGTTTTTTTTTAACAGTAATGCCGAATATGCCCTTTTACCTGAAAAAGATGATGTAGTAAAGTATGAAGCGAATCATCAAACAGGCACGGATATTTGGGGGGAATGGATTGGCACGGAAGCGGGAAAATCATTTGCCGATCATTCAAAAACGTCTGTTTCTGCCAAACATGGCGCTATTGTTGTCGATAAACAGCTGCTTCAATTGGGGCGAGAAGTGTTTTATAAAGAAACATTTGGCAATGAGGTGTTTTTGACGGATATGATGGGGTTGGTGAACGGACCGTTAACGATGGCGAATATCGCCAAGGAGGTTATTTCTTTAAAAGGAAAGGGAACGACAAATTTGCAAGTGGAGCTGGCAGAAGATGTGACCATTGGTGACCGAACGTACAAAAAAGGGGAAAAAATTGACACAGGCATCGATGTTCCTAAAGGATCCTATTTGCCGTTGGGAATGCCGGTTGTTTGGGATCACGGTAAGCTTCGCATTGGCATTAGTTGCGCGGCGTGCCATGCGACGGTGGATCCAAAAACGAAGAAGGTGGTAGAAGGAGCGCCTAACAATGATTTAAATGCTGGACTGCTTATGGCGTTAGCCACCAATTCCGCTGCTTATTTTACGCATGCGGATATAAAATCGCTGAAGAGCTATATTCGTTCTATGGATCGGACAGTGATGGATTCAAAAGGGAGGAAGTCGTCACTTCCTGATCCGCAATTGCTTGAAAAAGAGGTAGACCGCATTTTTGCGAGTTGGCCACGTGGAAATTTCGATTCCACTATCGATATGAAAGCAAATCCGTCACAAATACCGGATTCATTTACATTAGGAGATCATCCGTACGGATGGAGCGGGTTCGCGACAGCAGGACCGTTCCGCGGGCTTGCTACGTTTAGCAACAACGTTCACGCACAAAATGCCGATTCTCTTGCGCAATCGGAGCTTAGCGAAGCGTTATTTGGAGTGGACAAAGAAGTATATATTGGAACGATACTGCAAAATGCTGCTAATCCAAAATTTCGCTATAAGCCAAACGGGAACGAAAAACCATCGGAGTTTTTTGCAAAGGTGGATCCGACCCCTGGTGTTGTCGGCGTCAACAAACTCGTTGCTCCGCCGCAATTCCCGAAAGTATCGCTCGTAGCGCCGGATGGATTAGTAGCTAGTGAACCGGGATATCGCTTTAATGAGCAAAACAACGCTGTCGCTGCTTGGCAAAATACGATTAATCCTCCATCCCTAAGTGCAAAAATGGATGCAAGGCAAATAGCTCGGGGACGTGATGTATTTGTTCAAGCCGGATGTATTCGCTGTCATGCGGGAGCGTATTTCACCAATAACCGTGTCGTTGCAGCGAAGGTGGTCGGAACCGAGCCATCGCGGGCACAAGCGTTGAAGAAAACAGAAAAAGTATTTGCTGAAGCGGTTTTCTATGCTCCGGATACCCCTGTTCCAGTTCCGAAAAACGCTAAAGTACTAAAAGTGCCGACAGAACATTTGGATACAGAACAAATACGTTTAGCGTTTGCGCATGGCGATTCGAAAGGAGGTTATAAAGTGCCGAGCCTGATCGGTCTTTCTTGGAGCGCTCCGTATCTCCATGATGGGGGCGTTGCGGTCGGACCGAACGGGGAGCTCGGTTTAACGGGAACGCTAAAAAAAGGAATTGTACCTGATGCGCGCAACAGTCTTCGCGCATTGATAGACCGGACGCTACGGCAACAAGTGATCTGGGCGAATGCTTCTGATCCGCAACTTCGTGCTGTGCATGTCAGCGGCGATGGACATCGTTATTGGATTGATCCACAGGCGGGATTTACGAGAGAAGAACAAGAAGCTATGATCGATTATTTACTTTCCCTTACCGATCCGTAGTCAATTGGGAGCAGTTTACTCGCAAAAACACATCCTCCTCGGTCCACACTAACGGATAGGGGAGGAAGCTAGATGAACGAAACGTGTTTTTATTGCCAAGTTGAATGCGTGGATCAAGTTCATTATGTATCGTTTTACGTTTCGGAAGAAGAACGCGAAGAAGCGTTATGTCCGCAATGTTACGAGGAGTGGCTTCATGGCATGAAAGGATAGATAGAAACACAAAACCGCACCTTACTGTGATATAGGTGCGGTTTCTTTCGTAAGCGGCGGAGTTGTGACGAGCTTGTGAAGATCGCTGTTTTCATCATAAGAACGGTAAACAATGGGAGCGGAATTGGAGGAAGAAACAGCGATAAATAAAATATGCTCATCGTTTCCTTTCGTCTTCTTTGTTTCCATTGTTAAGGCTACCTTGTCTAAATGAAGGGAGTAAAATCGATATGTTAGGCCAAGCCATGTCTTTTCGGATACTGACGTGTCGGGATGCTCCCGGATCAGTCGTGCGATATCGGAAAAGGAATGTTTCTCGCGCTGCAGCCGGTCTATTAGCGTGTTCGCCGTCTGTTTCATCCACTTTTTCCATGATTTGAACATTGTTCTCACCTTTTTTATTTAAGTATGCCCTTTCCCTTCATTTGTTTATACAGGCAGACTGATGGAAAAAGAAGTCATATGTTCATTCGAGGTGCACGTAATTTGCCCGCCATGATCTTCAATGATTTTTTTGCAAATGTAAAGGCCAATTCCTGTTCCTAGTTTTTTTGTTGTAAAAAACGGTTCAAAAATTGTTTTGACCATTTCTTCTGGGATGGCTGGCCCGTTGTTGATAATTTTAATATAAACGGATTCACCCTGACGGTAAGCGTCGATATAAATGCAGCGGGGTTTGTCTTTTTCTTTCACCGCTTCAATGGAATTTAACAAAATGTTGATAAACACCTGGCGGAGCTGGTCTTTGTAGGCAAATATATGTATCGCTGAGTCAACGGACACCGAGATTTGCACATCCCCGTCAACAATGCTTGCGTATAAAAATTCAATAATTTCTTCGAATAGCTGGGAAAGCGAAAAAGTTTCTTTTTCGCTTTCAACGATTTCTTGTCTGGAAGCATGAAGAAATTGGGAAATGCGGAATTTAAGTTGCTGCAGTTCATGGTCAATAATATTCAGATACGGCAAATCCGGATGTTCCATTTTTAATAATTGAACAAACCCGATAATCGCTGTCAGCGGATTGCGAAATTCGTGCACAAAGCTTGACGACATTTGGCCAAGCAAGGTTAAGCGGTCTTTATGGGATTGCGTGATCAATAAGTTTTTTTCTCGTATTTCCGCTTCTTTTAACTCGCTGTATTTTGTGACGGCGTAAAATAAAAATTGATCAAACAAACAATTGATTTCATCGATCAGCGGGAACAGTTCTTCAATCGGCAATGCAGATTGAAGCGCATACTTTACCACTAATCTGCGGCCGAGATTTGTATTGTAAACAAATTCGCCGATATTCATATTGGTTTCTGCCCGTTCTTTCGCGATTTTGTAGGCAAGCTGTTCGATATTGTCCCGGTTGGGTGAGTGAAGCAGCGTGTCTTTGACGAGCTGGAACATGGCGATTCCGTTATGCATGACATGATCGATATATTTATCATTATCAGCGATATACATATGGCGTTGCCAGTATGAAAGAAAGTCGGAAAAGTGCGCGTCTAAATGTGCGATTAATTTTTGTGCCGCGGATGTCAAACGATGTCACCCCGTTTTTATCTATTTACTTTTATTATAAAAGGGAATGGGCAAGTAGAATAGATGGAAAATGGCATTCCTTCATTGATTGTTAAATGTGAACAATATTTCACAAATATTTCACAATATTTGTTTATAATGGACTTATTGAGGAAAGGAGGGGGCGAGGTGAGAAGGATATGCCTGTTTCTTCTTATATCGGGGCTGTTCTTGATGTATGGATGCGAAAAAGCAACATTTCCGGCAGTTCCAAAGCGGCCGCAAATATTAATGAGCGTTAACATAAAAGAGGAAAGTGTCGCATTTTTTGACGCGAAAACAGGAGAGGCTTTGGCGAAATGGAAGGTGAAGAAACCGATTCAAGGCGCTGCATTGCTTCACGATCAGCGAACATTATTGCTATACGGCAATGAGCTGGATCGTGTTTATCTATATGATATCCATACTGGAAAAGAAGCGCAGGAATGGCAGACGGGAAAAGGAATTGTTCGTGCGCTTGCATCGAATAAAGGAGATGCCGTTTTTTTGGCAGATGAGCGGCAAAACGCCATCCGCATCTTTAAAAAAAATGGACAGGAGGACGGGAAAATCGCGGTGGGCGACAAGCCGCTGACATTGTTGCAAAACGATGCAGGAACGCTTCTGTATGTCATTGATTTTCGCAGCACTAAAGCATATATCGTCCAAGTGGACGAACGGCGGGTCATTCGGACATTTTCTGTTCCGGAATTTGCCGTTAGCGGCTTGCTGCGTGAAAAAGAAGGAGAATTGTGGATTGGCGGGCACGGAAGCGGCAGCACCGTGGAAACGAATATTCATATTTACTCGGCCAGCACAGGAGCGTTTATCAAAACTGTGGCAGCACCCGTGATGCCTATCGATTTTGCGGAAACAAACGAAGGAATTTATGCTTTAAGCCACGGATCGAGCACGCTATGGAAATGGGATGATTCAGGAAAATTGCAATCATCTGTTACCGCAGGGGCGAATCCGTTTGCCATGATCGGGGCAAACGGGCGGTTATACATTGCCAGTTATGATAGTGATGAAATATATGTCGTGGACGAGCGTGCGATGAAAGTCATCGATCGTTGGAAAACAGGGAAAGGCCCGTTTCAATTGTTGATGGCAAAAGGAGGATGACGGTGCG
This sequence comes from Parageobacillus thermoglucosidasius, assembly GCF_001295365.1. Lineage (GTDB taxonomy): Bacteria > Bacillota > Bacilli > Bacillales > Anoxybacillaceae > Parageobacillus > Parageobacillus thermoglucosidasius. The sequence goes on along the minus strand of NZ_CP012712.1, from coordinate 2,911,332 downwards.
GATGACAGTTGAAAAGAAAACGGTATTAATTGTGGATGATGAGGAAGATATGCGGTTTTTAGTCAAAATGTATTTAGAAAACGCTGGTTTTTCTTGTTTGGAAGCCGAAGATGGCGACAAGGCGCTGGACGTTTTGGCAAATGTGAAAGTAGATGCTGTTTTAATTGACATTATGATGCCGAAAATGGATGGGTTTTCCTTGTGTGAGCGGATTCGCTGGCAATCGGACGTCCCTATTTTGTTTTTAACAGCAAGGGGAGAAGAATGGGATAAAGTAAAAGGCTTGAAGCTTGGCGGTGATGACTATATTGTGAAGCCATTTAGTCCGGGTGAATTAATCGCCCGCATTGAAGCGGTGATGCGCCGCGCCTATCACGCCGGCAATCATGACCTTTCGTTTGGACCGCTTACGATTGATGAAAGAGGAAGAAAAGTAACGGTAGACGGGGAGCCGCTCATTCTTACTTTAAAGGAATTCGATTTGCTTTTGTTTTTGGCGAAACATCGCGGGCAAGTGTTTAGCCGCGAAGAACTGCTCGCAAAAGTATGGGGATATGATTACACGGGAAATGTGCGAACGGTCGATACCCATATAAAAACGCTGCGCATGAAGCTAAAGCAGGCGAGCGAGTTCATCCATACAGTGTGGGGAATTGGCTATAAATTTGAGGTGTCGTGAATGCGGCGGAACACGTTGACATTAGAGCAGAAAATATGGTTGATGATTAGCCTCAGCGTTATTTTAACCGTATCGTTTTCCTCATTTTTGTTAGATTATTTCTACCAAAAATTGTATGTAGATAAAGTAGAACAGACGCTGCTCCAAGAAGGAAAATCGCTGGCATCCGATTATCACGGCGGGGAAGTCAGCGAGACATTCCGGAAGCAAATTGAATGGTATGATGAAAAGTCAACAGCCGAAGTGATATTAGTAAATAATCCGCGCGAATTAAGCGCTTGCTTGCCGTTTGACATTGACTATCAATCACTGATTAGCGGCAAAGATCGCGCGAAGCTGCTGCGCGGGGAAACGGTGACGAAAATCGGCTATGAGAAGCGATTTCACCGCAAAATTATGGGAGTGATCATCCCGCTATTAGATGATCATCGCCTGCAAGGGGCGATTTACCTTTACATTCCGCTTGCAAGCATTCAAGAGTTAACGAAAGAAGTCGCCATGATTTGGCTTCCGCTCGCGGCGCTGTTTGTCTTTGTTCTTCTTATTGCCGGGAAGCGGCTCGTTCGCCACATCACCGGTCCGCTAAAGGAGATGGAGGAAGTTGCTTATCATATGTCACAAGGAAACTATGAAGCGCAAATCCCGGTGCGGACGAATGACGAAATCGGCAAGCTGGCAAAAGCATTCAATATTATGGCGAAAGCAGTTGCTGAAGAAGATATGCGGAAGCGCGAGTTTTTAGCTAACGTTTCTCACGAATTGCGGACACCGATCAGCTATGTGAAAGGATATAGTGAAGCGATATTGCAAGGATTGGTGAAGACGAAAGAAGAACAAAGAAAGCATGTGCAGCTGATTTATCGGGAAGCGGGCCGAATGGAGCGGCTTGTCCGTGATTTGCTTGATTTGGCCCAATTAGAAGGAAATAGTGTGCCATTGCAAAAAGTCCCGCTTGTATTTGCGCAAGTGATTGAAGATACGGTCGCAAAATACGAACCGTTTTTACAAAAAAAGCAAATTACGCTTGCTGTGGAATTAGATCATGATATTATTTTGGAAGGGGATGCCGACCGGCTTGAGCAAGTCGTGCAAAACCTTTTAGATAATGCTGTCCGTTATACCCCAGACGCCGGAAAGATTGATATACAATTAAGAAAAGTAAGTGCTAAGAGCTGCCAGCTGATCATTCGTGATTCCGGAAAAGGGGTTCCAAAAGAAAAGCTGGCGTTTCTTGGGCAGCGATTTTTCCGCGTGGATCAGGCACGTTCGCGAAAAGAAGGCGGCACGGGGTTAGGTTTGGCGATTGTCAAACAAATTATTTCCCTGCATGACGGCACGATTTCCTTTTTTAGCGAAGAAGGAAAAGGAATGAAAGTGGTCATTGAGCTTCCGATATACCCAGAGTAGTAATCATTGAAAGAAATTAAAAAAAGACTTATAATCAGATAAAGATAATTTGCATAAAGGTTGGGGACTTGCGATGAAACTATACAACTCTGTTTTAGACTTAATCGGCAATACACCAATTGTCCAATTAAACAAGATTCCTGATCCGCATGGCGCGGACGTATATATGAAACTAGAATCGTTTAATCCGGGGGGAAGCGTAAAAGACCGGGCGGCGTTTGAAATGATTCGGCGCGCGGAACAAGAGGGAAAGATTGTTCCGGGGAAAAGCACGATTATTGAGCCGACTTCCGGAAACACCGGCATCGGCTTGGCGATGGTTTGCGCGGCCAAAGGTTATCGCTGCATTATTACGATGCCGGATAACGCAACAGCTGAACGTGTTAAAATTTTGAAAGCGTACGGCGCGGAAGTGCATTTAACGCCGGCAGAAAAACGGATGAAAGGGGCGATTGACGAGGCGAACCGGCTCGCCGCGCAAATTCCGGACAGCTTTATCCCGATGCAGTTTGAAAATCCGGCCAATCCGGATGCGCATCGCCATAGCACGGCCCGCGAAATTCTTGAAGCGTTCGACGGCCAACTCGATGCGTTTGTGTTAACGGCTGGCACTGGCGGAACGGTGACAGGCACCGGAGAAGAATTGAAAAAGCGTATTCCGAATTTGCGCATTTATGTCGTAGAGCCGTATGGCTCCCCTGTATTATCGGGAGGGAAGCCAGGACCGCATAAAATCCCAGGCACGGGCCCGGGGTTTATCCCGAAAATTTTAAACCGCCATATTTACGACGATATTTTTCTTATTAAGGATGAAGACGCACAAATGATGGCGCGCCGCCTTGCCGCAGAAGAAGGCATTCTTGTCGGCGCTTCTGCCGCTGCCAGCGCCTTTTATGCGATCAAAGTTGCCAAACAGCTTCCAAAAGGCGCGCGCGTCCTTTGCATGGCGCCGGACTCGGGAGAACGGTATTTATCATCCGATTTATTTGCGGAGTAACGAAGGCTCGCACAGGCGAGCCTTTTGTTTTCTTATGGATCGTTTGCGCTGGCAAATGAAACATTATTCATCATAACCACAAATTTTTTACATTTTTTATGTAAAAATGCCATTCGGCTAATGACCGGAGATGGTCTATTATGATAAACTAGGGAAAAAAGGAGGAATGCATGTTGAATTACTCGACAACGTATTCATCAAGCCCCATTGCTAAATTGGCGGCTGCATTTTTAACAGCGCTGGCGGTAGCGACAGGAGGGCTTTATATTGGGCAGTGGATTCCGATATCGCTGCATTTGCCGCTTGCCGTGCTGGAAATTGTGCTGCTGCTTGTGATGATCTTTGCCCGCAGCAAAAAAGCGGTCAGCTATCCGCTTATGTACAGCTTTATGCTCGTATCCGGCGCTACGCTCTATCCGCTCATCGGCCATTACGTTGCAGTTATTGGCGCCGAAGCGGTGTTCAAGGCGTTTGCGCTGGCGGTCGTTTCGTTTTCCGGCGTGGCCATTTATGCGGCGAAAACGAAAGAAGATTTTTCGTTTCTTGGCGGCTTTTTGACATTAGGCGCATTTGCGCTGCTCGGTCTCTTAATTATCCAATGGTTTATTCCGTTTTCCAGCGTCGGGCAAATGGGGATCGCTGCCTTAGGGATTCTCATTTTCCTCGGTTTTACGATTTACGATATTAATCGTCTTGCCCGCCATGGTTTTACGGAAGCGGACATTCCGATGATTGTTGTCAACATTTATCTTGACTTTATTAACTTGTTTATTTACATTTTGCGCTTTTTTGCCAGCGATGAAGATTGATGGAACGTCCGTACAAAAAAGGACTGTTTTCCCTGTTGTTAAGGGAACAGTCTTTTCTTTCGTTGCGGATAAATTGTAAGCGGTCACACGGATGATCGCGCTTTGCAAAGATGAAATAGCTGCTGCAAAGCTGATTATCTCTAACACTAACAAAGATACATACCGGAAGAATTCCCTGTTTTCTTGGGCAAAACGCTGAAAATATAGCGAAGCTTCTTAGCCGTTCCGCTTAAGGCGAATGTCTTGCATATAATCATTTTGGTAATAAGGGGGAAGAAAGAATGAATCCGTTTTCCGTTAATATATCGACAATTTTTACGGAAGTGCCGTTTCTGGAGCGGTTTCAAAAAGCGAGAGAATGCGGCTTTTCGCTTGTGGAATGCCAGTTTCCGTACAAATATCCTGTCGAACGCATCCGCGATGAGCTTCATCAATATCAATTATCGCTTGTGTTGATCAACTTGCCTCCGGGAAATTGGGAAAAAGGGGAAAGAGGGATAGCGATTTTTCCAAATCGGACGGACGAATTTCAACGTTCTGTTGAAGAAGGCATTCGCTATGCAACGGAATTGAACGTTCCGTATATTCACTGCATGGCGGGAGTGCTTCCAGCTGATTTAGAGCGGCAAAAAGCAAAAGAAACGTACATGCGTCATCTTTATGACGCGGCAAAGCAAATGGCACACCACTCGTTAACGCTTTTAATTGAACCGATCAATCCGTTTGATATGCCGGATTATTTTTTAACAAACATTCATGAAGCTGTTTCGATGGTGAAAGAAATTGGATTGGCGAACATCAAGCTTCAATATGATTTTTATCATATGCAGCGAATGAATGGAAATTTAATGGCGACATTTGAAACATATGTTGATTGGATTGCCCATGTTCAAATTGCGGATGTTCCGGGAAGGCATGAGCCGGGAACGGGTGAAATCCGTTACGAGTACATTTTTCAACGTTTGCAGCAGTGCGGCTACAAAGGGGCAATCGGATTGGAATACATTCCGTCGGGAAAAAGTGAGCATAGCTTTCATTGGCGTACGTTATCCATTGACCGTTGATTTTGCTATAAATAGTTAGGAAAGGGGGAAGCTTCGTCACTCCAATGGCGAAGCACAAACAGATGAATATCGGATTTATTGGCACAGGTGTGATGGGAGCAAGAATGGCTAGACGTCTCCTTGGCGCAGGTTATCATGTCATCGTGTACAATCGTTCGCCCGAAAAAACAGAAGCGTTAGTACGGCTGGGGGCAGACAGAGCCAGCACGATCGCAGAACTGGCCCGGCATTCGCATGTCATTTGCACTTGTTTATCGATGCCGGACGATGTTATCGACGTTTATTTGCGGAAAGAAGGGGTGATCGAAAGCGCCCGGCCGGGGACGATTTGCCTTGATTTTACGACAGTGGGGCCGGATACGAGCAAAGCCGTTGCGAAACGGGCCAAAGAGAAGAAAATCGATTTTTTGGATGCTCCGGTAAGCGGAGGGCCAGAAGGAGCGGAGCAAGGCACGTTAACGATAATGGTCGGCGGAGCGAAATCGGCTTGGGAGCGGGTGGTGCCGCTATTGAACGTCCTTGGTGAAACGGTGGAGTATTTGGGGCCGAGCGGTTCGGGAAGTGTGGCAAAACTAATCAATCAATATCTTGTCGCCGTCCATTCTGTTGCTGCCGCAGAAGCAATGGTCGCTGGGGTGGCGCTTGGGCTGGATGCCAAGCAGCTTTACCGGATTTTAAAAGCGAGCTACGGAGACAGCCGCATGCTTCGCAGGCATATGGAACAATATGTTTTTCCGCGCAAGTTTGCAGCAGGCGGAGCAGTCAAATATGTATATAAAGACGTTTGTTTGGCGAATCGGTTGATGAATGAAACGGGGGTGAGGCAATTTTTAGGGCAAATTGCCGAAGAGACGTTCGCGGATGCGATGAAACAAGGGCTAGCGGATTTAGATATGTCTGCGATCATTCAGCCGTTAGAGAAGCGGTGCAATGTGATGGTAACAAAGGAAGAATCATAAGCAGAATTATAAATAAATTCTAAATAAAAAAATTCATTGAAAAATTCGAAAACAGATGGTTTAATAATAAATAATAACACACGCAAAAACGGTTATTCGCTGTTTATCGTTTGCGTGTTTATTTTTATCCATTAAAAGAAACAGTGTTTCTTATTACGAAACAACAAGGAGGTGCAATGCGTGCTGTCTTTGGAGTGGAAAAACAAGTTAACGGAGTTTCTTTCAGAAAAGCAAATACAAATAGATGAACACGGATCGCATCCGCTCGGCAACAGCGGCCATGTGACTGTGTATCCGCAATCGGAAGAAGAAATTTCGAACATTTTGCGCTATGCGAACACCTATGGAAAAACAGTGTGCATCGCTGGCGGGGGGACGAAACGAGGATTTGGCGGGCAGCTGGAATGTGCCGATATTTTGCTGTCTTTAGTGAATTATAGCGGCATTGTCGAGCATGCGGCCGCAGATATGACGGTGACGGTGAAATCCGGGACGGTGTTTCAACAATTACAAGATTATTTGGCGGAGTATCGCCAAAAGGTGGCGCTTGATCCTGTGTGGCCGCAATATGCGACAATCGGCGGGGTGATTTCCGCTAATGACAGCGGCCCCAAGCGCCTTGGATACGGTTCAGCGCGCGACAGCGTCATTGGCTTGCGCATCGTATACCCGGATGGGACGGTCATCCGTTCCGGAGGGAAAGTCGTGAAAAATGTCGCGGGCTATGATATGAACAAACTATTTATCGGGGCGATGGGAACGCTTGGAGTAATATCGGAAATCACGCTGAAACTTCGCCCGCTGCCGAAATATGAAAGCCTCGTGCTGCTGTCTTTTCCGTCCGGGAAGTTAGACGAAATCCGTTCGTTTGCTGTCCAATTTCTTGATTCGATGATGGAACCGGTCTGTTTCGAATTATTAAGCCCGTCATTGTCAGAACGGCTCATCGGCCATTCTGCTTATACGTTAGCGATAGGGTTTGAAGATGTCGAAAGCGCCGTGCGTTATCAAGTGGAATTTGTAAAACGTTTCCAACCGCCTAACACAAAAATTCTCATTTTATCACAAGAAGAAGCAAAATCGTTCTGGCAAACGTTTTATACGATCGGACCGAACGGGGCTGCCCCTGATCCATTGGGACAGTCCGTCGAAGCGGCGGTGAAAATCGGTGTCGTGAATTTCGATGTTCTTCCTATCATTCGGGAAAGCGATTTGCTGCAAGAGAGATGCCATGTTCATATCGAGGCGCACGGCGGGTTGGGGCACGGCTTGTGCCAAGTATATATCAAAGGAGAAAGCGAGCCGGTTATTGCCGCGGTCAAACAGCTGCGGGCGACGGCAGCGCAGCTGGGCGGGTACGCCGTTGTGAAGCATTTGCCGTTTTCGTTGCGGAAGCGCATCGATGTGTGGGGAGAAAAACCATCATATTTTTTCCTGCTGGATGGAATTAAACGGAAAATCGACCCAAACCGGATATTAAACAACCAGCGGTTTATCGGAGGGATATAAGATGAGTTTGCGAGAAAGTGAAATAAAAAGCGAGCCAGCATGTACAACAATTAGCCTTGGCAACTATCGCTTCAGCGATCCGCCTGATCCAAGCAAGTGGGCTGACTGTGTTCATTGCGGCATGTGTTTGGAGTCGTGTCCGACATACGAACAAACCGGACAAGAACAACATTCGCCGCGCGGGCGCGTGCATTTGATGAAATCGGTGGGAGAAGGGAAGCTGGAGATTACGGAAGATTTGATCGATCCGATTTTTATGTGTTTGGACTGCCGGGCATGCACGACGGCGTGCCCAGCCGATGTGGATGTCGGCGGATTGATTGAAGAAGTACGGGGGCAAATCCGGCAGGCGATTCCGCTAACAGGATGGAAAGCTTTTGTTAACGATTTCTTCTTAAAAGGAGTGTTTCCGCATCCATCCCGTCTTCATTTGCTCGGAAGCTTGCTGAAATTATATCAAAAAAGCGGGCTGAAGACGATCGCGCGCAAAACGAAACTGCTCCATATCATGCCAGAGCATCTCGTGGAGATGGAAGCGATTTTGCCGGAAGTGGGAATACCGGTGCGAAAAAAATACAAACATATGAATGTCATAAAAGCAAAAGGAGAAACGAAACATACGGTGGCGCTTTTGACAGGATGTGTCATGGACGTCATGTTCAGCGATATTAACGAAGCGACGATTCGCGTGTTGACACGCAACGGAAACGATGTCATCATTCCACAAAATCAAACGTGCTGCGGCGCGCTTCATGTGCACGCGGGAGACCGCGAGACAGGCCGGAAACTTGCCAAACAAAATATCGAAGCGTTTCAACATGCCGACCGTGTCATCGTGAACGCCGCGGGCTGCGGCTGCATGTTAAAGGAATATCCGGAATTGTTCCGCGATGATCCGGAATGGCGCGAGAAAGCGGAGCAGTTTTCGCAAAAAGTCGAAGATATTTCAAAATATTTGCATGATACAGGCTATGAAAAGCCAAAAGCGGAATTAAACATGCGCATTACGTACCATGATGCTTGCCATTTGGCGCACGGCCAAGGAATCCGCCAAGAACCGCGCGCGATTTTATCAAGCATTCCGGGAGTGGAGATGGTTCCGATGCCAAACGCCGACCGCTGCTGCGGAAGCGCAGGGATTTATAACCTTACCCATCCGGAAATGGCAAACGATATATTGGAAAGCAAAATGCAAAATGTTCCGGAAGATGTGGAGCTTATTTCTATGGGGAACCCTGGCTGCATGCTGCAAATGGCGATGGGGGTTTTGAAATACGGCCGAAATCAAAAAGTCGTCCATACCGTACAGCTGCTTGACTGGGCGTATCAAAAAGAAGACGGAAAGGAGGTGCGCGTATGAGAAGAAAAAGGCTGCAAACAAACGACCCGCATATTCAGGCGCTAGCCCGCATTGTCGGCGGGGAGAACTCGATTTTGTATAAAAAAGAAGATTTGATCGCTTATGACTGCGACGGATTTACCGTTCATCGCCATTTGCCGAAAGCGGTGGTGTTTCCGAAAAATACGGAAGAAGTTGCTGCGGTTGTGAAGTATTGCCACGAACATGATTTGCCGTTTCTGGCCCGCGGGGCGGGGACGGGATTAAGCGGTGGCGCGATTCCGTTAAACGGCGAAGTAATCATCAGCTTAGTCCGGATGAAACGGCTCATCAGCGTCGATCTAGAAAACCGCCGTGCGGTTGTCGAACCGGGGTTTGTCAACTTAAAGCTGACGAACTCCATTTCCGACAGAGGGTACTATTACGCTCCCGACCCATCGAGTCAATATTGCTGCACGATTGGCGGAAATGTCGCGGAAAACGCCGGTGGCGCACATTGTTTAAAATATGGAGTCACAACGAACCATATTTTAGGGCTTGAAGTCGTGCTCCCAAACGGGGAAATTATCGAAATCGGCAAAAACGGCATTCCAGACCCGCCGGGATACGATTTAATCGGATTATTGACCGGTTCTGAAGGGACATTAGGGATCGTTACAAAAATTACAGTGCGCATTTTGAAAAATCCGGAAGCAAAACAGACCGTGCTGGCTTATTTTGACCGTGTGGAAGATGCGAGCCAGGCCGTTTCCGATATCATCTCCGCGGGGATGGTTCCAGCGGCATTGGAGATGATGGATCAAACGGCGATTGAAGGAGTCGAAGCGGCCGCTTTTCCGGTCGGGCATCCGAAGGACATTGAGGCGCTTCTTTTAATCGAAGTGGATGGCATTTCCGCGGGGATTTCCGAGCAAATTGAAGAGATTTTGCGCATTTGCCGCAACCGGAATGTCCGGGAAGTGAAAGTGGCGCAAACAGAAGAAGAACGGGCGCGCTGGTGGGCAAACCGGAAAACAGGATTTGGCGCAATGGGAGCGATTTCTCCTGATTATTTAGTGCAAGACGGAGTCATTCCGCGCAGCAAATTGCCGGAAGTGTTAAAGAACATTCAACAAATCAGCAAAAAATATGGATTGCGCATCGCAAACATTTTCCACGCTGGCGATGGAAATCTTCATCCGCTCGTTTTGTTTGATGCGAGCAAACCGGGGGAAACCGAAAAGGCGCTTGCCGCGGGCAGCGAATGTTTGCAAGCGTGCGCAGCCGTCGGCGGGTCGATTACCGGGGAACACGGGGTCGGCATTGAGAAAAAAGAAGAAATGCGCTTTATTTTCAGCGATGAAGAAATCGCCGCGCAAACTGACATTCGCGATGTGTTTAATCCAAAAAACTTATTGAACGCGGGAAAACTGTTCCCGACGCCGGGGCGCTGCGTTGAAGTAAAACAAAAGCAGTCTTTATAAGAAAATGGTTGAAATATGTTTCACTCCATGCTATGATTTTTTTAAACAATTACAAAACGTTGTTTCGTAATAAGAAACAAAAATAGATGGAGGAGAGGGGAAAATGGGAGAATACGTCAAAGTTGGAAATCTCCAAGTCGCAAAACTGCTTTATGAGTTTATAAACGATGAAGTGCTTCCGGGAAGCGAAGTGAACAGCGAAACATTTTGGAAAGACTTTGAAACGCTGATTGCCGATTTAACGCCGAGAAACAAAGCGCTGCTTGCGCGCCGCGATGAAATTCAAGAAAAAATAAATCAATGGCATAAAGAGCACCGCGACAATTTTAACAAGGAAGAATATAAAGCGTTTTTAACGGAGATCGGCTATTTAGAGCCAGAAGTGGACGATTTCGAGATTACCACCGAAGGAGTGGACGATGAAATTGCCATTCAAGCTGGCCCGCAATTGGTCGTGCCGGTTACGAATGCCCGCTATGCGCTGAATGCAGCGAATGCCCGTTGGGGCAGCCTTTATGATGCCTTATATGGAACGGACGCGATCAGCGAAGAAGGCGGGGCAGAACGCGGTGATTCTTACAATCCGGTCCGTGGGGCAAAAGTAATTGCTTATGCGCGCGAGTTTCTCGATCAAGCCGTGCCGCTGAAAGAATATTCGCACAAAGACGCCGTTCAATATGCGGTAGTTGACGGAAAACTGGTAGTATCCGTTGACGGCGGCAAGACGACAACGCTAAAAGAGGAAGAAAAATTCGTCGGTTTCCAAGGAAACCCGGAAAATCCGACGGCGGTTTTGTTAAAAAATAACGGTCTTCACATCGAAATTCAAATTGACCGCAGCCACCCTGTCGGAAAAACGGATAAAGCAGGTGTGAAAGATGTTTATTTAGAAGCGGCGGTTACGACGATTATGGACTGCGAAGATTCGGTGGCGGCAGTTGACGCGGAAGATAAGGTGCTCGTATACCGCAATTTGCTCGGCCTTGTCAAAGGAGATTTGACGGCAACGTTCACAAAAGACGGAAAAACGATAACACGCGAGCTAAAACCGGACCGCGTTTATCAAACGCCGGATGGTAAAGAACTTACTCTGCCAGGCCGTTCGCTTATGTTCGTCCGCAACGTTGGCCATTTGATGACGAACAATGCGATTTTGGATGCAAACGGCGAAGAAGTATATGAAGGAATCATCGATGCGGTCGTGACAAGCTTAATTATGAAACATTCGCTTCTTGGCAACACCCGTTACGCAAATTCACGCAAGGGCTCGATTTATATCGTTAAGCCGAAAATGCATGGTTCTGAAGAAGTCGCTTTCGCCAATGAATTATTCGACCGCGTCGAAGATATGCTTGGGTTGAAACGCAACACGATTAAAATCGGCGTCATGGACGAAGAACGTCGCACAACATTGAACTTGAAAAACTGCATTTATCAAGTGAAAGACCGCATCGTCTTCATTAATACAGGCTTTTTGGACCGGACTGGCGATGAAATCCATACATCAATGGAAGCTGGACCGATGATTCGCAAAAATGATATGAAAACATCAGCGTGGCTGCAAGGCTATGAAAAATCAAACGTCAGCATTGGCTTGGCCACTGGATTCCAAGGCCGCGCCCAAATCGGCAAAGGAATGTGGGCGATGCCAGATATGATGGCGGAAATGCTAAAGCAAAAAGGCGGGCAACTAAAAGCGGGCGCAAATACGGCTTGGGTGCCTTCGCCGACAGCTGCGACGCTGCACGCGCTTCACTACCATCAAATTAACGTCGCTGAAGTGCAAGAGGAATTGCGAAAAGAGCAGAAAGATTACCGTGATGAAATTTTGCAAATACCAGTTGCCGTGAACCCGCAATGGACGCCGGAAGAAATTCAAGAAGAGCTTGATAACAACTGCCAAGGCATACTCGGCTACGTCGTCCGCTGGATCGACCAAGGGATCGGATGCTCGAAGGTGCCGGATATTAATAATATCGGCCTGATGGAAGACCGTGCGACATTGCGGATTTCCAGCCAACATATTGCAAACTGGCTCCACCACGGCATTTGCACGAAAGAACAAGTATTGGAAACGTTAAAACGGATGGCAAAGGTCGTCGACGAACAAAACGCCGGTGATCCGAACTATCGCCCAATGGCTCCTGACTATGACAATTCGGTTGCCTTCCAAGCGGCGTGCGACTTAATATTTAAAGGTTATGAACAGCCAAACGGCTACACCGAACCGATTTTGCACCGCCGCCGTTTAGAGGCAAAAGCAAAATACGCAGCCATTCAACAATAAAAAAACGGGTGGAACAAGGACATTCCTAGCTGGTGTCCTTGTTCCACAATGGTACTAATATTTTCTGAATATTCAAAATAAAAGGAGGTGCAAATCCTAGTTACTACGCAAGCATTGCCGAACGAAAAGCAGCAGAAAGGCGGCAAAGTCAATGAAAGAGGTTAGTAGCTAGGTGGTAATGATGCGGAACCTTCGGGAAAAATCGCTGTTTGTTCATCAGCATGCAAAAGGAAAACTACGTGTAGACGTAAAAGTTCCGGTGCAAAACAAGGAAGATTTAAGCATCATCTATTCTCCAGGAGTGGCAGAACCATGCAAAGCGATTTATGAAAATCCGGAATCGATTTATGATTATACGATGAAAGGAAACTTTGTGGCGGTTGTTTCCGATGGGTCTGCAGTGCTGGGATTGGGGAATATTGGAGCAAGTGCGTCCATGCCTGTCATGGAAGGAAAAGCCGCCTTATTTAAAGCGTTTGCCGGCATTGATGCAGTGCCGCTTTGCATTAACACAAATGATCCGGAACAAATTATTCAAACAGTGAAATTGTTAGAACCGACGTTTGGCGGAATTAATTTGGAAGATATCGCTGCGCCAAACTGCTTTTTGATCGAGGAACGCCTTAAGCAAGAATTATCCATACCAGTATTTCATGATGATCAGCATGGGACAGCGATTGTAATCGCTGCCGGATTGACCAATGCACTGAAGGTCGTGCAAAAACGTTTGAGTGATTGTAAAGTAGTTGTGAACGGAGCAGGTGCTGCAGGAATCGCCATTACGAAGATGCTTCTTCATATGGGAGTGGGCGATCTCATTTTATGTGATTCGAAAGGGGCGATTTACGAGAATCGTCCGCACGGAATGAACGCAATCAAAGAGTCGATGGCGACAGTAACGAACCGAAACCGTCTGCAAGGGGATTTAAAAGAGGTTATTAAAGGAGCCGATATATTTATTGGGGTTTCGGTTGCCGGTGCGTTAACGCCGGAAATGGTCCGCTCCATGAACAGCAATGCCATTATTTTTGCGCTCGCCAATCCTGTTCCGGAAATTATGCCGGACGATGCGAAAGCAGCTGGAGCGGCAGTGGTGGCAACGGGAAGATCGGATCTTCCAAACCAAGTGAATAACGTTCTTGCCTTTCCGGGTGTGTTCAAAGGAGCATTGCAAGTGAGAGCTTCCGAAATTAATGAAAAAATGAAACTAGCGGCTGCGGATGCCATTGCCAATTTAATCAGTCCAGCAGAATTGACGAACGATTATGTCATCCCGAATCCGTTTGACAGGCGCGTGGTGGAAGCGGTGGCAGACGCGGTTGCGCGTGCGGCGATCCAAACGGGGGTTGCAAGAAAACCTTTTGACAAAGAGCAGGAAAACATCTTGGGGAAGGAGTAATGTGATGAAATTCGCCAGATTTGCCGCAGGTGGAAAAACATATATGGGCGTTGTTGAAGATGATCTAATTCGGGAGATTACCGGTGATTTATTCACCAATTGGGAATACACGGGAAATACGTTCCATATAAAAGAAGTTATGCTGCTTGCGCCGCTTATTCCGCATGAAATCATCGGCATCGGCGCCAATTATGTGGCGAAACAGGAACAATTGCCAAATGAGTTGCCGGAAATTCCGGTCTTTTTCTTTAAACCGTCTTCGTCGGTCATTGGCCCGGAAGAAGAAATCGTCATACCGGCAGGAGTTGACAAAGTAAAATTTGAATCGGAATTGGCCGTTATTATCGGAAAAGAAGCGAAAAACGTCCCGGAATCGGAAGTATGGCAATACGTCTTTGGCTATACAGTGGCAAACGATGTGACGGCACCGCAATTTTTCCATCCGGACGGACATTGGACGATCGGAAAATCGTTCGATACGTTTACTCCGTTAGGCCCTGTCATCGAAACGGATCTTGACCCGTCTTCCGTTTACGTGAAAGCGAGGTTAAACGGGGTCGAAAAACAAAACAGCCCGACGAAATTGATGATTATCCCGATCAGCAAGATGATTGCTTATTTGACAAATGTCATGACATTGAAGCCGGGAGATGTCATTTTGACAGGAAGCCCGGTGGGAGCCGAGCTAGTAGGAGCCGGCGATGTCATTGAATGTGAAATCGCTGAAATCGGGACGCTGCGAAATACGTTCGTGGCGGCCAAAGAGCGGGCGAAAACATGTTAAAGGTGATGCGAATAGATGCGTGCAACCAACCGGATGGGAAATGCCCGGCAATAAGTGTATAATGGTCAATGGACGAAGGACGGTCAGAGGTGAAGAAAATGGAAAGAGAAAATTTAGTGAAATCAGTAAGCCGGGCATTGCATATTATCGATATTGTCAGTTCCAAAAAAGAAGGACTTGGCGTGACGGAAATTGCCAAACAAATGGATATCAACAAAAGTTCTGTTTATCGCATTTTATCGACACTTGTGCAACATGGATATGTCGAGCAAGATAAGGAAACAGAACGGTACAAGCTTGGCTATAAATTTTTGGAAATGAGTTCCAAGCTGCTTGAATCGATTGATTTGCGGAAAGAAGCGAAGCCATATTTGCAGCAGCTGGAGAAAGAAACGAACGAAGTCATTCATCTTGTTGTATACGACCAAGGAGAAGTCATCTATATTGAAAAATTGGAAGGAACAGAAACGTTGCGCATGCATTCGAAAGTAGGAAAACGGGCGCCGATGCATTGCACGGCCGTCGGGAAAGCCATTCTTGCCCATTTGCCTGTCAATGTGGCGCTGGAAATCATCGAGAGAAAAGGGCTGCCGAAGCATACGGATTTTACGATAACAGACCGCGATATGTTTTTAGAAGAATTAGAAAAAGTAAAACAAAAAGGATATGCGCTTGATTTAGAAGAAAACGAGTACGGAATTCGCTGTGTCGCTGTCCCTATTTTTGATTATACCGGCAGCGTCGTTGCTGCGGTCAGCATTTCTGGCCCGACGATCCGCATGACAGACGAACGGATAGAAAAACTGCAGGAACGCATTCAGGACATTGGCAGGCAAATCTCGAAAAGGCTTGGATATAGACAAAAAGACCATGCTCGGCAGTAAACGGCCGGGCTTTTTTATGTTAAGGACGTGATTTTTCTTGGCAATGCCTCTATTATTAAAGACGTGATTTTTCTTGGCAATGCCTCTATTATTAAAATAGAGAAGAGAGGAAAGCATTGAGGTGAGCGATTATGAAGAAAAAAACGTTGCGCGAATTGGTGGAACAATTGCGCAATGATCCGAATGTAGTATATTGGCACGAAATGGAGCCGCAAGAAGCGAACACCGTTCCGATGCCGGAACACCTTGATTTGCGTTTGCGAACAGCGTTGGAAAAACGCGGCATCGCTTCTCTTTATACGCATCAGGCAGCTGCTTTTGAGGCGGTGAGAAACGGAAACCATATCGTCGCTGTGACTCCGACCGCTTCGGGGAAAACGCTTTGCTACAATTTGCCTGTACTGCAAGCGATCGCAGAAAATGAACATACAAGAGCGCTTTATTTATTTCCGACAAAAGCGCTTGCGCAAGACCAAAAAAGCGAATTGCACGAAATCATTGAGGAAATGGACGTTCCGATTTATAGTTATACATATGATGGAGATACACCTCCGGGTATTCGCCAAAAAATCCGTAAAGCCGGCCATATTATCATGACGAACCCGGATATGCTGCATTCTGCGATTTTGCCGCATCATACGAAATGGGTGGCATTATTCGAAAATTTGCGGTATGTCGTCATCGATGAACTTCACACATATCGCGGGGTGTTCGGAAGCCATGTGGCAAATGTCATCCGCCGTTTGAAGCGCATTTGCGAATTTTACGGAAGCCGCCCAACTTTTATTTGCACCTCGGCGACGCTTTCCAATTGCAAAGAATTTGCTGAACGTTTAACAGGCGAAGAAATGACGCTAATTGATAACAATGGGGCGCCGCGGGGGAGAAAGCATTTTGTTTTTTATAATCCACCGGTCGTTCATCCATCGTTTAATATCCGCAAAAGCGCTACGGCGGAAGTAAACAAGTTAGCAAAACAGTTTTTGGAAAACGGCATTCAAACGATTGTATTTGCCCGCAGCCGCGTGCGTGTCGAGCTGATTTTAAGCCATCTGCAAGGGTTGATTAAAGATCAATTAGGCCGGAAAACGATTCGTGGCTATCGCGGCGGTTATTTGCCAAAAGAAAGACGGGAAATCGAAAAAGGGCTGCGCAGCGGGGAAATTATCGGAGTCGTTAGCACGAACGCGCTGGAACTCGGCGTCGACATTGGCCAATTGCAAGTATGTATTATGACCGGGTATCCCGGCACGGTCGCAAGCACTTGGCAGCAGGCAGGGCGAGCCGGGCGGCGCCACGGCGATTCCCTTGTCATTATGGTGGCGAGCTCCAGCCCGATTGACCAATATATCGTACAACATCCGGAGTATTTTTTTCAGCGCTCTCCGGAAGCGGCGCGGATTAATCCCGACAATATCCTGATTCTCGTCGACCATTTGAAATGTGCCGCATATGAACTTCCGTTTCGCCGCGGCGAAAAGTTTGGCGGCGTGGAAGTAGATGAAGTGCTTGAATTTTTAACAGAGCAAAAAGTATTGCATCACCGTGCCGGCAAATGGTATTGGATGAGCGATGCGTTTCCAGCGCATGACATTAGCTTGCGTTCCGCATCCCAGGAAAACGTCGTCATTATCGATATTTCCAAAACCGGCAATCACCGTGTCATCGGCGAGATGGACCGGTTCAGCGCAATGACGCTGTTGCACGAAGAAGCGATTTACCTTCATGAGGGTGTGCAATATCAAGTGGAAAAGCTTGATTGGGAAGAAAAAAAAGCGTATGTCCGCGAAGTGAATGTTGAATATTTTACGGATGCCAATTTAGCTGTACAGCTCCATGTATTGGAAGAAGACCGCAACGAACAAAGACCGCAGCTGAGCCTGCACTATGGCGACGTGTCTGTTCGCGCGATGGCGACCATCTTTAAAAAAATAAAATTGTCCACCTTTGAAAACATTGGTTCAGGGCCGATCCGTTTGCCGGAAGAAGAACTGCATACGACGGCGACATGGATCGAGTTCGGCGAAGAACTGGCGCAAATGGATGCGCCGATGGTGGAACAAGCGCTTGTTGGCATTTCCAATGTGCTTCGTCATCTTGTACCGATGTTTGTCATGTGTGACCGCACCGATATTCACGTTGTGCCGCAAATGAAGGCGCCGCATTCTGGAAGGCCGACGATTTTTTTGTACGATCGCTATCCGGGCGGCATTGGTTTGTCGGAAGCGGTTTTCGAACGGTATGATGAAATCATGGAAGAAGTGAAACATTTTATTGAGCACTGCCAGTGTGAAAATGGCTGCCCTTCTTGCATCGGGGTAATCGAAGAGGGCAACCATTCCGTGAAAAAAAACGTCCTTGCCTTTTTGCATAAACTATTAGCAAGCGATTGAAGGGATGAACACGATGTCAATGAAGCAAAAATTAGCAAGATGGAAGAATCAGCTAGCATCCCGGGCTTCCGTCCAGGAAGACCGGCCCAGCGCGCTCTTTGAAGAGCAGCAAGAAAAAGACGTTCCGTTTCTTGACGAGTGGCGCTGGAAAAACGTGCAACCGTTCTTTTTTGAAGGGGATTATTGTTTGATTCGCGAAGTCGTATATCCGCTGGATTATCAGCATGGGCGGTATCGGCTTGGCGAGCTTCATTATATTCATGGACGCTGGCAAGAAGCTTCGTTTGCGCATCCGCTGTCAAGCAAAGGGCATGAAGTGAGCGACTTATTTTTCTTTGATACGGAAACAACCGGGCTGAGCAGCGGAACTGGCCATTTCATTTTTTTGCTTGGCCATGCCCGCGTATATACCGACCGGGTTGTCGTCCGCCAGCATTTTTTGCCGCACCCCGGTGCAGAAGTGGCGCTGTATCAAAGCTTTTTGTCGGAAGTCGACTATACGACGCTTGTCACGTATAACGGAAAAGCGTTCGATTGGCCGAAAGTCAAGACGCGCCATACGCTCATTCGCGATGCCGTTCCGAAATTGCCGGCGTTCGGCCATTTTGATTTATATCACGCAGCAAAAAGAATATGGAAACAAAAATTAGAGTCCGTCCGCCTTTCCAATGTTGAAAAAGAAATATTGCAAATCGAGCGCAAAGAAGATGTTCCTGGCTTTTTGGCGCCGATGATGTACATGGACTTTTTATCGACGCCGCATCCTGACCGGATTTTTCCGGTGCTTCGCCATAATGAACTTGATGTTTTATCGTTAATTTGCCTCTATATTCATTTATCGAAACAGCTGCTTGAAGCGCCGCAGCTGAACGACGCGCTGGAACAGTTGGAAACAGCACGGTGGTTGGAGACATTAGGGGAGACGGCTGCCGCGAAAAGCGTTTATGAGCGTGTGATCGAAAAAGAAACAAAAGAAGCTTGGCAGGCCCAATGGCAGCTCTCGCTGTTATATAAAAAAGAAAAACGGTATAAAGAGGCTGTGGACATATGGGAGCAATTATGGCAGCATGGCCATGATACGTGGAAAATAAAAGTCGGAGTTGAGTTGGCGAAAGCGTATGAACATCATTTCCGCGATATCCATGCGGCGCATCGCTACGCCGTCAGCGCATATGAACGATGGAAAGCATTGTCCCGCTCCTATAAACAACGAAATGATGCACAAGAGATGGAATGGATCAAGCGTATAGAGCGCCTTCAGCGGAAATTGCATCGTTAAAATATTTCCGCGGAAAGCGCAAAATGCGACAGAAAATAAAAATTTCTATTGCGAATCTTGTAGAAAAGACAAAAAATATGTACAATTGCTTCGGGGGAGATAAAAAACAAAAGCGATGGCGGGGAGAAAACGATGCGGAGCATGTACAAAAAAATTTTTTATTTGTTTTTTATCATCATATGCTTGACGTTGGTTGTTTTTAAAAACTTGACGTAATGTAGCGGTTTTTATAGACGAATATGGAAAAATGGGTATCTACACTAGTACGTGTCCGCTCCTTTCATCATAGGCTAGTATTGTAAATAAGCTTATGAAAAGAAAGGAGAATCGGATATGCATTGCGTACCGCATGTAGTGGCGCCGATTGTTCATCCGCCGAGATGTTGTGTGCAGCATCATTTCCAAGCAACGGTCGTACCACACATTCATCCATCTCATACGACACATGTCAACCATCACCTTTTCCAACATCAGCATTATTTCCCGCATACGGAATCGGTTGTCAATCAAGTAGCGAACCAGCAATTGTTTTGCGGAGGCCCTGGTCCGGGTCCGGGTGGTCCTGGCCCGTTTCCATGGGGGTATTAACCGAGGTGAAACAGGAACCGTCAAGGCGGTTCCTGTTTTTTAGCAAGGAATTCGATATATGTTGGAAACTGTAAAAAGAAAATTGCGCCATTTTGCCCATTACGTTTTCCGATTAACACGCTATTATAGAAGAGGCGCGGACAGCGAAGCGCAAATTGACAATCGGTTGGATTTCTGAAAAAATAAAGTAAAGACAATAGCGGAATGCGAAATTGAGGTGAAAGTGATGTTAGCCGGTCGTATTAAATTAACGCCAAAAGATATTTTAGAAAAAGAATTTAAAGTGAGCATGCGGGGGTACAATCAAGACGAAGTCGATCAATTTTTGGACATTATTATTAAAGATTATGAAACATTTCAACAAGAAATTGAGCAGTTGCAGCAAGAAAACGCTCGTCTGAAACGGCAAGTGGAAGAGCTGCAAAAACGGCCGTCTGCCCAAGCAGGAACGACAAATTATGATATTTTGCGGCGGCTGTCCAATTTAGAAAAACATGTATTTGGCAACAAATTATACGATTAATTTTTTATGCGCGCCAATGCAAAACAGCGTTTGTTGAATACATATAGATAGAAAATTTTTTCATTGAAATCACTCCAAAAATAAACTATACTACAATATGCACAGGACGTTAATAATGTTCGGGTAATCGCTGCGGCAGCATTGCCGTAGAGGAAAGTCCATGCTCGCACGGTGCTGAGATGCCCGTAGTGTTCGTGCCTAGCGAAACCATAAGCTAGGGCAGTCTGGCGCAACGCTGGGCTGACGGCGGGGAAAGAACCTAAGTCCCGTTGTGGGATATGGTTCGATTACCCTGAAAGTGCCACAGTGACGCAGCTCTAAGGGAAACCTTAGAGGTGGAACGCGGTAAACCCCACGAGCGAGAAACCCAAATGATGGTAGGGGCGCCTTCCCGAAGGAAATGAACGGAGGGAAGGACAGATGGAATTTTTCCATCTGTAGATAGATGATTACCGCCGGAGTACGAGGCGACAAGCCGCTAGCAGTACGAAGGTACAGAACATGGCTTATAGAACATTATTAACGTCTGCATATTTCGTGAAAAGCTCTCCTTTCGCAAAGGAGAGCTTTTTATTTTTGCTTTCCTATCCCGCACTAAAATCGCTATAATCACAGTGTAAATATGTTTTATATTTCCAGTAGTGATGGAAGGGAGAGGGATGGAAGTGCATGATTATTATCGAAAGCTAATCGATGTACATACATTTGCCGGCATTGCCAAAAATATTCTCGAATATTCCAGTGAAAGCATGATAGTGACAGACGCACAAAATCGCATTTTATTCGTCAATCCGGCGTTTGAAATCGTTACCGGATACAGCGCGGATGAAGTGATTGGCAAAAATCCGCGCATTTTGCAATCAGGAATGCATGATAAATCATTTTATGAAAAAATGTGGAATGCCCTCAACCAATATGGAGTGTGGAAAGGAGAAATATGGAATAAGCGGAAAGACGGGGAATTGTATCTGGAGTGGCTGACGATAAGCGCAGTAAAGGACCAACAAGGGAATGTGACGAACTATGTGGCGATTTTTTCCGATATTACAGAACATAAGCGAAATATGGAGCAATTGACAAAACTGGCCCTTTACGACCCATTAACCAATGTGCCGAACCGCTATTTGTTCGAAAAACGACTGGAAAGCATTATTCGAATGTCCAAAAAACATAATCAGTCATTTGCATTATTATTTTTAGATTTAGACCGCTTTAAAAACATTAACGATACGTTAGGACATCACATGGGAGATATGTTATTGAAAGAAACGGCACAACGCCTTAACGGAATGCTGCGAAAGCAAGATACGATCGCGAGATTTGGCGGGGACGAATTCGTCATTATTTTGCCAAACTTAAAACATATCCGCGAAGCGGTATATATGGCGGAAAACATCATTGAATCATTAAAAAGGCCGTTTAACGTTAACCATCAAGAAGTGTATATATCGACCAGCATCGGAATCAGCGTTTACCCATATGACGGAACAGATAAAGAAACATTGATACGCATGGCGGATCGCGCAATGTACCAAGCAAAAACGAACGGAAGAAACCAGTTTGTTTTGTATCATGACGGTATGAACAACAATGGCAGACATTTGTTTCAACTGGAAACTGCATTAAGGAAAGCGTTTGACTTGGGAGAATTTGCGCTTTACTATCAGCCGCAAGTTGACATGAAAACAAAGCAAATTCGCGCGGTAGAGGCGCTGATCCGATGGAATCATCACGAAAAAGGGGTTATTTCTCCAGGACAATTTATTCCGCTTGCCGAAGAGTCAGGCTTAATTACGCCGATTAGCGACTGGATTATCATGCAAGCATGTGAAGATTTGAAACAATTGCAATGGCAATTTCCTTATGTGAAAATGAGCATCAATATTTCTCCCATCTATTTTCAGCAAATCGATTTTTTGGAGAAATTGCAAAAAACGATAGAATCGGTTAACGTGAATCCGCGTTCGCTCGAGCTGGAATTGACGGAAAGCGCCATTATGCCTCATGCTGACCAGTCGGTGGGAAGGCTCACCACGTTAAAAACAATGGGAATCAGCATTGCGATCGATGACTTTGGAACGGGATTTTCCTCATTAAGCTATTTGCATCGTTTCCCGATTGATGTATTGAAAATCGATCAAAGTTTTATCAAACAATTATCTCAATACCAAGAAGACTTGGCTATTGTCAAGGCGATTATTATGATGGCGCACAGCCTGCAAATCCAAGTGGTGGCGGAAGGCGTGGAAACAGAGAAACAGTATCAAATACTAGAAGAGCAACGTTGTGATTTTGTCCAAGGATATTATGTGTCAAATCCGCTGACCATTGGCGAGCTGTATGAATTTTTAGATATGTGGAATCATTTTCGCGCTGATCAGTGCATTTAAGATCATTCAACGGCTGGCGGGGCCGCATGATAGCAGTGAAACACGGATTCGATAAAATCGCAATATTGCCATTTAGCAGAGAATGAGAAAATCCCTTTTTGCATATAATACGGATATTACAATGAATATTTTTGCAAGAAGGGGATATGCGATGAGACACTCTTCCATTGACTGGATCAAAATTTCCGAAGCGCTCGACCATGCGTATGAATTTTTAGTGCAGCAAAGCGCCGAAGATGAGCATTTAAAACAAATTGAAGCGGCAAAAAAAATGTGGAAGCAGGCATTTGCGTACCGCATATCTAGTTCTCTGAAAGCATAAAGTAAAAGTAGTCGGAAAGTTTGCGCACGGCTCATTTCTTAATTTATTGACTTCTGTTGCACGATCAATCATAATAATATCTTGTTAGACTTTTTCACAAGATCGCTGGCGCGCGGAGAAACAGGCACTGCGCGCTGCCAAAATGCTGTTTTTTGCTAAACAATCAGTTTGTGTGGGCCATTAAATCTTGTAAAAAACAAATAGCGAGTTGCATCGGACAGATTGGGACAGAAGGAAAAGGTTTTATTATATTTTTTATATTTTTGGAGGGTTTTTGGACGATGAGCCGTGAGCGCTATCCTTTTACGCTAGAAAAAAACGAAAATTTTTTTGATAAACTAGGCGAATGGATTGGCGATGTCTTTTACGACATTTTGCCAGAAGCGGGGTTTGAGCTGCGCGATGAACAAATATATATGGCGTTTCAGCTTGAACGCGCATTTCGCGAGAAAAAAGTAATGTTTGCCGAGGCGGGAGTCGGCACCGGAAAAACGATCGTTTATTTGCTTTATGCGATTTGCTACGCCCGTTATACAGGGAAGCCTGCCATTATTGCCTGTGCTGACGAAACGCTTATTGAACAGCTTGTAAAAAAAGAAGGAGATATTGCGAAATTATCGAATGTGCTAGGTTTGCAGATTGACGTCCGCTTAGCGAAATCGCCAGATCAATATTTATGCTTAAATAAACTTGATGAAATCGTCATGTATGATGACAAAGATATCGAGCTTTACGAACAAATTTACGACGAGCTCCCGGCGTTTGTTCATGATAATAAGCCGCTGCAAGCATTCTATCATTATGGCGATCGCAAAGAATACGCCCATTTAAGCGATGAACAATGGCAAAAAATCGCGTGGGACCCGTTCCAAGACTGCTTTACGTGCGAAAAGCGCCATCGCTGCGGGCAAACATTATCGCGGGAATATTATCGGAAAGCGACGGATTTAATCATCTGTTCACATGATTTTTACATGGAACATGTTTGGACATATGAAGCGCGTAAACGCGAAGGGCAGCTCCCGCTTTTGCCAGAGGCAAGCTGTGTTGTCTTTGACGAAGGGCATTTATTGGAGTTTGCGGCGCAAAAAGCGTTAACCTACCGGATGAAAGAAACAACGTTGGAAACGCTGCTGACGCGGCTGTTGGAAAACGATATCCGCGAAGAGCTTGCTTATTTGATCGAAGAAACGTTGCAAGTAAGCGTACGATTTTTTGATGAGTTGAAAACATGCTCCAAAGAAGTGGCCGGCTCGAACCGCCAAGAAATTTCCTTTTCGCCGAAATTGCTTCGCCTTGCCAAGCAATTGCATGGAAAAATTGTGGAGATTGGCAATGAGCTTGTGTTTGAAAGTGAAACGTATACAATTGACCATTATCAATTAAACATTGTCGATGAATATTTAGATCAAATTGAATACTCGCTGGATTTATTTATGAATAACGCTGATGCCATTACGTGGCTGGAGTCGTCCCGGCAAGAAACGACCCTTGTTGTGATGCCGCGCACCGTGCAGGAAGTATTACGGGAAAAAGTGTTCAGCAAGCGCATTCCATTTATTTTTTCCTCTGCCACACTATCAAACCGCAAATCATTTCAATATATTGCCGAAAGCCTTGGAATTGATGAATATTTATCGTTTAGCGTAGACTCGCCGTTTGATTACGACAACCAAATGACGATTTTTATGCCGGCGTTTACGAATGATGAAAACTTATTCTCACAAAAATATGAGTATGCGTTGCGCAAAATTCGCGAAACAGAAGGGCGGGCGCTTATTTTGTTCCCGTCAAGACAAGAGTTGCAACAATTTAAGGAACTAGCGGGCGGTGAGAAACAATTCACCTTTTTGTTTGAAGGGGACAAAGAAATTAGCGAACTTGTCGCGACTTTCCAAGCAAATGAAGAAACGATATTATGCTCGGAACATTTATGGGAAGGATTGGATATTCCGGGGCCATCGCTATCGAACGTCATTATTTGGTCGCTTCCTTATCCGCCGAACGATCCGGTATTTCAGGCGAAGCGAAAGGCATATGACGATCCGTTTTGGGGTGTCGATGTGCCGTATATGTTACTAAGGCTCCGGCAGGGAGTGGGCCGCTTGATCCGCACCCACGGAGACCGCGGCATCGTATCGATTTTTGTGACAGCTGATGAGGACAAGCGGGTGATTGAAGCAATTAAGGAGGTACTGCCGACAAAAGTGAGGGAAGAATAATTTCTTTCCTCTTTTTTTATCGCGAAAAAGAGGAAATCCGCTCTTGATCATGGAAATATTATCAATGCAAGAAAGGATACAGGAGGAAACAAAATGATCAAGAAAATAGAGGAACAGTTTTTGCAATATGTGAAAAAAATGATGAGCTATAATGAAGCGATTCAATTAATGTATTGGGATCTGCGGACAGGCGCCCCAAAAAAGGGAGTGGAACAACGTTCGGAAGTGATCGGCATTTTGTCGCAAGAAGTGTTTAAAATGTCCACATCGGAAGAAATGGCTGCTTTCATCGCCGAATTGTCGCCAAAAAACGCGTATGAGCAGCTTTCGGAAATCACCCGTTATACGTTGGAAGAATGCAAAAAAGAATACGAACGAAACAAAAAAATTCCGGCAGATGAATATAAAGAATACGTCGTGCTGCAATCGAAAGCGGAAAGCGTATGGGAAGAAGCGAAGGCAACGGCGGATTTTGCCTTGTTCCGCCCGTATTTAGAAAAATTAGTGGAATTCAATAAACGATTTATTGAATATTGGGGATATGAAGGAAACCCGTACAATACGCTGCTTGATTTATATGAGCCTGGAATCACGGTGGATGTGCTGGACGAAGTGTTTCAAAAGCTGCGCGAACATATTGTTCCGCTTGTGCAAGAAGTGGTCGCGTCTCCAAACAAGCCGGAAACGTCGTTTTTGTTCCATCCGTTTCCAAAAGAAAAGCAGCGTGCTTTCAGTCTGGAATTATTGCGAGAGCTTGGTTATGATTTTGCGAAAGGCCGGTTGGATGAAACAGTCCATCCGTTTGCGATCGGCCTCAATCCGAACGATGTCCGGATAACGACACGGTATGATGAACGCGATTTTCGCACTGCCATCTTTGGAACGATTCATGAATGCGGACACGCTTTATACGAACAGCATATTTCAGAAGCGTTGATCGGCACGCCGTTATGTACGGGTACATCGATGGGCATTCATGAATCGCAGTCACTATTTTACGAAAACTTTATCGCCCGCCATTATGCATATTGGAAACGCAATTATCCGCGTTTGCAGCGATATGCTCCTGATCAGTTTTCCGGCGTGCCTCTCGACGCGTTTTATCGCGCGATTAATGAAGCAAAACCGTCGCTTATCCGCATCGAGGCCGATGAATTGACGTATCCGCTGCATATTATTATTCGCTACGAAATCGAAAAAGGATTGTTCAATGGAACGGTCGAGGTAAAAGATTTGCCGGAGATTTGGAACGGTAAATACGAGGAATATCTCGGCATCCGGCCAGACAATGACGCGGTCGGCGTTTTGCAAGATGTCCATTGGTCTGGCGGCAGCTTCGGCTACTTCCCGTCTTATGCGCTCGGCTATATGTATGCCGCCCAGTTCAAGCACGCGATGTTAAAGGATTTGCCGCATTTCGACGAATTGCTTGAAAAAGGGGAATTGTCGCCGATTCGCGAATGGCTGACAGAGCGGGTGCATCGCTTCGGGAAAACGAAAAAACCGCTGGAAATTTTGCGAGACGCAACGGGCGAAGGATTAAACGCCGACTATTTGATTCGCTATTTAGAAGAAAAATATAAAGCGATATATCAGGTATAAACAAATCCCCCTCCTGTTTGCAGGAGGGGGATGGTTTTATTACCATAGTTTATACCCTTTTGATCCCGGCGGCGCGTTTTGAATCATGTCGACAAACGGAATCGTGTAAGCGACTAAAATGAGCGCCACAGTAATTCCAAGCCATAATTTCCAGTTTTCCATCGCAAGCGCTGTGCGTTCCGCCGGTTCTGCCGCTTCGGCGACCGGAAACTCTGTTTCCCCTTTTGGTGCGAAAAACGCTAAGTTCGTGACAATTACAAGAACTAAAATAATGCCGATGAATAAAATCGTTCCGCCGACCGCTTGGGCAATTTGATACGGAATCCACTCAAGCGCTTGCGGCGAGTTTCCGTAAGTGGAAAACGCCGAACGACGAGGCGCCCCAAGCAATCCGGCAAAATGCATCGATCCGGACATAAACGTCATGCCGATCGCCCAGACGATGGTTTGAATAATAGCGAGGCGGTTCATCGCTTTCGTCATGACGCGGCCGCTCAAATGCGGAATGAGCCAATATGCGGCGCCAAAGAACGTCAGCACAACGGTCGTTGCCACGGTTAAATGGAAATGCCCCGTTACCCAGATCGTATTGTGGACGACTTGGTCCAATTGGTGGGAAGCGTTAATAATTCCGCCGGCACCTCCAGGGATAAAGAACAACATTCCGACAAACGGCGCGAAAAAGCGCGCGTCCCCCCAAGGAAGTGTGCGGAGCCAGCCAAATATTCCCTTTGCGCCTTTGGAGCGCCCGTATGATTCAAATGTCGCGAACATGGCAAATGCAGTCATTAACGACGGAATGACAACTATAAATGTTAAAACAACTTGCACGTATTTCCAAAACGGCGTAATGCCTGGTTCAAGCAATTGATGGTGGAATCCGACAGGAATCGAGAAAAACAGGAACAATATAAATGCTAAACGTGCTAACGAATCAGAGAAAATTTTCCCGCCAATCACTTTTGGGATGACGACATACCAAATCATATAAGCTGGCAGCAGCCAGAAATAGACGAGCGGGTGCCCAAAATACCAGAACAACGTCCGGCTGACTAAAATATTGATTCGGTCTGTGATGCCGAGCGACCATGGCAACAATTGAATTAAAACGGTTGCAGCAACGCCCAACGTGCACACAAGCCATAAAATCATATTTGTTACAGACATAAAGGTAAGAAGCGGGCTTGCTTTGCCAGGGTTTTGTTTTTTCCAGCGGGCATAATGTGCGAAAATGGCAAAACCGCTAATCCAGCTGCCAACGACAACGAGCGTTAAGCCAAGATAAAAACCGGCATGTGCTTGCAATGGCGCATAGAATGTATAAAGGACAGCAGCTTGCCCGGTTAAAATGAAAAACGCCGTCATTGCCGTGCCGATAGTCATTGTCCAGAAGCCAACCCAGCCCCAAAAACGGACACGGTCGGAAAACGCTCCGGACGTCCGGCTTACTGCGGCAAATTGGAAACCGATAATAAAGAATGTTGTTAAGACAAGGCCAAGCAATACGCCATGTGTCGTTAAAATTGTATAATAGCTGATGCCTGCCGGCAAATTAAATTTTCCTGAACGCACTAATGTTTGCAATAATCCTGCCAATCCGCCCAATGCGAGCGCGATAAATGCGACATAAAGATGCGCCAGCGCCAATTTTGCGTCACGACGGTCTACTTTCATTGTTTCTCCCATCATTTAATCCACCACCTTAATTCGTCCAGTCATCACATGGTGACCGGCACCGCAATATTCATTGCAAAGGATCGTATATTCGCCTGTTTTATCGAACGTTTTTGTTAGCGTGTTAATATAACCAGGCTCCACCATCATATTGACGTTGGTGCCAGCTACTTCAAAACCGTGGATCACATCTTTTGATGTCACATTGATTGTCACTTTTGCCCCTTTTGGAATTTCAATTTGGTTTGGCGTAAATGCGAAGGCAGATACGACAATGTTAAGTTGATATTCATTATTCCCGGTCTTCACTAATCCAGGTTTGTCAAACGGCGGTGTTTGATCTACCTTTTCCGGATCGATGGTCGTCAAACAGCTTGGCGGCTGATTGCCTTCGGCGAATGCGCTTACGCCGATGACGGTTAAGAAGACGAAAAGACAACCGATTCCGAACGCAAGCCAAATTTTCTCGTATTTATGCAGATGCATTCGATATCCCCTCCTTTATAAATCCCCACTTATAAGCGGTGCAAGAATAAGAAATAAACGCTAACCCATGAAAAAATAATGAAAAATCCGAGCAAAAACACGGAGGCGAGCGTGCCTTTTAGCGGCGGCTCTTTCTCTTTCATTTTTGGACTTGTTTGTTGTAATTCCGCTTTGGCCATTTTTATCCCCCTTTCCAAAATGCTCTTTTCACTTTCATCATACAAAATCGTTTGGAAAATGGTAGGAGTATTTTACTAGTTCACAAATTGTTCATTCCTTACTTTTTCACTATGATAATATAAAAAAATTGATATAACAGTGATTTTCGTCACATGCGGCAGAAAAAATGTGAAAATATTGTGAACACCGACATTTCCAATAGGATTTTTTGACAAGTTTCTCCACTTTTTATTGCCATCTGCCACGGGGAAGCATGGAGGAAAAACAGTGATTGTCGGACGGTGTTTTCATTCATTATTTCCGAACTATAAAGTTTTTTTGTCTTAAAATGTTCGTGAATATATGAAAACCGCTTTTCAAACGGAAAAAATCATGCTATACTGCTAATAACTTTATATTGCTGACTCACTCATATAATTGCAGGAATATGGCCTGCAAGTCTCTACCGGCCGACCGTAAATCGGCCGACTATGAGTGGCAATGTCAGAGCGGCATGACTAGGCGAAAGCCAATGGCATTCGTCTTGGCTGTTTTTTGCTTAAAAGACATTGCCTGACTCATTTGATGGGTGAGGCCAGTGTTTTTTAAGCTTTTTTATTTTTTAAGGAGGAACGGTATGCGCGAGTTAATGAAAAAGATTGTCGAAGAAGGAAAAGTGCTTTCCGAACATGTGTTAAAAGTGGATCGCTTTTTGAATCATCAAGTAGATCCTCAACTGATGAAAAAGATTGGCGAAACGTTTGCCAATGCGTTTCGCCATGAAGGAATTACAAAAGTGCTGACGATCGAGTCATCTGGCATTAGCCCTGCCCTGATGACAGCTTATGAATTAGGTGTCCCGTTATTAGTGGCACGTAAACGAAAGCCGGTAACACTTTCGGAAGATGTGTATACAGCAAAAGTGTATTCATTTACAAAACAAGAAGAAACGGAAATTTTCGTTTCCCAGTCGCTTCTCCGCCGCCAAGATCATGTTTTGATCATTGATGATTTTTTAGCGAATGGCCAAGCGGCTTTAGGCCTTACGAACATCGTCCAACAGTCAGGCGCTTCTGTGGCCGGAATTGGCATTGTGATCGAAAAGGCGTTCCAAGATGGCGGGCAATTGCTCCGCTCGCGCGGATTTCGCGTCATGTCACTAGCGCGAATTGCGTCAATGCGAGATGGAAAGGTCCAATTTGTGAAAGAGGTGATGTACCAATGAAAACAGTTCAATTGGGCTCATTAGGGATTCAACATGTACTCGCTATGTATGCAGGCGCGATCATCGTTCCGCTTATTGTCGGAGGGGCGCTGCAGCTTACGAGCGCCCAGCTGACATATTTAGTGGCGATCGACTTGTTTACGTGCGGAGTGGCGACACTGTTTCAAGTGTGGAAAAATAAATTTTTCGGCATCGGTTTGCCTGTCATGTTAGGATGTACGTTTACCGCGGTCGGCCCGATGATTGCGATCGGCAAGCAGTATGGGCTGTCCGCGGTGTATGGGGCGATTATCGCAGCGGGGCTGTTCGTGGTTATTATTGCGAAGTATTTTAGCAAATTGCGTGTTTTGTTTCCGCCGATTGTTACCGGATCGGTCGTTACCATTATCGGCCTTACGCTAATTCCGGCAGCGATGAATAATATGGCAGGCGGGCAGGGAGCCAAGGATTTCGGGGATATCCACAATATCGCGCTTTCATTTGGAGTGCTTTTATTCATTGTTGTTTTATACCGGTTCTTTACGGGATTTATCCGTTCGATTGCTATTTTGTTAGGGATGGTCGCCGGGACGATCGCGGCAGCATTGATGGGAAAAGTGGATGTCAGTGCGGTCACGGAAGCTTCGTGGGTTCACATCCCCCATCTTTTTTACTTCGGCGTTCCGACATTTAATGGGACAGCCATTTTGACAATGGTGCTTGTAGCGATCGTCAGTCTCGTCGAATCGACAGGAGTTTATTTTGCGCTCAGTGATATTTGCAACCGAAAATTGTCGGAAAAAGATTTGGCCAGCGGTTATCGGGCAGAAGGGTTGGCGATGATCATCGGCGGTTTGTTTAACGCGTTTCCGTATACGACATATTCGCAAAACGTCGGCCTCGTCCAGCTGTCAGGAGTGAAGACGCGGAAAGTCATTTATGTCGCCGGAACGATGCTGATTGTGCTCGGATTGGTTCCGAAAATCGCCGCGTTAGCAACCATTATCCCAGCACCAGTGCTCGGCGGCGCGATGCTGGCGATGTTTGGCATGGTCATTGCCTACGGAATCAAAATGTTAAGCCAAGTCGAGTTTGCCTCGCAAGAAAACTTATTTATCATTGCCTGTTCGGTCGGCATGGGGCTTGGCGTCACGGCAGTTCCGAACTTGTTCGCCGAGCTGCCGGCAAGCATCCGGATTTTGACAGACAGCGGCATTGTTGCCGGAAGTGTCACAGCGATTGTGTTAAACATATTGTTTCACGTCATTCCGAATAAGAAGCGCATCAAACCGGCTTCTTCTGCATACCAACAGCAAGTATCATAAAAATCCGCTTCCTTTTCACAGGAAGCGGATTTTTACATATAAACGGAATAAACGCAACAATTGGTAACAAGATAACAATAAAGGAAAAGCAAAAAAAATCGAGGTGTTTTTATGCCAGCAATCTTATCTGTCGGAATCGCGGCAATGCCTTATCAAGTTAAGCAAGAAGACATAAAGCAATATGTTAAGCAGTTATTTGCGCAATCGTTTTCTTCGATAGACCGGCTTTTAAAAGTGTTTGAAAACGGAGAAATCCGATCGCGGTCATTCGTCCGGCCGCTGGAATGGTATAAAGCGGAACACCGGTTTGCGGAAAAAAATGATGTTTATATAGAAAGCGCGGTTCAATACGGATGTGAGTCGATCCGGAAATGTTTGCAGCATCCGGCATTTTTGCCAAAACCAATCGCATATGAGGAAATAGACGCGATTTTCTTTATCTCCTCAACAGGTTTAGCGACTCCAAGCGTGGAAGCGCGCATCATGAATGTGCTGCCATTTTCCCCGCATACGAAGCGGATTCCGATTTGGGGGCTAGGATGTGCGGGAGGAGCAGCGGGCATTGCGCGTGCCTTTGAATATTGTCTGGCGTTTCCCGAGGCAAAAGTGCTGGTGGTTGCGGCGGAATTTTGCAGTTTAACGTTTCAGGCAAATGATCGTACGAAAAGCAATTTAATTGGGACATCTCTGTTTTCCGACGGCGTGGCATGCGTATGCATTGCGGGGGACAAAGCGGCGGATGCAGGCGTTCGCCCGCGCGTGATCGCGGCACAATCGGCGCTTATGCCTGATTCCGAAGAAGTGATGGGCTGGGACATTCGCGATGACGGCTTGTTCGTTGTTTTTTCCAAAGATATTCCTTCACTTATTCAGTCATGGTTAAAACCGCAAGTGCAATCGTTTTTGCAAAAACACCATCTGTCGATCAGTGATATTGATCATTTTATTGCCCATCCGGGCGGAAAAAAAGTCATCGATGCATATGAAGCGGCGTTGCGGATCCAGAAAGAGAAAACAACGGTATCATTTCAAGTGCTTCAAGAGTTTGGCAATATGTCGTCTGCGACAGTGTATATGGTGCTGGAGCGGTTTATGAAAACTTCGATTCCAGCAGGCGACTATGGATTGTTAATTGCGCTCGGCCCTGGATTTAGCGCGGAAATGATTTTACTTAAGTGGGAGTGATGAGGGTGGTGTTTTATCTTTTCTTTTTGTTTATTGTCATTGAGCGCATCATCGAACTTATGATAGCAAAACGGAATGAACGGATATTAAAAGCAATGGGGGCAAGAGAATTTGGCGTTCGTCATTATCGTTGGATCGTTATCATGCATATATTGTTTTTGTTTTCGTTTGCCTTTGAGTCGCTGGCAAAAGGAGCGGCTCTTTCCCCATGGTGGCCGCTTCTTTCCGGCTTATTTGCTGCTACGCAAGGATTACGGGTTTGGACATTGTGGTCGCTCGGGCGGTTTTGGAATACAAAAATTTTAGTGCTGCCGAACGCGGAAGTGGTTGCGAAAGGACCGTACCGCTGGCTGCGCCATCCAAACTATGTAGTGGTTGTGCTCGAAATGTGGCTCATTCCGCTGATGTTCCAAGCGTACGGGACGGCGCTTGTTTTTTCCGCCATTAATGCGGTCATGTTGGCGATTCGGATCGATATGGAAGAAAAAGCGCTGAGATCATTGACTAATTACGCCGACCTATTGGATGAGCGCCCCCGTTTTTTGCCGCTTCGCCCCGTCAAATAGAGGACGGGATTTTTTTATATTTTTTGTATTGGGAAAAGTGCGTAAATACAGTAAAATGTTTGTATATGATATAAACGCGAGGGGGTTGGACATGGGATCAGTCACTCAGCAAACATCGTTAGCGCCATGGCTTAAAAAAATAATCGATGTGCATGATATATTCATTGCCCACGGCGATGAAACAAATGCGAAAAAAGCGAAGCAGCTGCTGGAAAAAGCGGCAAACGAACAATTTGCCATCGCTTTTTGCGGCCATTTTTCCGCAGGAAAATCGAGCATGATTAATGCTCTTCTTGGTGAACCGTTATTGCCGTCAAGCCCGATTCCGACAAGCGCCAATCTTGTAAAAGTGAAATCAGGGCAGGAATCCATTCGTGTGTTTTACAAACATGAGCCGCCAGCGGAGTATGAGCCGCCATATGATCTTGAATTAATTCACGCGCAATGCAAAGACGGGGATGCGATTGAATTCATCGAAGTATGCCGGCAAACAGCAAGCATCCCAAACGGAGTCGTGATAATGGATACACCGGGCATCGATTCGACCGATGACGCGCATCGGCTCGCCACCGAATCGGCGCTTCATTTGGCGGATGTCGTGTTTTATATGATGGACTACAACCATGTGCAGGCGGAATTAAATTTTCAATTTACGAAAGAATTAACGGGTTACGGAAAAACGTTATACCTTGTGATTAATCAAATCGATAAGCACCGCGACAATGAGCTGTCGTTTGCCGAGTTCCGCCGCTCTGTCGAAGAAGCGTTTCAAACGTGGGGCGTCAAGGTGGAACGCATATTTTTTACTTCCTTGAAAGCGGCGAATCATCCGCATAACGAATGGGATAAGCTAGTGAAATGTTTTCAGCAGCTTTTCCAAACAAAAGATGAACTCCTTTTGTACGGCGTGGAAATTGCGCTGAAGCGGCTTGTTGATGAACACGTTCGTTGGCTTGCGGAGAAAGATGCGGAGGAAGAAGCGGCGATCCGCGCCCGCCTTGCCGCGCTTGGAAGCGATGAAACGGAAAAAGAGCAAATACGAAAGCGCCTCAACCAGATGCAAGAGGAACGCAAACAACTGGAAGCGATACATATCAACTTGGAAACGGAATTTCGCCAAGAGCTGGATTCTCTGTTGGAGAACGCCAACATCATGCCGTTTGAAACGAGGGAACTGGCGAAAGCGTATTTGCAATCAATGCAGCCAGATTTTAAAGTCGGTTTTTTATTTGCTAAAACCAAAACCGCGCAAGAGCGGGAAAAACGGCTGGAGGCGTTTTATAAAAACGTAAAAGAAAAAGCGGTTTCGCAAATCGAGTGGCATGTTCGCGAGCTGTTGCTCCGCTTCCTGAAAGCGCACGATATCGGGGATTCTGCCTTATTGCACCGCTGCCAGCAATGGACGGCCGATTGGGAAGCGGATGTTTTAAGCGGACTGGTGAAAAAGGGGGCGGGCGCTTCTGGGGAAGCCGTCCTCCATTATGCGAACGATGTTGCATATGAAGTGAAAAAACGATATCAAACCGCAGCGATGCAGCTGTTTGGCCAATTATTGGAAAAATGGCAGGAACAAACGGAAGAAAAGCGCCGGCGGCTTGAAAACGAAATCGCGTCGGAAAACGAAAAATATGAATGGATTCAACGGATCGATCACCTGCAAAAAACGCGCAAACAGGTGCATGAACAGCTTGTTCGTTTGCTGGCGTCCGACCGTGTTTTAGAAGAGGAAGATCATAAGCGGCTTGCGGTGTTGACGGCCCCGCCCGCAATGAGAAAGCGCAAACGTTCATCACTGGCGGTTCCTGCGGGACAAATTCAGGAAAAGAAACATCCGCGCATCCAAGAGCGAGCGCTCAGTCAGGGAGAGCCGGCGCGGCAAACATTGCAAAGAACGGCGGAACGCCTGCGAAAAGCGGCAAAGCTTGTCGCCGGATTCCATGGGATGAATCGGTTTGTTCGCGAATTGGCGGAAAAAGCCGAGCGATTGGAGCACCGTACATTTACCGTTGCGCTTTTTGGGGCGTTTAGTGCCGGAAAGTCGTCATTTGCCAATGCGCTGATTGGGGAGAGGGTGCTGCCGTCATCGCCGAATCCGACGACCGCGACGATTAATAAAATTGTCCCTCCGACCGAAGAATGTCCGCACGGCACGGTGGTTGTCCAAGTCAAAAGCGACCAACAGCTTTTTTCCGATGTTCAAGCTTCG
Source organism: Parageobacillus thermoglucosidasius (assembly GCF_001295365.1). Lineage (GTDB taxonomy): Bacteria > Bacillota > Bacilli > Bacillales > Anoxybacillaceae > Parageobacillus > Parageobacillus thermoglucosidasius. The sequence goes on along the minus strand of NZ_CP012712.1, from coordinate 2,875,628 downwards.
CTCCGCCATTTCGGGATGAAGGTGGAAACGTGGGACGAAGCAATGGCAGCGTGCGGGAAGATAGCGGGCATGCAGGTGGATGCCGCGCACGACAAACCGCATCATTCTTTTCTTCAAGCGGTTCTTTCCGGGATTGAGCGCATGAAAGGCGACCTCGGCCGCAAGCTTCGCATCGGGATTGCTGAATTTGCGAAATACGTTGCCGAAGAAACGACCGCTTGCTTTATTGAATCGGTCGAGCTGTATTATGATTGTGCGCTCACTCGCCGGGGAATAACGCTTGTCGATACGCCCGGAGCCGATTCGATTAACGCAAGGCATACAGGTGTTGCGTTCGAATATATAAAAAATGCGGATGCGATTTTGTTTGTCACTTATTATAACCATGCGTTCTCGAAAGCCGACCGCGAGTTTTTAATCCAGCTTGGGCGCGTCAAAGATACATTTGCGCTGGATAAGATGTTTTTTATCGTCAACGCCGCAGATTTGGCGAATTCACCGGAAGAACTTAACGCGGTGCTGGAGTATGTCGAAGAACAGCTCGCTCAATTCGACATTCGTTTTCCGCGCCTTTACGCACTTTCGAGCCGTTTCGCCCTTGATGAAAAAACAGGCAGAAAAGCGGATGAAGGATACGGTTTCTTGACGGAATCGGGTCTCCGGCCGTTTGAAGAAGATTTTACCCGTTTTATTTCTGAAGAGCTGGTGGAAGTCGCGATTCAAGGCGCATATGCTGAAATGAAGCGCGCGCATCAGACGATTCTCGACTTTATCGATGCCGCGCGGCGAAGCAATGAGGAAAAAGCCGCCAGACAACGCGCGCTTTCCCGGGAACAAACGGCGGTTCGCGAGCTGCTTGACTCCGTCGCCATTGACCATGACGTACACGCCATCAAACAAGAAATTGCTGAGCTTGTTTATTACGTTAAACAGCGCGTGTCGTTCCGCTTCAACGACTGGTTTAAAGAATCGTTCAACCCGGCTGTGCTGCGCGACGACGTCCGCGATATTCGCCAGGCGCTTCGCACTTGTTTGCAAGAATTGCTGCATTCTGTCGGGTTTGACTTGTCACAAGAAATGCGCGCGACAAGCTTAAGAATTGAGCGATTTTTAAAAGAACGTCTTCATGAACGCTTTGTGGAGATATGCGGCAAACTTAATCAGATCCATCAAGGAGTGCCGCTGTCGCCGCCAGAATCGGTTTCGTTTCCGACACCAGAATTTCCGGACGGTTTAACGCAAATCGATGAAGCAAGATTTTCAAAAGCGTTGTCGATGTACAAAAACGCAAAATCGTTTTTTGAGCGCGATGAAAAACGTTATATGAAAGAAGAAATGGAAAAGCAAATACAAGGGCCGATCGGCGATTATGTCGCAGAACAAGAACAACGCATGTTTCAGTTTTATAAAGAGCAATATGCTGCGGCGATGAAACAATTAACTTCGTTTCTTCTGCAGCAAATCGATGACTATTTTTCCGGTTTGCAAGCAACACTATCAGCGGAAGTGGATGTTGAACAGCTGCATCATTGCGAACGGCAGCTGGCGAGTTTATTAGAAGAGCAACAATAAACGCCATTTTCGTCGGGATGGATGAAGCAGATTCACTTGCTGGGTGCGCCGTAATCGGCAGAAAAGCTGGCAGAGAAGCGGCCGGCGCCCGCTTGTCCGGGATTCCAAAAACGGGTAAAGGGGTTTATACTTATTTTGTCAGCGGCTTGGTTGCGTTTCCATTTTGCTGTTGCACGCCAAAGCCGCACGTTCACTTGTTATGGAAAAGGGAAAGGAAGATTGGAATGAGTGAAGTTCATGAAGCGATTACCGCCCATATCCAAAAACAGCATGCGGTCATTAAGCGTTTTGTGCAGTTAGAGGCAGAACGGGAACGCTATATTGATGAAGCCGTTATGCTTTGCCAAAAGGGGTTGCCGTTTACTGTCGAAAAAATTAATGAAGTAACGAAGGAAATGAATGAGTTGGCAAAACACGGCGTTGTGCCGCAGCGAAAATACGTGACGGCCGAAATGGTAAAAGAATATGCGGAGCGTTTAACAAAGCAAGGGGGAGAGAAATGAGCTATATTGTTTCACACGAATGGCTGGCAGAGCGGCTCGGCCGCGAAAATGTCCGCATTATTGACTGCCGCTTTTATCTTAATGATCCAGCTCGGGGATTAAAGGAATATAGGAAAGATCATCTTCCTGGCGCGTTATATTTTGATTTAGAAAAAGATTTATCCGCTCCTGCCGGCAAACACGGTGGCCGGCATCCGCTTCCGCCCGTTGAAGAATTGGCAGGAAAGCTATCAGCAGCGGGAATTGATGAAACGGTTACCGTTGTTGCATATGATGATCAGGATGGGGCGATGGCTTCACGGTGTTGGTGGCTGCTTCGCTATCTTGGGCATGAATGGGTTTATGTCCTTGATGGAGGCTATACAAAATGGAAAAAATCAGGATATCCGGTCACAGCGGAGGTTGCTGCCGTTAAACCGCGGTCATTTCAGCCCCGTCTTCAGCCTTCGTGGTTAGCGACTGTTGATGACGTGCGCCGTGCGGTTCAAGAGTCATCAGCGATCATTATCGATTCACGGGAATGGAAGCGATACGCAGGCAAAGAAGAGCCAATCGACCGTGTTGCCGGACATATTCCGGGAGCTCGCCATATGTTTTGGAAAGACTGTGTAACGGATGAGGGAAATTGGAAAAGCCCGCAAGAGCAAGCGGAGCGTTTTTCCGGAATCCCCAAAGATGCTCCTATTATCGTGTACTGCGGTTCTGGAGTGACAGCATGCCCTAACGTGCTTGCATTGAAAGAAGCAGGTTATGCGAACGTGCGATTGTATGCCGGGAGTTGGAGTGATTGGATTTCTTATCCAGAGAATCCGATCGCGACAGGGGAAAAATAACAACATCATTTTTTCATCATTTACCTATACTATTGTTGTACCCTTGTTGTAAAGGAGGAAGACAAATGGGCCGCACAAAATTCGGCAACGCCAATGCGCAACGAAACAACAACGCCAAGCAAAAAAACGGCTTTCATCATGAATTTGCTTCTTATGCGGAAGCAGAAACGAAAAAAATGGAAAACGAACATAAAAACATCCGCTAACCGCTCAACGGGGTTGTCTTATGGACGCCCCTTTTTGCTTTTTTTCTTTGCGATTTTATGCTTTAATAAAAGCGAGCGGGAGGGAAATAAATGAAAAAATTCATCGCTGTTATTTTGCTGCTTGCCATTACCGGATATGGCATTTGGAACGCGCTTGCCGCTGAAAAGGCAAAGGAAGTTGGCCTTTCTGTTGGCAATGTTGCGCCGGATTTTTCGTTGCGGACGCTCGATGGCCAAGCGGTGCGTTTATCGGATTTTCGCGGGAAGCCGGTTATCGTCAACTTTTGGACGACATGGTGCCCGCCATGTAAAAAAGAAATGCCTGATATGGAAAAATTTTATAAAGCTTACCATTCTGAAGTGGCATTGCTTGCTGTTCATTTAACGTCGCAAGATACTCGTGAAAATGCAAAGTCATTTGTCAGCGAATATCAAATATCATTCCCGGTTGCGCTTGACGAAAAGAAGAAAGCGCTAAAGTTGTATCAGATTCAAACGATTCCGACATCATATATCATTGACCGGGATGGGGTCATTCGCAAAAAAATTGTCGGTCCGATGACGTATAAACAGATGGTGGAAGCAACGGCGGAGTTCCGCAAGTGAGAGCATCTTTCCATGGAAAGGTGCTTTTCTTATTTTCCTTGCGTTATTTTTCAAAAAGTTGTAATAATTTTTATCTATTTTGGGAATTAATGAAATTAAAATAATAATTGAGGGGAGGATGAAAAAATGCGAAAAACCCGTAAAGTAACATTTCGAGAATTAATCATGGAAAATAAACGGCAATTGCTGAATGACCGTGAAGCAATGGAAAAAATCGAAAAAAAATTGGAAGAAAGAATGTTAAAAAAAGCAGAATAAGCCATGCATAGCGGTCATCCGGGCGGACAGACTAGATGGTGAGGAGGCGAAGCGCATGAGCAATCCAAGGGGAAACCCAAAACATTTCAATCCGAACCATCTAGGCACCCAACCTCGTGCCGCCGGAGGCAATAAAGGAAAACAAATGCAAGATCAGTCTCGCCAACATGCTCAAGTGATACAAACGAAAGGCGAGTAATGAGGAAAAAAGCAATGACAAGCACGAAGGAGGAAGCGTGATGGCACATCATCGCCCAAACCCGGATGACCGCAGCGACAATGTCGAAAAACTGCAAGATATGGTACAAAATACCATTGAAAATATCGAAAAAGCAGAGGAAACGATGCAATTTGCTTCCCCGGAAGAACGGGAGCAAATTCGCGAAAAAAATCAACGCCGCGAAGAAGCGATCGCGGCGATGCGCGCCGAAATTAAAGATGAAGCAGCGGCACGCGAAAGCGGCTATCGGTAATGCCAAAAACGGAGTGATCCTTATCATAAGGATGACTCCGTTTTTTTATTTCTTAAAGCATAGAGTATGATAAGATATAGTTGTTCTTGAAGATGGTAACGGAGGGAGAAAGGAATGAAAGTCGTTGAAAAACAAATTGAAGTACGTTATGCGGAAACCGATCAGATGGGGGTGGTTTACCATGCCAATTATCTCGTCTGGATGGAAGTCGGGCGCACGGAGCTGATCAAACAGTTAGGCTTTCATTATGCCGATATGGAGAAAGAAGGAATCATTTCTCCCGTTGTCGATCTGCAAGTTTCCTACAAAAAACCGCTCCACTACGGGGAGACGGCGACCGTCCGCACATGGATCGAATCTTATGACGGCATTCGCGTCACCTATGGGTACGAAATTTTAACGCCGGACGGAGAAATTGCCGTGACGGGAAAATCGCAGCATGTTTGCGTCAAGCGCGATACGTTTCGCCCGATTGTCATTCGCAAATATTTTCCGGATTGGCATGAAGCATATGAACGAGCGAAAAAGTAAAGGAGATACATACGATGGCTTTCGGCATCCGCAGGCAGGAATTAACCGAATGGAAAGAGAAAGTAGAAAAAGGGGAAATCGCGTTCTTAACTCATTATTGGTATGACGAACGGTTTCCGCAATATACGACGGTAACAAAAGTCGGTTGTTCAGACATCGAAAAACTTGCCGCATGGGGAGAAAAATACGGATTGCGCCGGGAATGGATCCACAAGCGCAATCGCTTTCCGCACTTTGATTTGCTTGGAGAAAAGCAAATCATGATTTTGCGGCAAGAGGGTTTGGCTGATCATCTGAAACGGTTTCGGTTAGCAAGTAAAGGGGAGGGAGAAAAGTGAATTTGGCCCATTTAAAAGAGATCGGGAAAGGAACGCTATTAGAAGCATTAGGCATTGAGATTACCGAGCTGGGAGAAGGGCGCGTGGTGGCGACGATGCCGGTTGATTACCGTACGCATCAGCCGTTCGGGCTTCTTCATGGCGGCGCGTCTGTCGCCTTGGCGGAAACGGTGGCAAGCCTCGGCGCATATGCGCTTGTCGACCAAGAAACGGAAAGCGTCGTCGGTTTAGAAATAAACGCCAACCATATCCGCGCCGTCCGGAGCGGCACTGTCACCGCAACAGGCACTATCCTTCACCGCGGCAAAAGGACGATGGTATGGGATATTAAAATCGTCGATGAACAACAGCGCCTCGTCTCTGTTTCGCGTTGTACGATTGCCGTGATCAAAAAAAGCTAGCTTTTGCTAGCTTTTTTATTTTTAAGCATCAGCAATGATGAAAAAAAACGGAGGGATTTCACCATTCCCGATCCGTCTTTTCCCAAAACGCAGGCGCAGAAGTTTATTCAATGACAAAAACCGGCTCATTTGCCTGCTCATTAAAATCGATGACTAAATTATGGCCATCAAAATACCATATGTCACGATCTTCAACAAAAAAGGTGATTCCATCGATAGTTGTTTGCGCTCCTGGCTCGATCGGGTCATCTTTGGCCACACCGAGAGAAAACCCTTTTTGTACAGTGCTGCATCCGCCGTAGCGCGCGAAAAAGCGGACGGCATCGCCATTTTGCAGATTAAGTTCTTCCTTGTACCATGTGAATGCTTTTGGTGTCAAAATAATTTCCATTTCCGCACCCTCCTTGTTTTTATTATAAAGGGAGAAAGCGATACTATGTAAAAAGTTAATGAATATCTGATGACATTTTTGACTAAATCGTGTTTCATTGGCAAAAAGTAAAAAGAGAAGTGAAAAAGGAGGGCAACAATGAAGAAAAAACAGCCGTTTCCGCTGAGTTATGAGTCCGATGGAGCGATGGGAAAAAAACAGAAAAAACGATCCAATAGCGGCAAAGTGAAACAACATCAGCGTGATTTTTTTAACACAACGCCATCGAGTGAATAAAGAAAAAGTAGCCGGCAGGCTGCTTTTTCTTTGGAAACCCTCTATACAAATGCGCCATTCAACGTTATTATTAATCGAGGAATACTTTTTACGAAAGGAGTGACGTTTTCGTATATGAGTAGTCGAAGTTCGAGTGAACCAGAGCCGGAATATAGCGGGGGAGCGCCGTCTTCTTCTTTTTCGATCATCGAGCTACTCATCGTACGAAAACGGGCTCCGATCGAAAAAGGAGAAGAGCAAACTTCCTCGCGATGAAAAGGAGGAAGGATGCGTATGATGAAAATGTATTTATCCGATGCCAACGGCAAAATGACAGAAATTGATGAAATTAAAAATGGCTGCTGGATTAACCTAGTAGCGCCGACGGAAGACGAAATCCGCTATATCGCTAATCATCTGGATATTCCGATCGATTCGATCAAAGACGCGCTCGACGATGAGGAGCGGTCGCGCGTCGAAAAAGAAGACAATCACGTGTTGATTATCGTCGATATTCCGATTGCCGCCAATGATGAAGTAGATGGGCCAATGTATGAAACGATTCCGATCGGCATGATCATCACCGATAGATGCTTTATAACCGTTTGCCTTCAAGAAAATCCGATTTTTGAGGAGTTTTCCAAAAATAAAATCAAAAATTTTTACACATTCATGAAGACGAGATTTGCGTTGCAAATGTTATATATGATCGCGACATATTATTTGCGCTATTTGAAACAAATTAACCGAAGAACGAGCGAAATTGAAAAAGAACTGCATCAGTCAATGAAAAATAAAGAGCTGTTTTCGCTTCTCAGCATGGAAAAAAGCTTAGTATATTTCATGACATCGCTCAAAGCGAACAATGTTGTGATGGAGCGCTTGTTGCGCCTTAACTACTTGCGCATGTACGAAGATGACCAAGATTTGTTGCAAGACGTCATTATCGAAAACAAGCAGGCCATTGAAATGGCGGAAGTATACAGCAGCATTTTAAGCGGAATGATGAACGCGTTCGCTTCGGTCATCTCGAATAACTTAAACATTGTCATGAAGTTTTTAACGGCGATCACGATTGTCATTTCCTTGCCGACGATGGTGGCGAGTTTTTATGGCATGAATGTGCCGATTCCGTATCAGCATTCCCCATATGCGTTTATGGTGGCGATGCTGATCGCTGCTTTGTTGTCGACGGTTACTGCATTTATCTTTTGGAAAAAGCGGTATTTTTTATGATGCGGCAAAAGGGCTGCCTTTTATTCGGGCAGCCCTTTCTTTTTAGCTGAAGCCATTCCGCCGGAAAGAACGAATTTCATTGCCTCTTCTGGTTTCATATCAATGATTTGTACTTGCTGTTTCGGGACTAAAAAAGTAATGCCCGCGACTTGGAATGTTTGCGGAATATAGACGGCAACATGGCCGGCAAGCGGATTAAGCCAGTTTTCGACCTCCTCTGACGTGATAAACCCAAGGCATTTCATTCCGGTGTTAGGCAATTCCACGAGCACTACTTTGGAAAATGACCGTTTTTCGCCGGCAAAAGAAGCAATGGTATCTTTGATTACTGAATAAACCGTTTTAATTAACGGGATGCTTTCTAACAAGCGGTCGATCAGCCGGATCACGCGCCCGCTCACGTATTGCGTTGACAGCCAGCCAAGAACGGTAATGAGAATGACAGTGCACAATATTCCGATTCCCGGTATGTAGTCTTCTTTGAAATACGGGCGTACGTAGCGGCCAAGCAGCCCATCCAAAAAGGCAAACACTTTATAGCATACATATACCGCCAAAATAATCGGGACGATCGTTATCACGCCGTTAATAAAATTTTTAACGAAAAATTTCATCTGTTCACACCCTTTCTTTTTGTTACTCTATCAACTTATCAATTTTATGAGGGGAAAACAAGTGATTAAAAACGAACATTTTTTATATAAAATCATTTAAAAGTTCGTATTTTATATTGACGAGACAAAAAATTATTAGTATAGTTACAAATGGAATACGGAAAATGGGGGATGGACAGATGAACAACCATTACGATGTGATCGTCGTCGGCGCAGGGCCGGCGGGAATTTTTGCGTGCTATGAATTAACGCTGAAACTTCCGGGAGCAAATGTTCTATTGATTGATAAAGGACATGACATATATAAGCGGAATTGCCCGATTCTTCAGAAAAAAATCGAGAAATGCCCGCCGCCGGCCGGCAAAAAAGATTACGCCGGCTGCGTGCCGGCATGCTCGATCACGAACGGTTTCGGCGGGGCCGGCGCTTATTCGGACGGCAAATTTAATATTACAAGCGAATTCGGCGGCTGGATGACCGATTATTTGCCAGCGTCTAAAGTGCTGGAACTTATTCGCTATGTCGACGAAATTAACTTAAAGCATGGAGCGACGACATCACTTACCGATCCGATGACGGAGAAAGTGAAAGACATTGAACGCCGCGCTTACGCCGCCGGGCTGAAGCTGCTTCGCGCCTATGTCCGCCATTTAGGAACGGAACAAAACTTAGAAATTTTAAAAAGCATTTTTGAATATTTGCATGAGCGGATTGCGATGCGTTTTAAAACGGAAGTCGATGATATTATCACGGAAAAAACGAACGATGGGCATCGTGTGACAGGAGTAGTCCTGAAAAGCGGCGAAACGCTGACGGCGGAAAAAGTCGTCATCGCACCGGGGCGCGACGGCTCGGCATGGCTGAGCAAAATATTGCGGAAACGCCGCTTGCGCATGATCAACAACCAAGTGGATATCGGGGTGCGTGTCGAAACATCAAACATTGTCATGGAAGAGATTAATGAACACTTATATGAGGGAAAATTTATTTTCAACACATCGGTCGGCACGCAAGTACGCACGTTTTGCAGCAATCCGTCAGGGCATGTCGTTGTGGAAAACCATTCCGGCATTATGCTCGCCAATGGCCACGCCTATAAAGACCCGGAACTTGGCAGCAATAACACCAATTTTGCGCTTCTTGTATCGCACAAGTTTTCCGAGCCGTTTGATAAGCCAAATGAGTACGCCCGTGAAATTTCCCGGCTCGCTAATGCGCTATCAAACGGCGGCATCATCGTGCAAAAGTACGGCGACATTTTAAAAGGGAGACGTTCTACGGAAAAACGGATCAAAGAAGGGTTTATCGAGCCGACGCTGAAAGAAGCAGTGCCTGGCGACTTAGGTCTTGTCCTCCCGTATAATACGATGAAAAGCATTATTGAAATGACAGAAGCGCTCAATCATGTCACTCCGGGAATTGCTTCCGAGCATACGCTTTTTTATGGCGTCGAAGCGAAATTTTATTCCGCCCGTCCGAAATTAAACGACCGGTTTGAGACAGAAATTTCCGGCTTGTACGTCGGCGGCGATGGTGCCGGCATAACGCGCGGTCTTGCCCAAGCGAGCGCCTGCGGCGTATGGATCGCCCGCGATATCGTTGAAAAATTAACGAAATAAATGGAGTAAACATTTTATGCTGGCCATCTTGACGAAATATTGGGGTTAACCGGTCCAGCAACATTCATTCTGCAACTTGGATGGATAATGGTTTAACAGTTAACCGAAAAAATATTTTGGTTGACAATATAACTCCTCTTCCGCTACGATAAATGTAATCATATGGAAAGGGGAGAGGGAGAATGATCAATTGGCTAGCATTGGCCGATCGTGTCATTGCAGGGCATGAATTGACCGATGAAGAAGCGCTGGCGATATTAGACTGTCCTGATGAGGAGCTGCTGTTGCTGATGCAGGGCGCGTACAATATTCGCCGCACCTATTACGGCAATAAAGTAAAGTTAAATATGATTATTAACGCGAAATCGGGGCTTTGTCCGGAAAACTGCGGATATTGCGCGCAGTCTGCCGTTTCGACAGCGCCGGTAAAAACGTATAAAATGGTGGATAAAGAAACGCTCATTCGCGGAGCGGAAGAAGCATATCGCATGCGCATAGGAACATACTGTATTGTCGCGAGCGGCCGCGGTCCGAGCGAAAAAGAAATCGATACGGTCGTTTCTGCGGTCAAAGAAATTAAAGAGCGCTTCGGTTTGAAAATTTGTGCATGCCTTGGCATCTTAAAGCCGGAACAAGCAGCGCGCTTGAAAGAAGCGGGAGTCGACCGCTATAACCACAATATTAACACATCGAAAGAACACCACCCGAACATCACGACTTCTCATACATATGATGATCGCGTAAGAACGGTGGAAACGGTGAAACAAGCGGGCATTTCCCCTTGTTCTGGCGTTATTATCGGCATGAGAGAAACGAAGCAAGATGTCATTAACATGGCGCGGAGCTTGCGCATTCTTGATGCGGATTCGATTCCTGTTAACTTTTTGCATGCGATTGATGGCACGCCGCTGGCGGGAACGAATGAACTCGATCCGCGCTATTGTTTAAAAGTATTGGCATTGTTCCGCTATATGAATCCAACAAAAGAAATTCGCATCGCCGGCGGGCGGGAAGTGAATTTGCGCTCGCTTCAGCCGCTTGGCTTATATGCGGCAAACTCCATTTTTGTTGGCGATTATTTAACAACTGCTGGCCAAGAAAAATCGGAAGATTACCGGATGCTGGAGGATCTTGGCTTTGAAATCGATTTTGCCGAAGAACAGCAAGTTGTTTGTTAATGGTTGAGTGACGCTGTCTCTTTTACGGAGGCAGCTTTTTTTTGTGAAGTGAATGAATACGAATCAGTAACGAACAATAAAAAGTAAAAACAATGATGGGATGTGAAATGCGATGTACGAATGCATCATTATCGGGGGCGGCATTGCCGGATTGCAGGCGGCGATTCAGCTCGGCCGCTACCATCACCGCATTCTTGTAATCGATGCCAATAACGGCCGTTCCACGCTTTGCCGCGCATATCATAATTTGCTCGGCTGGCCTGACGGCGTGAGCGGAGAAACGCTGCGCGCGCTTGGCAGAAAACAAGCGGAACGTTTGGGAGTGCATTTTGCCGATGATGAGGTAACGGCGGCGGAGAAAAAAGGCGGGCGATTCATTCTGTTTGGCAAAAGCGGAAAGACATATGAAAGCAAACGGCTGCTGTTGGCGACAGGAGTGAAAGACCGGATTCCGCCCATCTCTAATCTTATTCCATGTTTAGGAACGAGCATTTACGTTTGCCCGGACTGCGACGGATATGAAGTAACAAACAAAAAAGTGATCGTGCTCGGAGCGGGCGTCGCTGGGGCAAGCATGGCAATCACATTGCTGTATTGGACAAAGGACATTATTTATGTGAATCATGATGGCGAAGAACTGCCGGAGAAGTGGCGGAAGCAGTTATCCGAGCGAAGCATCCATTACATTCGCGAACCGATCGAATCCGTTTTAGTTGAGGAAGGGAAAGAGGTGATGTTTTGCGGCGTCCGTTTGCAAAACGGTACGGAAATTTTCGCTGAGCGAGGGTTTATCGCATTTGGCCATAACCAGGTCAATACAGAGCTTGCAAAACAGCTTGGCGTGGAGCGGTTAGAAAATAAGCATATTCCCACAAATCCGCGGACGAAGCAAACGAACGTCCCGAATATTTGGGCGGCAGGCGACATCGGCGTTCATTCGGAACAAGTAACGATCGCCATGGGGGAAGGGGCGCAGGCGGCGATTTGGATTCATAAAAGCATTATGAATGAGCAGAGCAATTAATGGGATGTTGCAATAAGCACTTCACAAAACCGCGCAAACTCGTTAAAATGGCAACAAAGAAAAAATAGAAAGAGGATGAAGGGCAATGGCGCGTTCATTTTACCATTATGTATTAAAATTTCGCAACGGAAAAAAAGAGGACCCGTTCGTTCGGTTTGCGAATGGGGCATATTTGGATCACGGGTTTCCGAAAATGTCAGCCGATTATCATGAAATCAGCCGATATTTAGAGTTAAACGGCGATTACTTAGATAGCATGGCGGTATTTGATGAGCTGTGGGAACAGTTTTTACAGGAGGCGTAACCGTCTTCTTATGTTAACAAAAGCGGTTTTTGGATTGGCGGAAGCGCCCGCTCCTTTGTACCCGCTTAATGCCGGAAAGGGATGCTGATAAGTGGCGCTTTGCTGTGCGGAATGGCTGGCGCGCGGGCGATGCTTTTTTGCAACATTAATTGGGCAGACGCTTGCAACCGTTCTTTTTTTATTGGTGCTGGCCGCTTGACCATATTAATGTTTGGATTAAAAGGGAAGATTAGTACATAGATAAGCAAATTCTTTTGACATAAAAAAGTGCCAGCGCACATAAAACATTACAAAGGGGGCGAATGCAGTGAAGGAGATTGAAGTCGTCATTGATACGGAAGAAATTGCCGAATTTTTCTATCGCGAATTGATCCGCCGCGGTTTTGTGCCGACACAGACGGAATTAGAAGAACTGGCGGATATTACGTTTGATTATTTACTGGAAAAATGCATCATTGATGAGGAGCTTGACACCGGAGACAGCGACGAGTGACACCGCTCGTCGTTTTATTATGGAATCGCTGAGGCGGCCATTTTTAGTGTTTGAATGTTATGCATATAGTTGGTTGTCATATCCTTTTCTTTTATCACAGGGATTGTTTCCATCATTTTGATGATCGTTTTATCGGTAAACCAGTCACGGCGGTCGGAAAACGGATGGCGGATGTCCGGCCACACTGCTTCCAGACGCGGACTGTAAATGCGGAAGGAATCGGTTTTTTCAGGCGAGAACAGCTGCGGCCAAAAATCGGCACGTGAACCGGTATGCGCCGTTTGTGACGCAAATTGGCAGGCGCGCTTGGCAAGCCGTTTTTGGAAAAACAATATGCTGTAAAGCGTTTTGCCAATATGAATGCGGTGATGGACATCGGCAAAATCGCGGATAGTTGTGCCGGCAAGACGGACGTGGCGGCCATCCTTATACGGAATGAGCACATCGTTAAAACCGAGCCATTGCTCGGCAATAAACGGCATTGTCTTGAGCACGCGCGCTTGAAAAAAGCGATTTTCGATCACTCTTTTTTGAATGTACTGTTGTTCGTTAATGATTAATGCCACGGTGATGACTGGCGAATTTTTTGTTTCAAAAAAATATTCCCAAAACGGTCTCATGAAGGAAGAAACAGAAAATAAAGGGAGCAAATGGAATAATGGTTTTTCCAGTTGTTTGCTTTGCTCATATAACAGCAACTGGGGGTAAGCGTCATGAAAAATCAGCGCATTCGCCCTTTCCAAAAATAAAAACAGCGGGTGAGTCGATGTGGCGGGAAGAAGGCGGGGAATGACGCTTCCCTGCAAATCGGTCATATTCCATCCGCCATTTCGGGAAACGATATGCGCCAAAAGCGCCCAATGGACTTCGGAGTGACGCTCGAAAAACGACCAATAGGCCGCTGTCCGCGTAATGTTGTTGCGGTTATGCCGCGCTGTTTTTTGCCGTATTTCAGAAACCAGTTTATCTTCTTCTTCGGTAATGCGGGAATGCGACGGGCGCTCCCATTGCTCGGCAAGCTGATGCAACAGCGGTGGAGAAGCAATATGGATATGATGCCGGTATAAAAAATGACGGTACAATGATTGCACCGGATGAACGATCCGGGATAAAAAACGATTTCGTTCCATGGGCTCCATCCCTCCTGGCGCTTCTTTTGCGGAAAAGCGAAACCTGTGCTTGCTTTATTTCGTATAAATCAAATAAACGTTGTTAAAAAGGAGCGGTGACGATGTTGAAAAAATGGATTAAATCGATTTTGCACCAAAAAATGTCACATCATCATTATCACAAACGCCATTACAGCAGCAGCGACCATTATCATGCGCCGCATCATTATTCTCCGCATATCCATCCTTCCCAATACGGCCATAAGCATTATAAAAAGAAACACCATAGCGGCAGCTTCTTTTCAAGCTTTTTCGGCAGCTAACGATGCGTCTGCCTTATTTTTTCTCTTCGTTCGCCCGTTTATTCGAACGGCGGTATCGGAAAGGCCATCTTCTTCGGCAACGCTATCGAATTGTCGAGGAGCTCGGCATGGGAAGCTATGGCATTGCTTATCTGGCAAACGATTTGCAGACGGGAAGGAATGTTGTGGTCAAGCAAGGGCGGACGAGACGGAACATAAGCGGCGCGTTGTTTCAACGGGAAGCGGCCATTCTTCGCCGCCTTCAGCACCCGCAAATCCCGAAATGGTATGACACGTTTGTGGAAGAAGGGATTCCACACCTTGTGATGGAGCATAAAGAAGGGGATACGTTAGAGACATTGATTTTTGATAAAGGGCATACGTATACCGAGCATCAATCGTTTTGTTTGCTCCGCGATGTGCTCGAAGTGGTCGCTTATATTCACGCCAAGGGCGTCGTGCATCGCGATTTGCGCATTCCGAACATTTTGCTTTGTGATGGCACGGTGTTTATCATTGACTTTGGGTTGGCGCGTTTTTTCGGAGAACCCATTCCTCATCTGGAAACATATGTGCTTGAAAAGCAGCTCCGGAGGGAGACAAGCGCCAAAAGCGATTTTTATGCATTAGGGCATTTTACTCTATTTTTATTGTATTCTTCTTATGAACCGGTGACAAAGGAAGAAAAAAGCTGGGAAGAAGAATTACCGCTTTCCGCGGAGGCTCGGTGCATATTGCGAAAAATGCTGCAAATAGACCGTCCTTATGACAATATTGCCGCTTTGATCCGCGATGTTGATCAGTTGCTCGGAGGCGAAATCGCTGGCAAGCGGTCGATCCATTCGACAAAACAACAACTATTTTGCTAAAGGAATCGACATCGCTTATCACTAATATGAATTGAATAAAAAGATGGCAAAAAAGGAGCGATGTCGATGGTCCATTTATTTATGAAAAAAATGCTTCATATAAAGCGCGAGTATGATATCACCATATTCCAAACGCCGAGTTTTGGACAAGCGAAAGGATACAGGCAAGTATATAGGCTGACTATCAGCGCGGCCAATCACCATCAAGCATTATCACATATTTATCGCATGTTTAACGTGCCTGATTTATTGCCAGAAGACTACCAAGCCCGTTTTATGAGTACAGGAGATATCGTTTTCATTGACGAAGGACTGAACGGGCAAACGTATTACAAATTATGCCCGGGAGGATGGAAAAAAGTTAGCCGTATTCATATCCGTTAACAAAAAATTCGAAATATTCCATCCGAAAAATAAAAAAACGATGGTATAATGGAGAAAAAAGTCGAATAGTTTCCGGGAATTTCGGGTATGGATATAAAGGAAGGGAGGCGGTCATTTGAAAAAGAAAAAACGTGATAACGGGTTTCCGACCATCGCTCCGGGAATTGATGATGATGAAGAGCTGAACGAAAAAGCGACAAAAGAAGAAATCGCCCGGGGCGATTATACGAAAGTGGTGACATTATCCTTCGATGAAGTCGATCCTGCCACATAACCCTTGTTGTCTTGCAAGGGGTTTCCGTCATATGTGTGCTGATTAGGTCTCGAAACGGCGAAAAAACTGGGATGGAGAGGGGATTGGGCCATCGTTATGAATCCGGGTTGTCGTGATGGCCTGGCCCATTTTTTCGTCCTCCCGCAGCGGAGTGTTCTTTTGCGTGTGCGGTTTCCTCCGCAATTAACGCTTCTTTTGGAATATGGTTATTCTTTTTTTGGCCGTTGATGCGGTTTCGGTGTTTTTTGCCCATAACAGCTTCCTCCCTTGTTATTGTGTCATTGTTAGTTTGTACGGTTTCGGCGGATTCATTGGTGGAAAATTTTCGCATTGGATGTTAAAGGGAAGGGGAAACGGTGATGGCCGCGCTGATTGTTTCGATGTTGCTTAGCGTCGTATCTGTCATTGTTTTGCTATTTGCAAAAGAGTGGATAGAACGGCTGTTTTTTCGTTGGAAGGACATACCTTTTTTGCATGTGGTCAATGTGCTCATCGCCGGGGGGATTGTGGCGGCTTCCTATTACACGTTCAGTGATATCGGTGTGCAGCTGGCGAAAATAAAATGGACAGAACAGTTTTTATACGTTTATGCGGGAGCGATCGAGATAGTCCTTCCTATGTATATCTTCGGTTATTGGTTTGTCCGCAAACGAAAGGAACGGGAGAAAAAATATACGCGAAGCAAAGATAAAAAGGTGCTGTATATTAATGAGAAGTATTTGGCGCGCCGCCGCGATGATTACCATTCGAAAACGTCTTAAACAGAAAAGGGAGAAAATTTCTCCCTCAAAATTTTGTTTTTTCTTTTTTCGAAGTGGACGGTTGGTTATTGGAACGGGATGACGGATTTGTTTTATTTGCGTATTCTACCGCTTGTTCCAATTTCTTTTTCATCAGTGATCGCCTCCTTCCGAACGGTGCGACAGGAGTGTTAGGAATTTGGCAAGATTTCGCCAGCTTGTTATTCAGTATGCTCATCACGATGAGGTTTTACGCATCATGTGTTATTGGATGATAATGACTGAAATTGCAAATAAAAACTTGATCCAAAGCAAATGATATTTTCCAATGAACGAAGCCGATTGGCGGAAATAATGCTTGATCTTTTGCTGCCATTTCCAATGGATGTGTGATATGATAAAAATGGCAGATATGCTGCCAAAGAAGTGTTAGCGAACGAAGGAGGAATTTGCTTGAGCATCCATATCGAAGCAAAGCAACAAGAAATTGCTGAGAAAATTTTGCTGCCGGGTGATCCGCTCCGCGCCCAATATATCGCGGAAACATTTTTAGAAGGAGCGACATGCTACAATCGCGTGCGCGGCATGCTTGGATTTACAGGTACATACAAAGGGCACCGCATTTCTGTGCAAGGGACAGGAATGGGAGTTCCTTCGATTTCGATTTATGTCAATGAATTAATCCAAAGCTATCATGTACAAACACTCATTCGCGTTGGAACGTGCGGAGCGATTCAAAAAGATGTCAACGTTCGCGACGTTATTTTGGCGATGAGCGCATCCACGGATTCGAACATGAACCGTTTGACTTTCCGTGGGCGGGATTATGCGCCGACAGCAAATTTTGCTTTGTTGCGGACCGCTTATGAAGTCGGCGCCGAAAAAGGGCTTCCGCTAAAGGTCGGAAGTGTCTTTACTGCTGACATGTTTTATAATGACGAACCGGACTGGGAGACGTGGGCCCGCTACGGTGTTTTAGCTGTTGAGATGGAAACAGCGGCGCTGTATACGCTGGCGGCAAAATTTGGCCGAAAAGCGCTTTCTGTGCTGACGGTAAGCGACCATATTTTAACAGGAGAAGAAACAACGGCACAAGAACGGCAAACAACGTTTAACGATATGATTGAAGTGGCGCTGGAAACGGCGATTCGCGTAGAATAATCGCGCAATCGGCGCCAAGCGTGCGTATGCGTATATGAGGAAAACCCGTTGATGTTTGATGCTGGGAGCACTGCGGGGCAATCGCATCGCGCACAGAAAGGAAAAGCTTTTTCGCATCTAAGAACGTGCCGGCTTTTGCCATGCGGAAACAGAGAAAAGGTGAAAGGATGAAACAGCTATTTCAATGGATAGCGGTTGCATTGCTTTTTTTATTTAGCGGATGCAGCCAACCAAACCATTTTTCGAGTGAGAAAGCGGCGGACAACATAAATAAAGTTGATGGGCATGCGGCAATCGATAAAAATGAGAAAAAGAAACCAGCTACGGACCTGGAGCTATTGCTTGAACCGGAATATTGGAATATTGTCGAAGTGCAAAATGGCATAAAAGTCATTATGAATCCAAGCAATATATTGGCGCTTGTGAACAAAGAACAATCGCTGCCGGCTACGTATAAGCCGGATGATTTAGTGGTGCCGCGCGTTCCATTCTCGTTTTCCGAAACGGGCGTGGATAAACGGTATATGCGCGCCGAAGCGGCAAAAGCGCTTGAAGCGTTATTCGCCGCTGCCCGTAAAGACGGCATTCAGCTTGTAGCTGTCTCCGGTTATCGTTCTTATGAACGCCAAAAAATGATATTTGCGGAAGAAGTAAAAGAAAAAGGGGAAGAAAAGGCGATACATGCAGTCGCGCTGCCGGGGCAGAGCGAACATCAAACGGGGTTGGCGATGGACATCACAAGCCCGGCGGTTGGATATCAATTGACGACCGCTTTTGGGGAAACGAAAGAGGGAAAATGGGTTGCCCTTCATGCTCATGAGTACGGGTTTATTATTCGTTATCCGAAAGGAAAAGAAGCCATCACCGGATACCAATATGAACCGTGGCATCTTCGCTATGTCGGCAAAAAAGCGGCGAAAGTGATATTCGAAAGAAACATAACGCTGGAAGAATACTTCCGCATTGTGAAAAAGATGTAAATGGGCGATGCAACAGGCAAGATATAACCAATACTTAAAAATGTTACGCCTTCTTTCATGTTGCCAAACATGGAAGGGGCGTATTTTATTTTGCCTAAAACAAAACCGAAAAATATGCTCGTCATTCCGATAAACCTTTCACCATTGGTGATGCCCGAAATTTTGGATTGAAAATAAAAAAACTTGAAGGATGCACAGAATCAACGTAAAAGTCTTTATGGTTTTGTTCGTTTTTTGCGAGAAACAACAACCGTAAAAACTCTAACTATCGGTGATGCAAGAAATTTTATTTGCTGGAAACTTAACGACAAATGGAAAAATAAGAAAAAAGGCGCTTCGGTCAGTACTGCTAACATGTACTTACATCTTGCGAGAGGGATTTTAAATCTTTGACAGGATAAACAGGGGAGATTCGCGGAATTTTTCATGCCCAGGACAAGCCAAATGGATCGATCGCTATTGGAATAAGTGCTGGACAAATGGGAAGAAAAAGTGCCAAAAGCTATGCAAATCCTCGTAGGAAACAAGCTAGATTTTATTTCAAATGCAAGGAATTTTTCTGATGATAATCTCGAATATGTTAAAAGGATCTTGCAAAATCAGAAGACTGAACAAAGAGGAAAAGAAGCCTTATATTTTTGTTTCTTTTGCTATTATTGGCGAAATTCGCGAAATAATATTGCCGATTTGTAAAAGGCTTTGGCGATATGTAGTTATATTTTCACACTGATATGTGATGTTGTCCGTCCGTTTTTGATACAAAAATCAAGGAGGAAATCGTCATGGCGGTTAACAGAGGAAGAAGTGCAAGCCCCTTTACGCGGAATGGAAGGCGGGAAGCTGGTGGAGGAACGATGGATTGCAAAAAAATACCGCTTTCAAGACTATTTGCAAAGAACCGGATTCGTGCGGCGATTTCGGAAAAAGCAAACCATTATCTGTCCATTTCCATTAATTATAAGTTAAATCACCGGCAAAATTTCTTCTTGGCGGGCAAAAGGGCTTACAAAGCCGATTTTGAGCTGGCGAAAAAATATGATGAGGTTTACGGAAAAATGAATGATCAACGCAAAAAAGGAAAGCAATGCGTTTGAAATGGATTCGGTGTGAAGTGGATGAAGAGAAGAAGGTGGCGTTTTCCGCCGCGCAGGAAATATGGCGCGATTTGGAAGGATGTCCCGGTTTTCTCGGGCAGATTTTGTTGGATATATCCCCTTTAACTGAAGAAAGCACCGCCTCTGGATGTTTTTAGTAAAAATGTATTAGCGCATTATTAATATTTTTCCAAAAATTGTATCTTTATTCGCTTAAGTTAGATTTTTTTGCTAAAATAATAGGGAAAATACATCTAAAAAAGGGATTTGTTTACACAGTTATCTTCACGATATGCCACATAGCATTATCCCCCTCTTTTAAACCACCCATTCTTTTTAAAACGGAGAAAGGAAGGAGTGCCTTCCAGTGAGCCTTTCTTCCTTATACGCTCTTTTAAGAGAAAAAGAAAGGCAGTTAATGAGATGGCAGACATGCGAAAGCCAGCTTCGCCAATGCCAGTCCGAATTTTTTCAACAAGAGCATTTATGTACAAAACCGGAATTAACGGCAAAGACGTGACATGGAAATAGGGCGGAACAATTGGATTCCCTCCGGGATTCAGGCATCCTGTGGCAATACCGCGTGATAGAACATGTTCAATTTGACGATACACTCCAAGCATTACGAAACAAGATTATCCAACTGCAAAACGAAATCAGCGAATTGCGAAGTTCCATTGCTTATCTTGAAGCAAAGCAAGCCGAGATGCTCAAGCAGCAAAATTAATGAAGAAAAGGATGTAAGCAAAATGAGCGGTGAAATAAAAATCGTATATGAGGAAGTCGAAAGATCGATTACCAATATGGAAAGAGCGACGCAATCTCTGGAGCCGGTTTTCCCATCTTCCCTTGGTGGGGAAAATGCACTAGACGTTGTTACAAGACTGAATGAACTCATGCAAGCATTGCAACAAACTTTCTTGGCATATCAGGAACTATTGATACAAAACGAAATCGATACACGGCAATCTGTACAAATGATGCGCCGTACAGACGAAGAAGTAGCTACTGGCATTTCCCGCCCATCGCATTAAGAACGAAGCGGGTGTTTGAAAGCACTCTACAAAAACGGACCAAAGGTGGAGTGAAAGCAATGAAAGTATTAGATGTTCAGGGACAAGGTGGATCCGAAAAAACATCAGGGGCATTCTGGAAAGCAATGAAAGTATTAGATGTTCAGGGATTGCATGAGGCAATCGACAAAATCATCAGCGAATTGCAAAGAAAAAACGCCCAAATGAAAAACATTCGTCAAAGCATCCAACAGTTCATTTCTTTAGAAGGCTCCTTAAAGGGAAAAGGGGGAGAGGCGATTCGAAACTACTACGAGGATGTGCATATCCCCTTTCTCACTTATTGGGAAATGTTTTCGGAAGAATTCGAAGCGGTTTTAAAACAAATGAAAATGGCACTTCAAGCGTAAAATGAAGTCTTATTTTGCTTTGTAATTGCAGATGCTAGTATATACCCAAATAAAGACAAGATATTGACAATCCATTTTTGGATCACTCTTATTCTAATAATATATTCAATAATATATTCAATAATATATTCAATCCCTGCGGTTTATAAAAAAAGTCAGAAAATACAATATCTTGTAGTAATACTAGTATCTCAGAATTTGTTCGGCATAATTTGTTATATAATGGATTTGTTTACTTTAGGCTCTCAAAAATATGGTATCCATTTTTCAAAAGATACTCTTTTAAATTTCACTTATATAATACTATTAATTGGTTTTCTGATTTTTATTGTCACTTTTATTTGTTTCTACATTTTGCTTATAAAAGGCCATTATAGAAAAGGCTCCAGAAAAGAAGAACAAAGAGATAATATGGAGAATTTAATTAAATCATATTTACCAGTGATTATCGCTGGCAGTGTTGGGCTGTTATTTGTTATGCAATTTTTATTTCGAAAATTAAACATTGGTTTTAATGCTGACGATATTCAGAATTTGATAATTATTATTTTAGGAATTTGTCTTTTTTTCGCAATGATGGTTGTCCTTCCGGAACAACTTGTTCTTCTTTATTGTAAATACCGGTTTGAAGGGTTTAATTTTTACATGAGTGGTCATTTGAAAGAGTTAGATGAAAAAAGTAATAAGAAATTTTGAACTCATGAAATATTATACGATTTTGTATAAAATATATTTGGGATGTTTTTATGCAAAGGAGGAATTTAATGTTTAAGTCTGCTAGGATTGATGAAATTCATGTAGTATTTGAAAACTGTGAGCATATTGAAATTCCTTATAAAGATGTTCGCTATATTCATTTAGATGGGATTAGTGAGAGTATTTGGGACAATAATGTTTCAAATGCTGATGAATTCGATCTGTCATTTCAAAAAAATGCTAAATATTTGAGGTTAATGATTAAAGATAAACCAGAATACAAAAGAATAAAAGAACATTATGATATTACATGGATTGAATTTTTAAGATACGGAGAAGTAATTGAAAGGATTGCAATTCAATGGGTCGGAGATAACGAAGATATAAATTTAGGGCAAACGGTTAAAGAAGAAAATGGCGAGATAGATATCATGGTAAGTCCAAATTAGTATTTAATATCACCAATTACGTAGAAAGGGGAATTATAACAGTATTCATCAAAATTTGTTGTTTTATAGCAAGAATTTCTTTCTTTTGTAGGATTATGGAAGTGACAAGATAGAGGGAATAAAATGCGTAAAATTTATAAAGTCGAAGAAGTTAAATCTCTTAACTGATAAGATAAGACACCCCAAATTTGAATCGTTATTAATGCTACAGCTTCAGATGGATGGAAACTCCATAGTTTAGTGCCACAAAACGATGAAAGCGGTGCTTAATTAATGCCCCCCGGATCCTTTTTGTCCGTAGAAAGGATGTTTTTTGCGAATCACCGGCTGAATTCCCAATCGCCGTACACGTTTATGGTTGCCATGATTCCTTCTCTGGGGAATGCTCTTGTTATTCGTTTCGAAGTACGAATGAATCTTATGTTTCAACAAACTAGACACCTTCCCGCGCAGATTGGATGGCGCTTTTTCAGGTATTCCACCTGCGCTTTCCAACACGCGTTTTCCTCTTCCAAACTGGAAAAATATTTACGCTTCCACACTCCCCGTTGATCTTTCAATGATACGGAAACGCTGCGTTGAACTTTCTTGCTCCATGGGCAATCTGGGCATCGCTCTTGATTCGAAAATATTTGCGGCGCCGCCGATAAGACCAGCATTCCTCCAACTTTAAATGAACGACTTCCCGTTTCCGCTCTTCGAATAAGTATGAAAAGTTTGTCCTTTCCTTGCCATAAAAAATCCCCTCCCAAGCAGACTTTTAAGAACATCATATCCAATGTCCCCTTTTTTTCGCTGTCTGCTTGTTGGGGAGAATATTTGCGCTTGTTGCCAGCGACCCCTTTTTGCATCATGCCGAAAAATTTTTACCAAAACAATCCAATTAATGCGATCGCGGCGATGGCGGCGAGCGCGATTCCGTATCCCCAGCCCCATCCCCATCCCCAGCCAACAAACGCATAGCCAAACCCGCCGAGGTTTCGCGCTCCGACTGGCGCGATATAGACGCGAGTTGGGGTGACATGGACGATCCGTCCGATATGAACATTGCCAAATTTATCATGGATGCGTACGACTTTGCCATGGTAGCGGCAGCACGTGTGATACCAATGCAGCGACATTTGTCTTCCTCCTTTTGCCATTATTCATGGTAGTGTATGTGAGGGAAGACAGCCCGGCTTGTATCAATGACTATGTTTAACGGGAAATAGACGATCGCCGAGCTGGTGCCCAATGCGGTGCTGCTTGCCATGAAAACATTCAGGTGAATCTTGCCGCTCCGATTTTTTATATGATGCAATTTGACGCTAGTTTGGTTTTATCCAAAAAAGTTACCTTAATAGGAAAAAATTTGCCTGCTTCTATACTCCTTCCAAAAGCCAATTTTGTTGCTATAGACTCACACGTTTTTGTATTGGTACACTTATAAATGCAAAAAGGACAGTGCTAGGTTGGTGAAATATGTGGAAAAGAAATGGGAAGCAGAATTAGGGGCTTGGATCAGTATCATAAGTTATATCATATTAGCGATAAGCAAACTGATCGTCGGCTCCGTTGCTCATTCTGACGGCGTCAAGGCAGACGGATGGAATAATTTTAGCGATATTATTGCTTCTGTTGCGATTCTCATCGGAATTAAAATTGCGAAAAAACCGCGTGATCACAATCATCCGTATGGCCATTCGCGGGCAGAAAATATTTCGTCGCTAGTAGCGGCATTCATGATGATGTCAATCGGCATAGATGTGATCATTGAGGGGATTTCTTCCCTTTTTCATTCCGGAGCCGAAAGTGCTCCTGAACCGCTTGCCGCGTTTGTCGCTATTGTCTCCGCCTTTGCCATGTTAGCCGTATATTCTTTTAATGCGCGGTTAGCGAAGCGGACGAATAGCCAAGCGCTTGCCGCGGCCGCAAAAGACCATTTGTCCGATGCCCTTGTTAGCATAGGGACGGTCGTCGGAATTGCTGGAGCGCAAGTTCATCTTTTGTGGCTTGATCCACTTGTCGCTGTGCTGATTGGAGGAATGATTTGTAAAACTGCGTGGGGGGTATTTATGGAAACGTCCCATGCGTTAACCGACGGGTTTGACGAACATATATTGACGACATACAAACACGAAATCGCAACTGTTGACGGGGTCAAAAATGTAGCGGATATCAAAGCGAGAATGTTGGGGAATTATGTCATCCTTGAGGTAACGATCCATGTCGATCCGCATTTAACGGTGGTCAAAAGCCACGAAATTGCCGATGAAGTCGAGCGCCTGATGAAACAGCATCATAATATTGCAGCGACGCACGTTCATATTGAGCCGGAAAGAATTCCTTAACCGCTTTTTTAAAGCGGTTAAGGTTTTTTTACGAAAAAAACGCAACACTATATGGTGATGAAATAAACGCGTAAGAAAGGAAGTTTATGATGCTAGATAATGACGTGATAGCTGACATGAATAACCATTATGCGCCAGCTGGAAAAGATGCGTGTTGGCTGCATTTTACGAAAGCTTCCAAAACAGACTTGGAGCGGCTATTGCAGACCATGTCTGTTCATCCGTTGGCAAAACAGCGGTTGTTATGCGGAACGGATGTCCCAATGGTGGATGAATATGAACGATGCTTATTCATTTCGCTTTTTACCGTTCGCTCCCAGCTGCAGATAATGAAAACACAAATGATCGCTACAGAGAAGTACATAATTAGCTATGCAGAAGAAGAAAATGACCCATTCATTGAGCATGTAAAAGAAAAACTGCTTCATCATCGTGAACATGCGTCACATCCCGGATATGTGCTGTATTATTTTTTAGATGTATCCACACGTCATTTTTTACAACTGATTGATGACATTGCCGACCGCATTCAATTACTGGAAAAACAAGTGTTTCAGACGCCGTTTGCCAATGAAATTGGCCGCAGTATTTATCGCTGGAAAATCCGGATTCATGAGCTTCGGCAAATCGCGGAAGCGCAAGAGGAAATGATGAAACTGCTCCAGCATACAAAATTTCCGTATATTCATGAAGAGACAAATCCTTATATGCAAGATGTCGTCGGCCGTTTTTCCCGCATTACTGCCGCATTGGACAAGTTCAAAGAAACGTTGTCCGGCATTTTTGATTTACAGCTGTCATTAAAATCCGACCATATGAATGTCATTATGAAAACATTGACATTAGTGAGCGTGATTTTTATGCCGATGACGTTTATCGCTGGCGTATACGGCATGAATTTTGCAGCAATGCCAGAGCTAAAATGGAAGTATGGTTATGTTTATGCCCTTCTGTTAATGGCCACACTCGGTATTTCTGTTGCGCTATATTTTAAGAAAAAAGGCTGGTGGGGAGAAAATGATACGAAAGAAAAGTGATGCCATGAAAAGCGCTTGCCCATCGTGTTTGGCCGCTAGCAGGTGTTTTTCTTGGAAAAGAACAGAGAAATGTTTATAATGAATCAGTAAAACAAAGGCAATCCATAAAAAGGGGATAGGGCAGTGAATCGAATAAGTGAGGAAAAAATCGGAATATTGTACACGGCGTTTTCTTATTTGCTTTGGGGAATTTTGCCGCTTTATTGGAAGATGCTAGAATCCCGCCCTGCGCTGGAAATTTTAGCCCATCGGATCATATGGTCGTTTTTCTTTATGGTCACGCTGCTCGTTGTAACAAGGCAAATCACGTCGTGGCGAAAACTCGTTTCGCTGATGGCTAAGCAGCCCAAATTAGCATGGGGAATAAGCGCAGCGGCGATTTTAATTAGCGCGAACTGGTTTGTATACATATGGGCGGTCAACCACGGACATGTCGTCGAAACGAGTTTAGGTTATTATATTAATCCGCTGGTGAGCGTCGTATTAGGAATGGTGGTATTAAAGGAACGGCTCAATGTATGGCAATGGATTTCCTTTTTTCTTGCCACCATCGGCGTTTTTATCATGACATTCCAATATGGCGCATTTCCGTGGGTCGCGCTATCGCTTGCCTTTTCTTTCGGCATTTACGGGCTGGTGAAAAAGTTGGCAAGCGTTGATTCTGCGATTGGCTTGACGCTGGAAACAATGGTCGTCACACCGATTTCTTTGATCTATTTGTTTGTTTTATATCACCATCATGCTTCACTTCTGTCGACGATCACTATTTGGCAGGCGTTATTATTAATCGGCGCTGGGCCGGCGACAGCCGTTCCGCTCTTATATTTCGCAAAAGGGGCGAAACGGATTTCGCTAACGATGCTCGGCTTTCTTCAATATATTGCTCCGACATTGACGTTATTATTTGGAATATTTTTGTTTCACGAAGCGTTTACGAAAGTGCATATATACGCGTTTAGCTGTATTTGGGCAGCGCTTATCATTTTTTCTTTTTCCAAAACAAAATGGATGCAAGGATGGCACGATAAAATCGTTAAACGGAATTCATTTGGAATATAGCAAAAACGGGCCGGAACACCGGCCCGTTTTTGCTTATATCGATCGCAGCGATAAGCAAATAAAGTTATGTTCGGTCCACGGCGGCTTGTTGGCCAAGCCAGAAAGCTTGGAGCATGCAGCAAACACCCATTTTTATGAAAATATCTAACCATTTATGGACTAAATGAATAGTCTACTAGTACAAAAAATGAAGGAGGTGCTCAATGATGGGTGCAGCGTACGGTGGTGGATTTGCGCTAATCGTCGTTTTGTTCATTTTGTTGATTATTGTTGGATGCGCATGTATTGGTGGTTGGGGTTACTAATCACCTAATTAACGTAAGGAGGTGGGCATGCAATGTCATATGGCTCGGGTGGCTGCGGCTACGGCGGCTACGGTTATGGCCATGGTTTTGTGCTTATCGTTGTTTTGTTCATCTTACTCATTATTGTTGGCGCAACATGGTGCTAACAGTCCAATCGATAACAAACGATCATCGGGAAGAAGCAAGCCAACCGCTTCTTCCCATTTCTTCGTTTTTTCGAAAAAGGGGTGTCCGCATCACCTATTGGCTTAAGCGCATTGCCAAGCGGCGGTGGCGGAAATATTTTAACGAAAAGATTAATATTGCCATTTGTGCGCTCTTTCCATTAGCTCGGTCCTCAAGATGGCATGCGAAACGTGAAGAAATGTGGGTAAGAAAAAGCGGAAATCGTTTGAGAGCATGGAATAATAACGAAAAAGAGGCTTCGTACAGCCTCTTTTTCGTATCAATGAATCCGCCCTGTTCCCGCATTGCTTTTCGCCATGTCATGAAGGCAACCGGCGGAGAGTGCCGCTTTTCATTGGACGGAAACTTGCCGGTAGCGGCGCTGGATATAAAGGAGACGGAAAAAGAGGAATACTGCCCCGGAAGCTAATCCGGCAATCAGCCCGATCCAATATCCAAACGCTCCGAAAGCGGTGAAATTGGCAAGTATATAACCGAATGGCAACCCGATGCACCAATATGAAGCGAAAGCGGCCCAAAATGTGGCGTTGACATCTTTATATCCTCTAAGCGCACCTTGAATCGGAGCTGCTACGGCGTCGGAAAATTGAAAGAACATCGCATACAGCAAAAATTGCGCCGTCAACGATAACACATCTTGTTCGTCCGTATAAATTTTGGCAATATCCCCGCGGAAAAAATAAAGCAAAAGCGAAGTAACGATCGCTATCGACACCGCCATTCCAATGCCGATAAAGCTGTATTGTTTCGCGTCTTTGTAGCGCTTCGCCCCAACTTCGAAACCAACGGCGATCGTTAATGCCATCGAGATGCTCAATGGGACCATATAAAGAAACGAAGCGAAATTCATCGCGCTTTGATGGGCGGCGATCGTCGTCGTATGAAACTCGCTCATTAACAATGTGACGGCGGCGAAAATGCTCGTTTCAAAAAAAACAGCAAAACCGATCGGCAGCCCGATTTTTAATAGTTCTTTCCATGCGGCGAAAGAGGGGCGGTAAAAACGCTGGAACATTTTAAAGCGAGCAAACCGGCGGAACCGGACGACGACAATGATCGCGATAAAACAGGAATACCAATATGTGATCGCCGTTGCATAACCGGATCCGACGCCACCGAGTTCCGGAAAGCCCCATTTTCCATAAATGAGCAAATAGTTAAACAAAATGTTAATAGGAAGCGCTGTTAATGTGATCCACATCGTGATTTTCGTCTGCCCAAGGGCATCGATAAAACAGCGTAGCACGTAATAAAGAAACAATGGAATCATGCCGAATGCAAGGGCAATTAAATAATCATGGGCGATGCGCTGTACTTTTGCTTCCAAATCCATGCCATTTAAAATCGGATTTAAGGTAACGGCGCCGCCAGCGATGATGACGAGGGCGATGACAATTGCTAAATATATCGCCTGGATGACCGCCTGGGAAATTTGCTCGTATCGTTTTGCCCCAAGGTGATGGGCGACAATCGGTGTGAGAGCGAGCAAAATTCCGCTCATTCCTGTAAAAACGGGAACCCATAAGTTCGAGCCAATGGCAACTCCGGCTAAATCGCTTGAACTGGCGTGCCCTGACATGGTGACATCAGCAAAGTTCATTGCGTATTGGCCGACTTGAGTAATAAATACAGGCAGAAAAATATGAAGCAGCTGAATGGTTTTTTCTTTTCGCGTCATTGTTTCTTTCATAAAGACCGCCTCTTTCCCGGAAAATTGCACTGATAATAAGATTGCAAAAAACAAACAAAAGAAACAATTATTTTATTTTACTATATTTAATCGAACATTGTGCTAAATATGAAACCAAAAATAATCATAATAAACGGCATAGAGAAAAGAAAGCCGTTTTACACTCTTGCGGCCCGGCAAACGGCCAAGGGCCGTCCGTTTCCAAAAGCAATTGCCCGATTGGGACGTGTGACAAAAGCTTGCGATCGCGCTGGCGATAACAGACTTCCGGCGTGACAGAAATAAAGAAGCCGCACGCTGCAATTTCCTCAATGAGTGTCGGTTCCGCTTTCAACCAATGAAAATGCGCCTTTTTTATCATGGCTATCATGGATGCTTTGCTTTTATCTTACCAGCTTTTATGTCGCCTGCCTACTTTTAGAAACCAAAAGGTTAATTATTTTGGCTGCAAAATAATATGATAAAATTTCGATGGCAGAAAAATAAAGCTTTTTTGTATATATTAAACTATGTTCTAAATAATCAATAAAAACTGCAGCCTGCTTATCCATCAATTATGAAACTGCACATGAAAAGTGTCTATTTCAGGGCAATAAAATTAACCGCGGTTGGAAATTCAGTTGAAGCAGTGTAGGAGGATTTTTGCTTTCCGCGCTAGGGGGGGCGAATATTGGTTGTTTGGCTTCCCCGTGGCATTAAGCTGTTAAGTTATCGCGGCGTGTTTATTGGAAAATGAAAAACATTATATTTGGATAGAATTTGCAGAAGAGTATGATTTTATATATAATAATCCATAGCAGCTTTGAAATGAACGATAGTTAGGTGATGAAAACGATGTTAACATTAAATGATGTTCTAGAAGCAAGGGAAAAAATGAAAAAGGTTGTCCACCAAACTCCGCTTGAATATTCGCAAACATTTACGAATCTTTCTGGAAATGAAGTATACATGAAGTTGGAAAATTTGCAAAAGACAGGATCATTTAAAGTGCGCGGATCGTTTAATAAAATTATGACATTGAGCGAAGCGGAACGAAAGCGCGGAGTCATTGCTGCTTCGGCGGGAAACCACGCTCAAGGAGTCGCTTATTCCAGCGGCATGATCGGCATCCCATGCACGATTGTCATGCCGAAAGGAGCGCCATTAAGCAAGGTGGAAGCGACAAAAGGATACGGGGCAGAAGTGATTTTGCACGGCGATGTGTTTGACGATTCACTTGAGTACGCGTTGGAACTGCAGCGGCAGCGCGGCATGACGTTTGTTCATCCGTTTGATGATTTGGCGGTGATGGCAGGACAAGGAACAATTGGTTTAGAAATTATCGAACAGTTTCCGGAAGCCGATGTGGTGATATGCCCAGTCGGGGGCGGCGGGCTGCTTGCCGGAGTGGCGTTTACATTAAAGCAGTTAAAGCCTTCGATTGAAGTATATGGCGTCGAATCGTCCGCATGCCCAGGAATGACGGCGGCGCTCCGCCATAAAAAACCGGTGGTGATTGCTTCTTCGGATACGATTGCCGATGGGATCGCGGTAAAAAAGCCGGGAAATATCACGTACCAATATATTGAGAAATACGTCGACGGCGTTGTTTGCGTTGAAGAAGCGGAAATTTCGCGGACGATGTTATATTTGCTGGAGCGGAACAAACTGTTAGTCGAGGGATCGGCGGCATGTCCGCTGGCGGCGCTGTTGTATCAAAAACTTCCATTTACCGAAAAAAAAGTTGTCGCCATATTAAGCGGCGGCAATGTCGATGTCACCCTTATTTCGCGGATTATTGAGCGAGGGCTCGTCGAATCCGGACGGTTTGTTACCTTTACGACCGTTATTTCTGATAAGCCTGGCCAGCTCAATAAGCTGTTGCGCATCATCGCTGAATTGGAAGCAAACGTCATGTCGATCCATCAACAACGCATCGGCGCAAAAGTATTGCCGGGCCAGGCAGAAATTCATTTCTCGCTTGAAACCAAAAATCGCGAACATATTCATCAAATACATCAAGTACTGCTGAAAGAAGGATATGATGTGGAGTTGTTCCAATAAATATCGTTTTCAAGGATGGCGCAAACTGCGCCATCCTGTTTTGTTGCTAATGAATGTTTAGCATATTTCGCGGTTTTGTTTGTCCGACGCCATCCTGCGCCATTTTTGCTTTCAAACATTCCAGTATGTAAAGCCCAACCATTCCCGTTAATTCTTCATCGCTCATTTCTTGGATGAACTGCAGCAAATCGTTTCGGTCGAGCTCTTCCAAAATGGACATTGTCATTACTTCGGCATCTTCTTCGTCCCCTGTCAGCCGGTCTTTGTAATATTCATAAAGTTCATCAATAAATTTCACTGCTTTTCCTCCATCCATTTTTGGTTAAATGTAGTAAGTATCATAGCAAAAATATTAAAAAGGCAGGGGAGAGGGATGAGTCATCGTCTAACACGATATGATCATGACCAAGTTTTCCTATTCTACAACAAGAGCCACGTTTAATTATTTATTATCGGCGACAGCGAATCATTTGGATACGACGCCGATTTCAAAAAGTTTGGGGAGATTTGGATGAAGCAGGCAAGCTAAAAGCGGTGCTGCTTCGGTATTATAATTCTTATGTTCTGCATGTGCAAGACGGTTTTGCTGTTGAAGGGGTTGCCGCGCTGATTCAGCAAACGAGCACGCTTCCTTTAACGCTTTCCGGCAAGACGGCCATCGTTAGGCGGTTCGAACAGTGGCTACCGCTTGGCAAAAGCGCGCAATGCAGATATTGGTCTATAATAATCCGCAAAAAACGTCTTGACTTTCTTTCAGGACATGGACGAATGAAGAAAAGGGAGGGCTTACTAGCAAACGGAAAGTAAGCCCTCCTTCCATAATATTATTGCCCGTCCGCTCCGTTTGGCGTGACGCGGCGAATATGTTGGTCGCCTTTCTCCCTGCTCGTTTTTGCCTTATCGTTAACGAGTTGTTTTTGGTCGACCAATGATGATGAAGTTTGTTTTTTGCTTGCCATATGGATCACCTCATTTGCGAAGCTTTTGCATGTTGAACAAACATTTCCGCATCTTCAATGAGGCCGCATGTGCCGCATTGCACGCGGTAGCTCGGGCCGCGATACGGAAGATGGAACGGTTCTAGTGACTCGTTCGTATATTCTTGTTCAATTTCGCCAGTTTGCGGGTTAAGCTTTACTGCTTTTGGATGTTGCTCAATGAAATGGAAACGGGTTCGGTTTGTTTTGCAGCTCGGACATAACATCGGTTCCAAAAGAAACCACCTCCATCTTTATGGTTAGGAAAAACCGTCATGATTATGTATAAAAATTGCGGAAATTTGCCTGTTGCCAAAGAGGAATTGCATACAAATATAGCGAACATTGCATCTAGTAGGAAAAATCAGGAGGGAGAGAGGCAAGGTGCAAAAAGCGATAACATTGACTCATCGGGGCATGACGCTGCGCGGGATGGAGCATATCCCGGAAAAATCGCTTGATGAAAAGGTCCCTGCGGTTATTTTGTTTCACGGATTTACCGGCACGAAGCTGGAGCCGCATCGCTTGTTTTTAAAAATATCGCGCGCGCTTGAGAAGCAAGGAATTGCCAGCTTCCGCTTTGACTTTTTAGGCAGCGGGGAAAGCGACGGCGATTTTGAAGAGATGACCGTGTCTAAAGAAATAGAGGAAGCGCATGCGATTGTCGACTTTGTCAAACGCGATGGGCGCATTGATCCATCGCACATTTACTTGCTCGGTCTCAGCATGGGCGGGCTTGTTGCCAGCGTCGTTGCTGGCGAAAGACCGAATGATGTCGCGAAATTAATTCTTATGGCGCCGGCGGGAAATATGTACGAGTTGATTACGGAGACGATTCGGCAAGAAAATATCGATGTGACTGCTCCTTATTTTGACCATGGGGGCAACTTAGTCGGACGCTCGTTTTTGGAAGATTTACAAACGATCAACGTATTTGAACGGGCTAAGCCGTACGACGGCCCTGTGCTGCTGATTCATGGAACGGAGGATGATGTTGTGCCGCATCGCGTCAGCCATCTGTATGAGCAATTATGCTATGGCAGCCGCGCTACCGTCCATTTGATTGAAGGAGCCAACCATACGTTTGACGGACATCGCTGGGAAACGGAAGTCATTAAGACGATTCTCGGGTTTGTTTCCTAAAGGGGCCCGGAAGCGAACAGTGCCGAATGTGGCAACGATAATCCCGCCTCTAAACGCGTGTTAGAAAAAGCTGGATTTCGACTGAAACACGAAAATGACGGAATGCTTTTTTGGGAGAGGAAAGAAAATTCCCTCCGCATAAAACGGAGGGATTTTTATAACGAGCGGAAAAAAGTGTTCCAGTAATTTGCTTGGCTGATTGCCCGGTTGTCACGCAAAACGTCCCCGGGAGCGTTTCCTTCCCCGATCACATAGCCGATGTATTCAAGACCGATAAATTGGAAGATGTACTGAAACTGTTGAATAAGCGGAAGGCCTTTTATATATGGATCGTCACCGCCGCAAATCACGACAAAGCCTTTTTTCTTTTTCATTTCTTCTTTAAAAGAAAATCGTGTATCCCGCAAGCTTTGTGACCAGCGGTCGATAAATTGTTTCATCTGTCCGCTCATTCCATACCAATAGATGGGTGTCGCAAATACAAGAACATCATGCTGGCGAACAAGTTCAATGATTTGCTCATAATCATCGTCCACTTTCGTAAATCCTGCTGGATCGTGGCGCTTGTCAACGATCGGCTGAATCAAAAAGTCTCTTAGATTGATGCGAGTGCAAGAAACACCTTTCAACATGATGTCTGTCAACTGTTCGGTATTTCCATTTTCTCTTGAGCTGCCATTTAACACTAATATTTTCGCCATCGTATCGTTCCTTTCCTTTTTCATTACATGATTAATGATAAACGACAGTTGACAATTCCGGCAATTATTCCGTATTTTATAATTAAGCAAAAAATATTTTATTTTTCAGAAAATAGTGGTAATATAAATAGCAAAGGAGATTTTCCATGGCAGAAAAACCGCTCAAAGACCGAATTATTGACACCGCTCTTCACCTCTTTGAAAAATATGGGTATCACGGTGTGACCGTTGACCGCATTGTGACGGAAAGCGATACGTCAAAAGGCGGGTTTTACCATAACTTTAAGTCAAAAGACGAGCTGCTTTATCACATTCATGACGTATTTATTACGTATGCTTTGAATAAGGCGCAGGAAGCGTATAAAAATTACACAACCCCGACTGAGCGCTTATATGCCATTATCCAGTCGTTTGTTAAAGTGTTTCATGTATATAAGCCGCATATTACTGTTTTTTATCAGGAAAGCACATATTTAAAGCCGGAATACTCGGAAAAGATCAACCGGAAACGTGACGAGTTCAAACAGATCATTTTCCGCGTCATCCGCGAAGGGATCGAAGCGGGGGAATTCCGTCCTGAACTATCTGTAGAAATTACCGGCATGTCAATTATCGGCATGGTCAACTGGACATATAAATGGTATAACCCAGAAGGTCCGCTTTCGATCGAGCAAATCGCAAAATATTTTGCCGATTTTATTTTGCATGCCGTGCTGAAGGAAGAAATGAAGAACAAACCATCCATTTCTCCATTTTTGCTTTCACCTTTGTTTCATTCGTTTTCGAAGGAGAAATAATGTGTGTGTTTGTAAAGAAACCAACTAGTCGGTCTTAATAGAAACAGAGGTATCTGGCGTCTGTTTCTATTGCTCACAATGAAAACCGACTAGTCGGTTTTAAGATAAATGATCAATCTAATGGGGGAGAGAGAATGAATTTCGCATTAACAAAAGAACAGAAGATGATTCAAGAGATGGTTCGTGATTTTGCCGAGAAGGAAATCGCGCCATACGCGGCGAAATGGGATGAAGAAGCGCATTTCCCTTTTGAAGTGTTTAAGAAGATGGGCAAGTTGGGACTTTTAGGCATTCCGTTTCCAGAAAAATACGGCGGCGCTGGCGGAGATACGATTTCATATGCGATCGCCGTAGAAGAAATCGGCCGCGCATGCGGAGGAACCGGATTGAGTTATGCAGCTGCCGTTTCCCTAGGAGCGAGCCCGATTTATTACTTCGGCACGGAAGAACAAAAGCAAAAATGGCTTGTGCCGATGGCGAAAGGGGAAACGTTGGGAGCGTTTGGCTTGACTGAACCAAACGCTGGATCTGATGCAGGCGGCACGCGCACCACGGCGGTATTGGATGGCGATGAATATGTCATTAACGGGGAAAAGTGCTGGATTACTAACGCCCAATATTCCAGACAAGTGATTGTTACGGCGGTAACGGGAAAAGACGAACGCGGCAAAAATATCATTTCGGCGATTATCGTTCCAACGGATGCACCAGGATTTACGATTCGCTCGAACTACGACAAAATGGGCGTCCGCGCCTCGAACACGTGCGAATTAGTATTTGAAAACGTCCGCGTGCCAAAAGAAAACGTGCTTGGTGATCCGAAAAAAGGGTTTAAACAATTTTTGCACACACTTGATGGCGGCCGCATTTCGATTGCCGCATTGGCGGTTGGTATTGCGCAAGCTGCGTTTGAGAAAGCGCTTCAATATGCGAAAGAGCGCGCCCAATTCGGTCAGACTATTTCGAAATTTCAAGCAATACAGTTTAAGCTTGCCGATATGGCGATGGAAATTGAGCTGGCCCGCAATATGGTGTATAAGGCAGCATGGCTGAAAGATCAAGGGAAACCGTTTACAAAAGAAGCATCGTTTGCGAAACTGTTCGCTTCAGAAATGGGCTTTCGCGTTTGCAATCAGGCCATTCAAATTCACGGCGGTTATGGGTATATGAAAGAGTATGGAGTCGAGCGCCATTTACGCGACATCAAACTGATGGAAATCGGAGAAGGCACGTCAGAAATTCAGCGTCTCGTTATCGCCCGTCAACTTGGATGCTAAATGCAGGGAAACGAGCATATAGTTAGAAAGGAATTGGGACAAAGGGGGAGGAGGCAGTTTATGCTGACGGTCACAGTGGGAAAGCTGCTGGAAGAGAAAGCAAAGCTTCATCCAGAACATGAAGCGGTGGTGTATGCAGACCGCGGTTTAAGAATGACGTACAAACAATTTGACGATTATTGCCGCCTTGTCGCGCGGGGATTTATAGGGCTAGGAATCGAAAAAGGAGAACATGTGGCGATTTGGGCGACCAATGTGCCGGAATGGCTTGCGTGTCAGTTCGCCACAGGAAAAATGGGTGCGGTGCTTGTCACGGTAAATACGAATTACCGCGCGGCAGAGCTGGAATATTTATTAAAACAATCGGATTCAACCACTCTTCTATTAATTGAGCGGTATCGCGATTCCTCTTATATCGACATTCTTTACGAAATTGCCCCGGAGTTGCGTGAATGTAAGCCTGGGCAACTACAGTCAAAACGGCTTCCAAAATTAAAAAACGTCATCGTGATCGGCGATAAGCGCTATCCAGGTGCGTATACGTGGAACGATCTTCTTGCGCTGGCGCACGATGTGACGGAAGAACAGCTTGACGAACAGATGGACTCGCTTGACCCTCATGATGTCATCAACATGCAGTACACCTCAGGCACAACAGGATTCCCAAAAGGCGTCATGCTCACCCACTACAACATTGTCAATAACGCTTACAATATCGCGCAATGTATGAAGCTGACGAAAGAAGACAGGCTTTGCATTCCCGTGCCATTTTTCCATTGTTTTGGATGTGTGCTCGGTACGCTGGCATGCGTCTCGGTCGGCGCGACGATGGTGCCGATTCAGGAATTTAATCCAAAGCAAGTGCTGCAAACGGTTCAAGATGAAAAATGCACCGCACTGCACGGAGTTCCGACAATGTTTATCGCCGAATTAAACGACCCTGATTTTGAAAAATACGATTTGTCATCGCTTCGAACCGGAATTATGGCTGGCTCTCCTTGCCCGATTGAAGTGATGAAAGCGGTCATGGAGAAAATGGGGGCGAAGGAGATTACGATCGCGTACGGGCAAACGGAATCATCGCCGGTGATTACGCAAACGAGAACGGACGATCCGATTCATATTCGCGTCGAAACGGTCGGACGTGCGCTGCCAAATGTGGAAGTAAAAATTGTCGATCCAAGCACGAATAAAGAGGTGCCGCCAGGAGTGCAAGGAGAATTGTGCACGCGCGGCTATCATGTGATGAAAGGCTATTATAAAAATCCGGGAGCAACAAAAGAAGTCATTGATGAAGACGGATGGTTGCACACCGGCGATTTAGCAGTGATGGATGAAAATGGATATTGCCGGATTACGGGACGGCTAAAAGATATGATTATTCGCGGCGGGGAAAATATTTATCCGCGCGAAATCGAGGAGTTTTTATACAAACATCCAAAAATTTTGGATGTCCAAGTCGTTGGCGTGCCGGATGAAAAATATGGGGAAGAAGTGATGGCATGGATTATTTTGAAAGAAGGACAAACGGCAACTGCGGAAGAAATCCGCGAGTTTTGCCGCGGAAAAATTTCGCGCCATAAAATTCCGCGCTATATCGAATTTACCGACTCGTATCCGATGACAGCATCTGGAAAAATCCAAAAATTCAAATTGCGGGAAATGGCGAAGCAACGCCTTGGATTAACGGATTAAACCGTTGCTGCCAAGCGCGCTCTTTCGCGAAGGCACGCCTGGCAGCCCAATAATAACGCAAAGGGTGATCAGGATGTTTACAAAAATATTAATCGCCAATCGCGGGGAAATTGCAGCGCGTGTCATTCGCACGTGCAAAAAGCTGGGAATTCAAACGGCTGCCGTCTATTCGGAAGCAGATGCCGATTCGCTCCATGTACAACTGGCTGATGAAGCGTATCTTATCGGCAAGCCGCGCGTGAGCGAAAGCTATTTAAATATCGAAAAAATCATCGAAGTTGCAAAAATGGCGAAGGCGGAAGCCATTCATCCGGGTTACGGATTGCTGTCGGAAAATCCAGAGTTTGTCCGCCGCTGCGAAGAAGAAGGCATTGTTTTTGTCGGGCCGAAAGCGGATGTGATCGCGAAAATGGGAAGCAAAATTGCAGCGCGGAAAACGATGGAAGAAGCTGGCGTTCCGATCGTTCCCGGCATTTCGTTTCCGCTCAAAGATGTCGATGAAGCGGCGCGAACAGCCGAGCATATCGGTTATCCGGTTATGCTGAAAGCTTCAGCGGGCGGTGGCGGCATCGGCATGCAAATCGTGCGCGATGAAGACGAACTGCGGAAAGCATTTGTTGGCAATCAAAAGAGAGCTGCTTCATTTTTCGGGGACGGGGCAATGTATTTAGAAAAGTATATCGCCAATCCGCGTCATATTGAGATTCAGCTTCTCGCCGACAGACACGGAAACTGCATTTATTTATGGGAACGGGAATGTTCGATTCAGCGCCGCCATCAAAAGGTCGTCGAAGAGGCGCCATCGCCGTTTTTAGACGAAAAAACGCGGCGGAAAATAGGGGAAACCGCTGTCAAGGCTGCCAAACATATCGGCTATACGAACGCCGGAACGATGGAATTTTTAGTCGATGAGCAAAAAAATTTTTACTTTCTTGAAATGAATACAAGATTGCAAGTCGAACACCCGGTAACGGAAGAAATCACCGGCATCGATTTAGTCGAGGAGCAATTGCACATCGCCGCCGGGAAACCGCTTCGTTACAAACAGGAAGACATTCGCCGCGATGGCCATGCGGTGGAAGTGCGCATCTATGCGGAAGACCCGAAAACATTTTTGCCGTCGCCAGGGAAAATCACGGTCTTTGGATTGCCTCAAGGAGAATATGTGCGCAATGAAACAGCAGTGCAAAGCGGCATGACGGTCACGCCGTTTTATGATCCAATGATCGCCAAGCTTATTACGAAAGGAAACAACCGTCAGGAAGCGATCAAGCGCATGCTTGCAGCCTTAGAAAACTATCAAATTGAAGGAATTAAAACAAATATTGCCATGCTCAAAGAGGTGCTTTCCCACCCTGCGTTCCAAGCGGGAGAGACAACGACCAATTTCATTGAAAAATATTTGCAAACCACAACGATACAATAGAAGAAATGGAGGAAGAACACGATGAGTCAAATAGTCGCGTCAATGGCGGGAAATGTATGGAAAATTGCCGTATCGGTAGGAGACAAAGTGGGAGAAGGGCAAGATGTCGTCATTTTAGAGTCGATGAAAATGGAAATTCCGATTGCGGCGGAGTCTTCGGGAGTCGTCAAACACATCTATGTACAGGAAGGGGACTTTGTGAACGAAGGCGATGTGCTTATCGAACTAGAATAAAGAAGGTGGATGATCATGAGCAAATGGCCAAAGCAAGTCATGATTAAAGAAGTCGGCCCGCGCGATGGGTTGCAAAATGAAAAAACGGCAATCCCGACCGAAGATAAAATTGCTTGGATTAATCAATTGTCCCAAACAGGACTCACCTATATTGAAATTACTTCATTCGTCCATCCAAAGTGGGTACCGCAGCTTGCCGATGCGCTGGAAGTGGCAACGAGAATTGAACGGGCGCCCGGAGTGACGTACGCCGCGCTCGTTCCTAATCAAAAAGGATTGGAAAAAGCGCTGGCGGCAGAAGTGGACGAGGTGGCGGTTTTTATGTCAGCGAGCGAAACGCATAACCGCAAAAATATTAATAAGTCGATTGAAGAAACGTTTCCGGTGTTGGAAGAAGTGGTGAAAACGGCAAAACAAGAGGGAAAAACGGTCCGCGGCTACGTATCGACTGCATTTGGCTGCCCATATGAAGGAAATGTTGCGATCGAGCAAGTCATCCGCGTTTCCGAGCGGTTGTTTGCCATGGGAATTGATGAGCTTTCATTAGGCGACACGATCGGCGTTGCCACGCCAAAGCAAGTGCTGGAATTGCTTGAAGCTGTTTTGCAGCGTTTTCCAAAAGAAAAGCTGGCAATGCATTTTCATGATACAAGGGGGACGGCATTGGCCAATATTCTCGTTTCGTTAGAAATGGGGATCACAACATTTGACAGTTCGCTTGGCGGATTAGGAGGCTGTCCGTATGCGCCGGGCGCATCGGGGAATGTAGCGACTGACGATTTAGTCTATATGCTTCACGGCATGGGCATTGCCACCGGAATTGATGTCGAACGATTAACGGCTGCAGCATTGTTCATCCGGGACACAATCGGCCGTCCGCTTTCTAGCCGGTATTTGCAAACAGTTGCACGGTAATCAAAGGGGGAAATACGATGCCATCATTCGTTTCATGCGAATCGCTTGAAAATGGAATTGCACTTGTAATGTTAAATCGCCCAGAAGCAGCAAACGCGCTGTCGCTTACGCTCTTAAATGAGTTGTCCGGGCTTCTTGATGATCTTGCCTTTGATAAGGGCGTTCGCGTTGTCATCATAACGGGAACCGGAGACAAAACGTTTTGCGCCGGAGCGGATTTAAAAGAGCGCGCCGGCATGAGTGAAACGGAAGTACGAAAAACGGTCGCTCTCATTCGTGAAACGATCAATAAGATAGAGCAGCTGCCGCATCCGGTCATCGCCGTATTAAACGGCTCTGCGTTTGGCGGTGGGCTGGAGCTTGCTCTTGCCTGCGATATTCGCATTGCTGCAGATACGGCGCAATTTGGCCTTACAGAAACATCGCTTGGAATCATTCCGGGCGCAGGCGGAACGCAGCGGCTTCCGCGTTTGATTGGAATCGGAAAAGCGAAGGAATTGATTTTTACTGCCAAGCGTATTGCCGCCAAAGAAGCAGAGCAAATCGGCCTTGTCGAATACGCGGTGCCGCGCGCGCAATTAATGGAGAAAGCGCTTGAGATTGCCGGGCAAATCGCCGCCAACGCGCCAATCGCCGTAAAACAGGCGAAACTGGCGGTCAACCGCGGGTTCGATGTCGATTTGGCGACTGGCTTGCGTCTTGAGCAAATGGCATATGAGGTGACCATTCCAACAAAAGACCGCCTGGAAGGATTGCAAGCGTTTAAAGAAAAACGAAAACCGATCTACAAAGGGGAATAGGGGGGAGGAAACATGCAAACGAACGATGTGGTGAACAAACAAAACGGAACACTTACAGAACAATTGCAGGAGCGAGTCAAACAAATTAAACGCGGAGGGGCAGCAAAATATCACGAAAAAAACGCGGCGCAAGGAAAGCTGTTTGTCCGCGACCGCTTAAAATTGTTATTGGATGACGGGCTTGAATTTGAGGACGCGCTCTTTGCCAACTGCCTTGCCGATGGGCTTCCTGCTGATGGCGTGGTGACAGGGGTCGGAAAAATCAACGGCCAGACGGTATGCGTGATGGCGAACGATTCAACGGTGAAAGCGGGGTCTTGGGGAGCCCGGACTGTGGAAAAAATTATTCGCATTCAAGAAACAGCGGACAAACTGCGCTGCCCGATTCTTTATCTCGTCGACTCGGCGGGGGCGCGCATCACGGACCAAATTGAAATGTTCCCAGGCCGGCGCGGCGCGGGCCGCATTTTTTACAATCAAGTCAAATTATCAGGAAAAGTGCCGCAAGTCTGCCTCTTGTTTGGGCCGTCTGCAGCTGGCGGGGCTTATATTCCGGCGTTTTGCGATATTGTCATTATGGTGGAAGGAAACGCCTCGATGTATTTAGGCTCGCCGCGCATGGCGGAAATGGTGATTGGGGAAAAAGTAACGCTCGAAGAAATGGGCGGCGCCCGCATGCATTGCACGATTTCCGGATGCGGGGATGTGCTGGTGAAAACAGAAGAAGAGGCGATTGCCTATGCCCGCCGCTATCTATCCTATTTTCCGGCCAATTACAGCGAGAAGCCGCCAGTAGTGGAGGCGAAGCCGCCAAAAGCGTTTGAAAAAACGATTGAAGATATTCTTCCGGCGAACCAAAACGCCCCGTTTAATATGTACGATCTCATCGAGCGCTTGATCGACGAAGACTCGTTTTGCGAAATTAAGAAGCTGTTTGCGCCGGAAATCATCACCGGGCTGGCCCGTTTAAACGGCCAGCCGATCGGCATTATCGCCAACCAGCCACGCATCAAAGGCGGCGTCTTGTTCCATGATTCCGCCGACAAAGCGGCGAGATTTATCACCCTTTGCGATGCGTTTAACATTCCGCTTCTCTTTTTAGCCGACATTCCAGGTTTTATGATCGGTACGAAAGTGGAGCGTGCCGGCATCATCCGCCACGGAGCGAAAATGATTTCGGCGATGTCGGAAGCGACCGTGCCGAAAATCTCGATCATCGTGCGCAAAGCATACGGCGCCGGGTTGTATGCGATGGCCGGGCCGGCGTTTGAACCGGATTGTTGCTTGGCGTTTCCAAACGCGCAAATCGCCGTCATGGGACCGGAAGCAGCCGTCAACGCCGTCTATGCTAATAAAATTGCGGAGTTGCCAGAAGAAGAGCGCGCGGCTTTTGTCGAACAAAAACGTGAAGAATACCGCCGTGATATCGATATTTACCGGCTTGCGTCGGAAATGGTCGTAGACGGCATTATCGCGCCAAACCATTTGCGCGATGAACTAATCCGCCGTTTTGCTGCGTACATGTCCAAATATATAATGTTCTCGGAAAGGAAACATGGCGTGTATCCAGTTTAAAGATATTGTGGAAAAATGAAAAAGACGTCCACTTGCAAAACGAAAAAAGATTTTGTATTATAATAATCACCAAAAATCATCTGCTGCATTGTGCGTTGAAGAATGAAGTTTCAACCGATGGCAATAGAAAGGGAGTTCTATATCGAAACGGGAATGTCATGCCTCCCTACTTTGGTAGGTTTGAGGACGACAGGAACGTTTCTGCGAACACCCACCTGGTGGAGTGTGGTTGAGAAACTGCATTCAACCAACGGCAAATGCGGCGATGAGTGAAGGAGAATGGAAAAGCCGGTCTCTTTAGGAGACCGGCTTTTCTCATGCCTTTTTATCAAAGGCGAAACAATATAGTTGATTTATCACATAAGCATGTTATAATTGTATTTCGCATAGAAATAATTCGTGTTGGAATTATTTCTATCATACATAATGAGGGGGGAAGTTTGTGGAAACGCTTGGGCGTGAAATTATGTATTCGGTGTTTCGAATGCAAAAAGCGCTGTGCCGGCTCGCCCGCGAAGATGCGGCCCGGGTTGGCATTACAGAAGTGCAGCTGATGATTCTGTACACGTTATGGAAAAGAGAAAATATCCGCTTGAACGATCTGGCGGAAAAATTAAATTTAAGCAACAGCAATGTCAGCAGTACGGTCGACCGTCTTGTCAGCGCCGGGTTGGTGGCACGGGAGACGTCGAAAGAAGACCGCCGTGCTGTGATATTAAGTTTGACGGATAAAGGCAGACAGACGATCAAAGAAGCGTTTAATCACGAATCTATCCTTTTGCAGCGGCTGCGGAAAATCGAGCAAACTATTGATGCGGAGGAAATTTTGCAGCTTCTTTCGCTCCAGCAAAAGATGAAAAATATTTTATTAGGGGAGGAATAAAAAAGTGAACGTAAAAAGATTAATTGTGCTAAATATTATCGTGCTCATTTTACTTGTTGGCGGCGGTTTTGCTGCTTATTATTATGTCAATGAAGTAACCAATTATATAAAAACAGACAATGCTCGCATCGATGGGCAAGCCATTTCGATTTCTTCTCCATATTCTGGAAAATTAACAAGCTGGTCAGGAAACATTGGCAAAACGTTTAATAGCGGTGACCAAATCGGTGAAGTATCCGACGGAAAACATAACATTCCGATCACCGTTCCGCATCATATGACGATCGTCCAACAAAGTGCTGTTCAAAATTCGTTTGTCCCAGCGGGAATGACATTGGCGCGCGGTTATGATTTAGACGATTTATGGGTGACGGCAAACATCGAAGAAACTGATATTGAAGATGTCAAAGTTGGCCAAGATGTCGATATTTATGTGGACGCCTTTCCAGACCGCAAGTTTACGGGGAAAGTAGAGAAGCTTGGATATGCGACTGCCAATACGTTTAGCCTATTGCCAAGTTCCAATAATACGGGCAATTATACGAAAGTGACGCAAGTCATTCCGGTGACGATTTCGATTGACGATGATAACGGGGCGGAGCTAGTGCCAGGAATGAACGTCACTGTTCGCATTCATAAGTAGGTGATTGGCTATGTCAACGTTTTTAACGAGTTATATTATATTTTCCATTTTCGTTCTCGCCATGATGAATGTGATGGCAAGAAGACGGAAAAACGCGCCCGTCCCGCACGATGCGGAAAAAGCAGAACGTTCGAACATAGCTGTTGCAAATCGCCGCGAGGGATCTGCTTTGACGGCAGCGCCTCCGCGCCAAGCGGGATTAGAAAACATTGGCGACAGTCGGGCTAAAGTAGTGGCTACCATTATGCTTGGAGCATTTGTGGCGATTTTGAATCAGACGCTCATTAACGTCGCGCTTCCGCATATGATGAATGATTTTAACGTGGAAACGTCGACGATTCAGTGGCTTGTTACAGGATACATGCTCATTAACGGCGTATTGATT
The DNA here is from genome assembly GCF_001295365.1 of Parageobacillus thermoglucosidasius. GTDB lineage: Bacteria > Bacillota > Bacilli > Bacillales > Anoxybacillaceae > Parageobacillus > Parageobacillus thermoglucosidasius. The sequence continues at coordinate 2,831,211 of NZ_CP012712.1, read as the reverse complement.
CCGATCAGCCCTTTTTTGATTGCCAAGTTTCCTGCGAAAAAATTGTTTCTTTCGGGGATGGCATTTTTTGCAATCGGCACCTTTATTTGTTCGGCCGCCCCTTCTTTCGCCATCATGCTGACCGGCCGCCTTATCCAAGCGATCGGTGCAGGAATTATTATGCAATTAATGATGGTCATTATGTTAAATATTTTTCCGCCAGAAAAACGCGGAGTTGCGATGGGAACGGTCGGGATCGCCATGATGTTTGCGCCGGCCGTCGGCCCGACATTATCCGGATGGATCGTTGAACACTATTCATGGCGCCTCTTATTCTATGTCGTATTGCCGATTGCGATTATTGATATTGTGCTCGCTTTTCTTTGGCTAAAAGATACATCGAGAACAGATGCTCCGACATTGGATCTGCGCGGAGCGATTTATTCGACGATCGGTTTTGGCGGCGTGCTATACGGATTTAGCGAAGCGGGAAGCAACGGCTGGGGGCAAACGAACGTTGTCGTGTCGATTATCATCGGCGCCGTATTCCTGATTTTATTTACGTGGCGTTCATTGACAGTCGAAAACCCAATTTTAAACTTTCGCGTGTTTAAATATAATGTCTTTACATTATCGACCATTATTGGCTGTGTCATCAATATGGCGCTGTTTGCGGCGATGGTGCTGCTTCCGGTCTATTTGCAAAACTTACGCGGCTTTACGCCGCTGGACGCCGGTTTGCTGCTCTTGCCCGGCGCAATTGTGATGGCCATCATGTCGCCGATTGCCGGCTGGATCTTTGACCGCATTGGCGCGCGGATGCTTGCGATAGTCGGTCTTGTCATTACGGTCGTGACCACATGGGAGTTCAGCAAGCTGACGATGGATACGCCATATAGCCATATTTTGATGTTATACATTTTCCGCATGTTTGGCATGTCGATGTTAGGAATGCCGATTATGACGGAAGGGCTTAACGCATTGCCGCGCCATTTATACAGCCATGGCACGGCGATGGCAAATACATTGCGGCAAGTCGCCGCTTCGCTTGGCACGGCATTTCTCGTTACGGTGATGTCAAACCGTTCGAAGTTCCATGCAGAAAGTTATCGCAACGTGATGACGGAAAATAATCCATTTTTTGCAGATATAGTAGCGCAGCTAAAACAAGCGATTCCAAGTGATGAAGCAATCGCACAGCTTTTATACGGCATCGTGCAGCAACGTTCCGCGATAGAAGGCATTAACGACGCGTTTTTTGTCGCGACAGGGCTCGCGTTTCTCGCGCTGATTTTATCGTTTTTCTTAAAAGGGAAAAAACGAAACGCTCCGTCTTCTTCCTAAACATGATAACCACCTTTTCCCAGTGGAAAGGGTGGTTTTTCTTATAGCTTGAGAAAGTTCGCGAAAAACGCGCTGCTTCCCGGAAAGAAAGTTAGCCGGAAAAAACCAGATCGGGATCATTGGCTATGCTTCGCTTTTTCGTTCTGTTTTTCCATTTTCACGTATATACATGAAGAGAAGTAACAAAAAGGGGGAGAGTTTGATGGCTTACTTCGGCTCGAAAGGATGGCTCGTCCAACAATTAAAAGAGGCGGGAATTCGTTGGCATCCTATGGAAAGGAAAAAAATTGAAACATATAAAGCGGCGATTTTATACGGACTGTACCAAAAATACGTCAAGAAAATCCGCTAACTGTCGCGTTCCGTTTGTTTTGGCATGATGGCAAAAGAAGGGGATTGCAGGCAGAAAAGATATCTGTCGGCACGATGGCCGAATGTCTGAGATACAAAAAAGCAAAAGGATATCGCCGAGGCATATTGCGTCCACATCGAAATGCCGCTAAAATGGGAATAGTATGAGGACAGGCAAAGGAGAGTGGAACATGATTCATTACACTTGGTTGAACCGCCCAACGTTAAAAAAAGTGAAATGTGTACATACAAACGCGGAAAAATATATCGTTGACCATGTGCTGACGCCAGGGAAAACATATGAAGTGAAAAACGAAACAGAAGAATTTTATTTTATTATTGATAACACCGGGAAAATCGGCGGGTTTTATAAAGACTATTTCGAGGAAGTGCAAGAGGCGAAGTAAGAGCAGGCCAATTCAATCCGTCATGTTCTGTACACCGCGAATAATGGTAACATGGACATTGTCCGATGAATGTTTCAAATGTATGAAGGCTGTCTTCGTTTTTTAGCGAAGACAGCCTTTTCGCGCCTATTGGGAAGCGGACGATTTTTCTTTCGGCAGCCACCATGTGAGCGCCCCAAACAGCGGGAGAAAACTGCACAATATCATAAGAATATTCAAATTATATAAGTCAGCAATTTTTCCAAGAACAACGGCTCCGAGCGCTCCCATCCCAAACGCAAGGCCGACGATCAGCCCCGACGCCATGCCGACATTTCCGGGAAGCAGTTCTTGGGCATACACGACAAATGTGGAAAAACTTAATGATAAAATGAACCCAGCAAGAAAAACGACAGGCAGCACCCATACAAGCGGAAGATATGGAAGCATGAGGGAAAACGGTGCCGTGCCGAGCGTCGAAAATAACATTAAATTTCGTTTTCCGAACCGATCCGCCAGCGGTCCGCCTACAAATGTGCCGATGGCTCCGGCGATCATAAACACAAACAAATAAACTTGTGCTTCTTGAATCGGCACATGATAGTGTTTCATTAAATAAAATTGATAATAATTAGAAATTCCGGCAGAGTACCATGACCGCGCAAACACTACAAAAATTAATAGTGTTAAGGCGAACATAATATTTCGGTGGTTTTTCACACCGCTTTTTCCTGATTTGCCTTGTTTCTGCATCGTTCCGTATTCTTTAAGACGGAGCGAATACCATCGCGACACACGAAACAAAAGAACGATGCCCAGCGCAGCAATCATGGTGAACCAAACGGCGCCTTTTTGCCCAAACGGGACAAAAATGAGTGCCGTAAATAGTGGAGCAAGGGCATTTCCCGTATTCCCGCCCACTTGGTAAATAGATTGGGCAAATCCTCTTCTCGTCCCTGCAGCAAAATATACAACGCGTGAGCCTTCCGGATGAAAAATCGCTGAGCCAAACCCAACAAACAAGACGGATAATAAGACAAAGAAGAAATGCGGTGCAAACGCAAGTCCTATCATGCCAAGCAAGCTTGATGCCATCCCAAGCGGAAGAAAGTAAGGAGAAGGGGTCCGGTCCGTAAAAAAGCCGACAACCGGTTGCATCACCGAGGAAGTCATATTTAAGGTAAACGCGATCCAGCCGATTTGGGTGTACGATAAATTCATCGATGTTTCTAAAATCGGAAACAATGCCGGAATGACCGCTTGCATCGAGTCGTTCAACAGATGCCCCACACTAATGGCGATTAAGATAGGATATACGGTTGTTTGCACTCCCGCGACACGTTGGACGTTTACTTGCATTTCTCCATCCCCCTTATCGTCTTCAAAAAAAATCCCCTCCGCTTGACGCGAAGGGAACCATTTATTCTTTGTTTCCATTATAGCCCATTGGATGATGGTTGCAATAAAAAATTTTTTATAAACAGCATTTTTGATTGATGGAGCGGCAAAAGATGATGATATGTGTTGTCACCGCAATTTTTCCTTTCCAGATGTATTAATGGAGATTTTGACGTTAATCTTTTTTAACGTTTCATCTGTTAATGGAATCTTTCCGTTTTTGGAAAACTTCTTCCAATCTTTTGGGTTTTGGCGGTACAACGTTTCCGAAAGGTTAAGGATATCGATATTGTATTTTAACCCTAATTTGTAGAGGCTTCTTATTTCCTCTTCTACTGTTTTTTGCGCTAGGCGGATTAGCTGTTTTTCCGTTAACTTTTCCCTTAACTCAATCACATTCCCACTGATGGATACGTCTATGTTAAATACGGGAGTATTTCCGTTACGTTGGTAGGAAATTTTTGACTCCGGATGAAGAACGGTGATCGATGCGGCTACTTTATTGCTTTTTTTCACATAAATAGTGACCCTGCTTTTTTCTTTTTCCAGCCATCTCATTCCAAGCAACTTAGAGCGATCAAAACATTTTTGAAGTTCATAATCGTTTATAAAGCACATTCCTTTTAAATTTAACATCAGCTTTTTTTCTTCATCTTCCTGCCAATTGTGTGCCGCAATGTTGAGATAGGGAAGTTGCCCTGTTTTGGAAGGCTCATGGATGTCAGCTACAAAGCGATTTAAGCGGATCGGCCGAATAAATGAACTTTGCTGAAAACTCTCTTCAGGACTGGCTAATAAAGAATAGTATGGGGATGTATGCAAAATTGGTGCGGAACTAAAGAAAAGTTTAGTTAACGGTTCATCTGTCGCATACACCCATATTGTATTCCTGATTTCGTTATATCGGTCTAAAACGTCTAAGACGTCTTCTAATACTACTTTCTTCAAGGCTCTTTTTGTAAACACAATACTTTTCACATGCGCCCATGACACCATTCGTTGAATAGAAGAATACAGATTATCGGTGGCGATATTAAACGTTTCGCCTTTGGCTTTTCCAACGGCAATGCCCGATTTTTCCTTGGCGCCTCCGCTCTCGACTTTCGCTAATCCGGTAAAGCTAGTGAGGGCCACATAAACGATAAACTGATCATCCTTATAATCAACACCGATAACACCAACATAAAAAAGATGATCAATATTTTGTGCTCCCCAGCATCCTGCCAACAAAAAGATAGAGAGGATCAAGGGAAAGGCTGTTTTGCGTTTCAATTTGCTTCCCCCCTTGGGGTATCATCTTTCGGTTTTACCAATCCCGCTCTTTTTTTGAATATTTTCCAGCCATTCGGAATTAAGATTTTGAAAATATCCATGGTTGGAGGAGAGAGCGGAGTAAGATACGGGATTCCAAATGTTTTTAAATTCACTACATATGTCAAAAGGAAAAATAAAGAAGCGATAAACCCAAATAACCCTAATACAGAAGAAGCAGCTAAAACAATAAAACGCAATAACGTCACAGTTCCTGACAAATTTTGATTCACTAACGTAAACGCAGCGATAACGGAAATGGCGGCAACGACAAGGCTTCCCGGTGTAAATAAGCCAGCGTTGACCGCTGATTGTCCGATAATCAATCCGCCGACAACTGATAACGTTTGCCCGATCGCTAACGGCAGGCGCATGCCCGCTTCTTTAAAGATTTCGAATAACACGACCATGATAAACATTTCCAGTGGGACAGGCAGCGGCACTCCCTGTCTGGACAGCACAACTGTTCCTAAGAGAGTGAATGGTATTTCTCCAGGATGGAACGATAATAAGGCGGTCCAAAATCCGGGCAAATAAATAGCCAACGAAATTCCCATGAAGCGAAGGAGTCTCTGAAAAACGACAAAGATAGGTGTTGTAACGTTATCTTCCGATGTATTCAGCAAAAACATTAAGTTTCCCGGACCGATGATGACGGTGGGCGCCCCGTCTATCAAGATGACAAATCTTCCATTCAATAAACTATTTGCCGCAAAATCTGGGCGTCCTGTGTAGGCAAACAAAGGAAACAGCGAGAAACGTTTATCGCCAATCAGTTCTTCCAACTGATTGGTGCTCATAATGGAATCAATATTTAACTGCAAAATTCTTTTTTTCACTTCATGAATCATTTCGCGATTTGCGATGTCATCGATATACATTAATCCCACTCTTGTTTGGCTTCTTGTTCCGACGATAAATTGTTCGTAGCAGAGCTTATAAGATTTTATCCGCTTGCGGATGAGTGCGACGTTTTTCGAAATTTCCTCAATAAAGCCATCTTTCGGACCGCGGATGGATACCTCCGTATTTGGTTCTTCCGGATCGCGGTTCGGCGGATTGGCAAGCGTGAGGGAATATAAAACATCGGCTTTCTGAAAATAGACTAATAAATCGCCGCTAAAGAGATGATAGTCCAGATCATCGATAAGCACTTCTTTTCCAAGCAACTCCATTGGCAGCAGTTTGTTTGCTTCAATTTCATCCACGGAATGGCAAGGATATTGACGGCACATTTCGTGAAACATCGGAAATATCACTTGTCTCATCTGTTGGGTGTCACACAGCTCCTCGCAATAGGCGAACACTAAGGTGAGCGCGCTGCTAGCGGTTTCGTCGGGTTGAATCGTCGCAGTAAGAATTGCGACATCTTTACAACGAGAAAAATGATCGCGCAAAGTTTGCTCGGAAATGATGAGCGTCTCCAAACTGCTATGATCATTGGCGTTATTTCTGTTTTGCGGGGCTCTAATAGGAATTGGCATGATTATGCTCTCCTCTTTTTGACATATGTAATGAGTGACAACATCCCAACGAATAAAGAGAGAAAAAAAATGAGCAATAATGAAAACGGCAAAACCAATTGATATAATAAGCTTAAAAATTTATCGTCGCTGATCGGAATCAATGATAATAAGAAAACGGTGATATAAATTATGATTAACATCCATAATCGCGTTTTTTTGTTCGTTATATGAAACAGCTCTGGTATAAGCGCAGTAGCCAGGGAAATTCGGATAAACGCTCCGGCCATCCATTGATAAACGGCAAGAAAATCAAGATATTCAATATATGTTCCCAAGCTGATTAACCGCCATCCTTCAAAGGCCGGGTAACGCAAGTCCATCGCTTCTTTCGGCCCGAATTCCATGATCGCGCCAATCGTCGGGCCAATGCTTAAACTTGCTGCGAGAAAACTAATGATGAACAGCGTTTTAAAAGAAAAACGGGCTTGAAGATGATGTTGCAAAAACAAAATAAGAAAAATTTCCATACATCCGGCACCGGCATAAATCATTCCTTTGAAAACAGGGGCAAAGCCATTCGCCATGATTGGCTTTAATAAGGAATAATCTTTGTGCGGCGCCGTCGCGATCGCCACTAAAATCCCAAAAAGAAAAGCGAATGGTAAAAGGATGACAGCTGTCTTTGCAATGGATGGTATGCCATAGTAGGCGTTATAAAAGCACATGACGGTTAAAATGAACAAAATGGCCCAATCAGGTGAGCGCGTTAAGTAAGTAGTAGTAGTAAACGTAACCGTGTCGCTGAGTGTCACATAGCTGATCACCAGTAATAATAAACTTCCAAGAATGGCGACGAAATATGCAATGGCGCTGTTAAATTCTGTTTTTAACCATAAAAACAAATTCATTTGCTTGGATTGTTTCATGATAAAATACAAGAGTGGAAGCCATAATGGCAATACGCCAAGGGCAATGATTGTCGAAATCCATGCATCACGGCCGGCTGCGTCTAATAGCAGCGGGACGACGATGACGTGATTCATTAGCCCGATGAATAACATAAACATGCAAATTAATTGAATGGTATTTAACGGAGTGCTATTCACAACAGATCCCTTTCTTTAAGAGAGTGGCCAATCTCACCACTATTTTTTCCAAAAGCGGAATGTCTATTCTTTTTTAAAACATTCGTAATATACAAAAAATATAATGTACATTTGGCGATCATCTGATACAATGGAATAAAATGAATAGTTATAAAAAAATGGCGAATAAGGAGAGAAAAAAGCGGCTTAATCGCCGTGCTTCTTCCTAGGGAGGATGTTTTACCCTCTATGAAGCTGGAGGATTGTCTTCAATGAAAAATACGTTGTTCGGCTCCTTCTTTTTATCACTAGCAGCCAGTATTTGGGGTGGAATGTATGTTGTCAGCAAATATGTCCTTGATTTCATCCCGCCGTTTACGCTAGTGTGGCTTCGCTATGCCATCGCGTTTATTGTTTTATTCGGGGTATTGAAATTTCACGAGCATAAAACGAAAATGAGGCTATCCATTCGCAAACAGGATTGGCTTTTGCTAGGGTGGATCGGTTTTATCGGTTATTTTGTTTCGATATCATTGCAATTTACCGGAACAAAATTATCCGATGCACATACAGGGGCGTTAATCACGTCGGCAACGCCGGCGTTTATTGTTTTGTTTGCCAGATTTGTCTTAAATGAGCCGATCACCTTGAAAAAAGCGGTCGCTCTTTTGCTGGCTTCCATCGGGGTTGTCATCGTCATCGGTTTGGACGATCGCGGAGGGCAGTCATTTTCGGGAAATATGATGCTCGTTGGGGCGGCGCTGACATGGGCGCTTTTATCGGTGTACGTGAAAGTGGCTTCGGCTCGCTTTTCGGCATTGGTGATCACGACATATGCTATTTTGTTTGCCTTATTATTCACTACTCCGGTTATGCTGTGGGAGCTGCATGAACCATTTGTCTCTCTTCCCGACATGATCGTCGTATTTGGGGTCCTTTACCTTGGGATTATTTCGACCGCTGGGGCGTTTTTTCTCTGGAATAAAGGAATGGAAATGATGGATGCCGGGATTGGCTCATTATTTTTCTTTTTTCAGCCGCTCGTCGGCGCTGTGTTTGGCTTTTTGTTTTTACAGGAACAGATAACCGCTTCGTTTTATTTAGGCGGATTGCTGATTATCATAGGGGTGTTTATTGCCGTTATGCCTCCTATCCATCAACGCCAGCCAAAAGAAGGGGAGAATCATGACCGTTCAAGTTTCTAACCGAGCCAAAGGATTAATGATGGTTATCACTGGCGCGGCGCTTTGGGGATTATCGGGAATAGCGGCGCAAGTGTTATTTCAGGAAAAGCAAATAACCGCACAATGGCTTGTCGTTGTGCGAATGATGATGGCGGGAAGCGCGCTGCTGTTGTTTGCTGTATGCAAATGGATGACTATATTTTCGATCTGGAGAGATGGAAAAAGTATCGTACGCTTATTGTTGTTTGGATTGATCGGCATGCTTGGAGTGCAATATACCTATTTTGCGTCGATCGCCACGGGCAATGCCGCTATCGCGACATTATTGCAATATTTAGCTCCTGTCTATGTCGTGTTATACGACATAGTGGCGAAAAGGCATCGCCCGGCGAAAGAGGTAATGCTTGCGGTTATATTGGCTCTTTTGGGAACTTTTCTCTTAATTACAAACGGCTCCACCGGAGAATTAAAAGTGCCATTGGCCTCCGTCGGTTGGGGAATTCTTTCCGGGATTGCCTTGGCATTTTATACGTTATCTTCAGCGCAGATGCTGAAAAAGTGGGATTCGATTATCATTGTCGGCTGGGGAATGGTCATCGGAGGGGGAGGCATGTGTCTCGTTTTTCCTCCTTTTCCGCTACCGGAAGCGGTGCGCTGGGATGAGGAGACGTGGCTGCTTATCTTGTTTGTGGTTGTATTTGGCACTTTATTTGCCTTTTTATTATTTGTCGAAAGCATCCGCTACTTATCACCGGCTGAATCGAGCGTATTATCCAGCGTTGAACCGCTGTCTTCCATCATCGCCTCGATTGCTTTTTTGCATGTCCCGTTTAGCCTGTTTCAGGCCATCGGAGCCGTTTGCGTGATTGCGACCGTTTTTTTGCTATCTTCAAAAAAAGAGAAGCAGCTCTCGCAGCCGACTTGATAATTAATATGGATGGTTGACGGAACAAGCAGGGACATCACAAATGTGCGCGAGAGGAGCGGTGGTGAAGGGCAAAGAAGAGTGGCTTAAAAGAAGGCGGATTATTTTATGCAAATGAAAAAGAGGGCAGACAGCCCTCTTTTTTATTAGTCCGCAGCTTTAGGGAACGTAATCGTTAATGTAGTTCCTTTATTTACTTCACTTTCGATATGCAGCTTTCCTTGCATTGCTTGTATCGTCTTGACTGCCACCATGGTGCCAAGGCCGGTTCCTTTATCTTTGGTGCTAAAGTATGGTTCGCCAAACCGGTTCACTTGTTCCGCCGTCATTCCCACGCCGGTGTCTTTAATCGTTATGATGACATGATTGCCATGCAAGCGGGACGAAATCGTCAATGTCCCTCCGTTTGGCATGGCTTCGATGCTGTTTTTGAGTAAATTCAAAAAACATTGTTGAAAGTATTGAATGTTTCCAACAATTGCGCCGGGTTCCAGCTTTTTAACGATTTCAATCGAGTTCATATGAGCCATTGGCGCCAACATTTGTACAACCTTTTGCAATTCTTCATTGACCATGAGGCATTCCACTTTGTCAGATGTTGGTTTGGCAAATGTTAAATAATCGTTAATAATCGCTTCCGCCCGGTTAATTTCATCTAAAGCGATTTGAATGTACCGGTCTTTTGTATTTTGCGGAAGTGAAGGGGTTTTTAATAATTGAATAAATCCTTTAACAACGGTTAATGGATTGCGAATTTCATGCGAAATGCTGGCGGCGAGCTGGCTGACCACTTCCATTTTCTCGATTTTAACAAGTTTGGAGCGCATGATCATTGCCTCTTTTAATGTTTCAATAATGTACACGATAAACAGCATCCCAATCGGAGGAAGCAAAATGAAATAAACAATATAAGAATGCGTCACAGGAAAATCAGCGATGATGATGGCGAGAAGCGTGACGAGAACCGCCAGAAAAAAGGTCAGCCAGACTGACATCGACAGCTTGTTGGAACGTTTTAATGCATGGAAGGTTGGCGCCATGAGAGCTGTGGCAATCAACATCGTCATATACACAATTGCCGTAATATATTCAAACCCGTAAATCAGAGAACGAGCAGCCAATAAAATCAGCAGCAAAATAAAGCCAACGATCCCCCCGCCGTACAGCGTGCCGATCAGAAAAGGAATTTGGCGGAAATCATGGACGCACTGTTCATCAATATAAATAGGAAACTTCATGCATAAAATGATGGGAAACCCCATGCAGGCAGTGAGAAGGGCGTTTCTATAGGATGTTCGCTTTTTAAATATCTCGCCATGATCATAAATAAAGTAAAAAACAAACACGCTTACCAAAATATAAAACAAATTGTTTAACACGTGCTGGTTGATATAAGCACCCATACAATATCTCCTATCCGCGAAAGTTCCACATTATATTATTATACGGCAAGAATGGATCGGAAAAATAGTTTTTATCGTTGAAAAAAGAGTGGCGTCCGCCCGACCATTTTTCCTTTCTGGTGGAAAAATTTAGCTATGACATAATTTAGCACATTGACGCTCATAATGAAACTAGCGAACCGCAACCAGGAGGGTGGCAATAAATGAAATGGCTGCATTTAACAGTGGAGCTTGTGACAGGATTTATACTGTTATTTCTTGTTGTAAAAGTGGCAGGTAAAAAACTGATCCATCAAATAAGCCCATTTACATTTATTTCGGCGCTCGTATTAGGAGAACTGTTAGGAAACGCTCTATATGATAACCATATCCATCTGTGGTATATCGTCTATTCGATATCATTATGGGGAGCGCTATTGTTGCTTGTCGAATACATGAGTCAAAAATATCTCTCGTTCCGGCGCTTTAGCGAAGGAGAGCCGACGGTATTAATCCGCAATGGAATCATTGATGATAAAGCATTGAAAAAAAGCCGGATGACGCTCAATCAGCTGCAAAGCCTGCTGCGGCAAAACGAAACGTTTTCACTGCGGGAGGTCGCTTTTTGCTATTTAGAGACAAACGGAACAATCAGCGTCCTGAAAAAAGCAAAATATCAAAAAACGACGCGGGAAGATTTTCAATTGCCGCCGCATCCTGTCCATGTTCCGGTAACGCTTATCCGCGATGGCGAGCTGCTTCGTGACGAATTGCAGGAACTTGGCAAAGATGAACAATGGCTTAATGAGCAATTGCGTGCCTATGGCGTGACATCGCATCAGGATGTCTTTATTGCTGAATGGCTGGAAGGGGACGGTCTGTTTGTGCAGACATATTCGTAACGCAAGGAATATCATGCCTTGCGTTACATTTTTTATAAAAAACACTTGCAGTTTATCTGTTACAAGTGTACTATTATTAATAGTACGGTTGGTACAGATAATGAAAGGAGGAGGGGGTATGTTTGAGCTAGATTTCCGCAGCCGCCAGCCGATTTACGAACAGCTTGTCGAAAAAATGAAAGAAATGATCATCCACGAAATATGGAAACCCAATGAACAGCTGCCATCGGTGCGCATGCTTGCCAAACAGTTGACGATCAACCCGAACACAATTCAAAAAGCGTATCGGGAATTAGAACACCAAGGGTTTATTTATTCGATTCCGGGAAAGGGCAACTTCGTTTCTCCGCAGCCAAAAACAGCAAGCGAGGAAAAAATCGAAGCGATTCGCCGCGATATCGTCCGTCTGGCTGCTGAAGCGCTTTTTTTAGGGGTGGCAAAAGAAGAAGTGTTGCAATGGATCGAACAAGCGGAACAAGGGGAGAGAGGAGGAAAAACAAATGATTCATTTGACGAATGTCACAAAAACGTTTGACCGTTTTCAAGCGGTTCACGGAGTGAATATGACGGTGCAAAAAGGAAGAATTTACGGACTGCTTGGCTCCAATGGCGCCGGGAAAACGACATTGCTGAAGATGATGGCCGGGATTATTCGTCCTGATCACGGCACGGTGCTCATTGACGGGGAAGAGGTATGGGAAAATCCAAGAATAAAACAGCGAATCTTGTTTTTGCCGGATCACGTATACTTTTTTCCGAACACGACAATCGAGCAAATGGCTGCGTTCTACGAAAGCATCTATCCGTCCTTTCATCGGGAGCGGTTTACGAAATTACAAGAACTATTTTTGCTTGACCCGCGCAAAAAAATTCATCAGTTTTCGAAGGGAATGCAGCGCCAGGCCGCGTTTTGGCTCGCCTTTTCCACAATGCCGGACGTGCTTATCATGGATGAGCCGCTGGATGGACTCGATGCCGTCATTCGGCAAAAAGTAAAAAACATTATTGTTCAAGAAGTTGCTGAGCGGGAAATGACAGTGGTCATTTCTTCGCATAACCTGCGGGAGATGGAAGATCTTTGCGACTGCATCGGCGTTTTACACAGCGGTGAAATGCTGTTTGAAAAAGAACTGGATGTGATGAAAACCGATATCCATAAAATTCAAGTTGCTTTTCGCAATGGAATTCCAAAGCAATTTGCCGAGCAGCTTAATATCGTTTACAAAGAGGAGCGCGGCAGCGTCCTGCTTCTTATTGTGCGCGGCGAAAAGCAAGAAATTATTTCCCATATTCAGCCGTTTCAGCCGCTTATTTTTGATATCTTGCCGCTTACGCTTGAAGAAATTTTCATTTACGAAATGGGGGATGCCGGCTATGCCATTGAAAATATTATCGTTTAATCGCGGGATTTTAGTGCAAAATCTTCGCAGCGTCAGCTGGATAGGCATCGTGCATTTCTTGCTGTGGTTTGCCGCCATTCCGCTGCAATTATTGATGGCTTACTCCCAGCAGGAAGACAGTGGACACTATCCGGAATGGGAAAGCTTATACAGCATTTCCGCACCGTTTCAAACGATGATCGTTTTTACGTTGCCAGTGTTATTGGCCGCACTGTTATTTCGTTATATGCAAGGAAAACAATCATCTGATTTTATGCATAGTTTGCCTGTCCAGCGGGCCGAGCTGTTTTGCCAGCAGGCCGTGTTTGGAATGTTGCTTATTATTGGGCCAATCGTGCTTATTACATTGCTTGTCATCGTTTGCCGCTACGGATTAAGCCTTTCCGTGCCGCTGACGATTGGGGACATCATCCGCTGGATGTGGGAAACGATCGTTATGGAACTGTTTGTTTTTGCCGCTTCTGTTTTTGTCGGCATGGTGACAGGCATGTCGACATTGCAAATCGTCTTTACTTACATTTTGTTTTTATTCCCGGCAAGCATCACGGTTTTGTTATTGACCAATACTTCGTTTTTATTAGTTGGTTTCTCGGCCGATTATTATTTATCAAAAAATTTAGAGGAAATCGTACCTTTTTACCGCTATTTCAATCTCAGTGTAGAATCGTTGACAGCAGGGGAATCGCTTGTGTATCTTTTTTTGATCATTTTGTTCCTTATTTTCGCGATTTGGCTGTACCAAAAACGGCCTAGCGAAGCGGCGACACAGGCGCTGGCGTTTCCGGTGCTCCGCCCGCTCTTTAAGTACGGCGTCGCTTTTTGCACCATGCTTCTCGGCGGTTTTTATTTCGGTGTTACACAAAATCAGTTTGCTTGGATTTTGTTCGGATATATCACATTCTCATTGTTGGGCTTTTTCATTGCTGAAATGGTTATTGAGAAAACGTGGCGCGTTTTTTATAAATGGAAAGGATATGTTTATTTTGCCGCTGCGATGGTGGCCATTGGCTTTTTGCTTCATCTTGATATCACCGGATATGAAAAACGGCTGCCAGCGCTTGAGGATGTCCGCCAAGTCTATTTTGGCAGTTCCGTCTATGATTTTATTAACAATGGTGAACGTTCGTACATGTCGTTTGAGCAAGAAAACCAGTTTTTAAAGGAAAAAGGGAACATTCGCGCCGTCTATGCATTTCACCGGCAGTTAATCAAAGACCAGCCAAGACCGTCGCGGTTAACCGATCAGCGACAAGTGGTGATCGGCTATGTGCTAAAAGATGGCAAACGGATGATCCGCCAGTATAATGTGCCAAGCAAAGCGTATTTTTCCTATTATAAACCGATTTTAGAATCAAAAGAGTATAAGAAAAATTATTATTTATTGCTCCGCGATCAAGGATATTCGCCGATTCGCCAAGTCACCTTCCGCCATCTAGAGACAGGCGATAAAACATTGACGATCATTGAGCCGCAGCAAATTGATTCATTTGTGGAAGCGTTAAAAGCTGATTTAATGGAAGAATCGGCAAGCACAATGCTAGAGCTAGATAGCCCTAAAGTAGTAAGGGCGGTGGATATCGAGTTTTTGCAAAGCGATGGTGATACTTTTACTCTGTCGTGGAAAGAAACATATACGCATGTCGAAAAGTGGCTCAACGATCATCATCTGCTTGAAAAAGCCCGCGGGGGTGTGGAGTAATAGAAGGGAATCGCAATGATTCCCTTTTTTAATTGAAAAATATTCAAATGGTTGTTTGAATAAATTGACACGTTGATTCAGAAAAAATATACTATATTCAAACAAATATTTGAATGAAGGTGGCAAAATGGCAAATGATGTATGTGAAGTATTTTCCATTAATGCAGAAAAAGTGGATGCTGTCCGGCAGCGCATCAATGAAATTAACGGGGTGGAACAGCTATTTAAAGCGCTCGCCGATGCGACGCGCTTAAAAATTACGTATGCGTTAATGCTTGAAAAAGAGCTGTGCGTCTGTGATGTTGCGACGATTATCGGCTGCACGGTCGCGACCGCTTCTCACCATTTGCGGCTTTTGCGCGATATGGGCATTGCCAAGCATCGCAAAGAAGGAAAACTGGTGTTTTATTCGTTGAAAGACGACCATGTCGAACAGCTTGTTGCTTTAGCGCTTGTCCACAGCAAAGAGGGGGAAGAAAGCGATGGAAAATAAACAAGTGTACCGTCTTCAAGGACTTTCATGCGCCAATTGCGCAGCAACGTTTGAAAAAAATGTGAAGGCGATTGCGACGGTGAAAGATGCCAAAGTCAATTTCGGTGCGGCGACACTGACGGTCATCGGCGAAGCGTCGATCGAAGAACTTGAAAAAGCGGGAGCGTTTGACAGGATTGCCGTTATTCCGGAAACGGAGCGAAAAGACCAAAAGGCAGAACCGTTTTGGAAAAAGAAAACAAACGTCATCGCGCTGATATCGGCTTTCTTTCTTCTTGCTGGCTATGTGTCTGCTTATGCGATGGGGGAACGGCATATTGCCACCATTTTGTTATTTGCGGCAAGCATCATCATTGGCGGTTATTCTTTGTTAAAAACAGGACTTGCCAATCTTGTGCGGCTTCAATTTGATATGAACACTTTAATGACGATCGCTGTCATTGGGGCGGCGTGCATCGGAGAATGGAAAGAAGGAGCGGTTGTCGTCTTCCTGTTTGCGATCAGTGAAGCGCTCGAGCGCTATTCCATGGATACGGCGCGCCGTTCGCTTCAGCGGCTCATGGATATCGCTCCGAAAAAAGCGACCGTGCTTCGGGATGGCAAAGAGTATGAAGTGGATGTGGAAGATGTCGTTGTCGGCGATACGATTCTTGTGAAGCCGGGGCAAAAAATCGCGATGGACGGCGTTGTGCTTCGCGGGGAGTCGTTGGTTAACGAAGCGGCGATTACCGGCGAATCGATGCCAGTCGCCAAAAACGTCGGCGATGAAGTATATGCGGGAACGATGAACGAAGATGGCGCCCTTGAAGTACGGGTGACAAAGCGCGTAGAAGACACAACGATTGCGAAAATCATTCATCTTGTCGAAGAAGCGCAGGCCGAGCGGGCGCCAACCCAGCAGTTTGT